>JARBUG010000113.1 GCA_029239785.1 Symbiobacteriaceae bacterium | reverse complement strand
CGAACCAGGCGTGGACCACGGCCCCGCCGCTCTCGTTTCGGCCATCTTCGGCGGAGCCGGTCTTGCCGGCGGAGCCGGCGCCCGGCACCCAGGCCAGTTTGCCCGTTCCCGCCCCGCCCGGGTCGGTGACGCCCTCCAGCATCTGCTTCAGCCGCGCCGCCGTCTCCCGGGAGATCACCCGCTCCGGACGCCCCGCCGCAGGTCGCACCACGACCTCGCCGGCGGGGCTTTTGACTGCCTTGACCAGCTTCGCGGCCGGCAGCGTGCCGCCGTTGGCGATGGCCGAATAGGCCCGGGCCAACTGCAGGGGCGTCACTTCCAGATCGCCCTGGCCGATGGCCATCTGAATATCGTTGGTCGGATCATCGGCACGCACGATGGTGCCGGCCGACTCCTCCGGCCAGGGGCGGCCCGGGGCGTCCGTCGCCTCGCCAAAGCCGAAGTGGGCGGCCACCTCCCGCATGGCCGTTACGCCCAGCCGCTCCGCCCCCACCTCGCCGAAGACGATGTTGCACGACTTGGCCACCGCCTCCGAAAAAGTGAGCCAGCCATGGCCGGCGTCGGTCACGTGCCAGCCGTCGATCTCGTGCTCCCCGTCGCAGTAGAACTCCTCATCGGGCTCCACCAGCCCGGCTTCCAGGGCCGCGGCCGCGATGACCGCCTTAAAGACCGACCCCGGCGGCTCTGCCCGTACGGCCCGGTTGTGCAGGGCCGGATTGTTGGGGTTCTCGATCTTGTTCGGGTCGAAGGTGGGCCGGGAGGCCATGGCCAGCACCTCGCCGTTTTCCGGGTCCATCACCACGGCTGCGACGGGCCGGCCGGCGGCCGCCCTGTCCAGCACCTCTTCCACCGCTGCCTGAAAGCGCTTGTCGATGGTGGTGATCAGCTGATACGGCGCTTTTCCAGCCGTGGGCACCACCGCCCGGATGCCCAGGCCGGCCAGCGGGTTGCCGTGGCCGTCGACGTAGGCGGTAAGAGCGGGCACGTCGCCGCCCTTTAGTTCGGCATCATAGATGTACTCCAGTCCCTGCGCACCGCCGTTGGCGTTGACGTACCCGAGCAGGTGCCGGGCCAACGGGTTCTCCCCGACCCGGTGGAGCACCGGGGCAGCCGCGATGCCTGCCAGACCGGCATCTCGCACGGCCGCGGCGGTCTGCTCGTCGAGCCTGTAGGGAAGCCAGCCCTGCTTCTTCATCTCCCAGAGTTCGTACTCAATCGAGGCGGCCGAGTCGCCCAGCAGGCGGGCCAGGGCCGCCGCTTCGGTGGCGCGGTCATCCAAAAAGGGCGGAAAGACGCCAATCCGCCAGGTATGAACCGGGTCGGAGAGCGGCTCGCCGTTCCGGTCCAGAATCAGCCCGCGCTCCGGCGACAGCGGCAGCGAAAGCGTCCGCTGGCTGTGGGCGATGGCGGTGTATGCCGCGTTTTTGGCCACCTGCAGATGGTAGAGCCGCCCGCCCAGGGCGGCCAGCAGCAGCAGCACAATGAGGGTCAGGGCAAAGAGCCGGCGGGCGATGGAATAGGTGATGGGCGTCTGGCTGATGGGATTCGGGGTCATAGGGGTTCCACCTCACCCTCGTAGTCATCCCCCGAAGCGGGCGCCGTTATACATAATCTCGCGGCCGTAACGGCAGACCCCCACAGGCGCCCTCTCCCTGTCGAATCCTTTGTTGGAGAGATATTCTAAACCTATATTTACGGAGGGGCATCTATGCGATGGCATCCGAAGCGCTGGTCTCTGGCAACCAAGTGGAGCCTCATGCTGACCGCTTTGGCACTGGGACCGCTGCTCGCAGTGATCAGCTTCAGCTACCAGGCGGCGTCTGCCAAGCTGGTGGGTCAGGCGGTGGCGGGGCTCCATCAGAATGCCGCCACCGGGGCCGCCAACCTCGATGATGCCGTGGCCGAACGGGTGCAGCAGGCCCGCTTCCTGGCCGACCTCTGGTCGGTCCGCTCCCTGGCAGCCGCCCCGCCCCTGAACCGGGCCTCCTTTCTTCCAAATGTGAACCTGGACCTGCGGGGGCTGCAAAAGGTTTACCCCGACTTGCAGGCCCTCGACCTGCTCGACGGTCAGGGGAAAGTGATCTACTCGACAGCTGGCAACCAGGGCGTGATGAATGACCCGGCGATGCTGAAGGCGGCGGCCGCTGGTCAGCTCTACATGGGCGGGCTGCAGCCGGCGACTGGGCTCCCGGGGCAGGTGTTGGTGATCGCTGTGCCGGCTACGGCCGGGGCGGTGCTGCGCACCGAGACGTCGGCCCAGTTTCTGATGGAGCGGGTAGGGACACCGCAGAGCGGTTACAGCCTGCTGGTTGACCAGGAAGGCCGGGTGATCGCCAGCGGCACGGCGGCGGGCCCAGCCGGTGAGGCGCCCGCCGTGGCCGCCCCCCGGGTCGGTGATACCCTCCAGGTCGACGCCACCGGGCGCATCACCTCCCCGGGCGGCGACTCGCTCTTCGCCCAGTCCACAGCCCTGGGCGCCCTTCCCTGGCGGTACGTGGTCGCCATCTCCGAAGGCGACCTGGCCCGGGAACTGAACGCCCAGAAAGGCCAGGCCCTGCTCCTCGCCCTGGGCGTGAGTGCGATTATCGGGGCGTTGGCCCGGCTCCTGGCCCGGGGCTTTACCCGCCCCCTCTCCGGCCTGGCCGAGGCGACCCGGGCCCTGGCCGCCGGCGACCTGACTCACGAAGTAAAGCCCAGCCCCCGGCTTGATGAGGTGGGCCAACTCCAGAACGCCTTCGCCGAGGCCTACGGACAGCTCCGCCGCCTGGCCGCCCGCATGCGCCTCTCCTCCATCCTGGTGGCGGAGGCGGCGACCCACATGCACACCATGGCCACCGACCGTGACACCACCCTCCAGCCCATCGCCACCGCCTCCCAGAAGCTATCCGTGGTGGCGCAGGACCTGGACCGACAGGTCTCGCACTTTAAGGTGTAACTGCTGGATACAGTTTTTACCGCGGATTACGCTGATGATGGGATTACGCACGGATCAAGTACCTAGTTACAATCTGCGTAATCCGCATAATCTGCGGTTAAATAATGAAAGAGCCCTCAGGGGCTGGCAACGTCAAAGAATAGAGCCATCCGGCTAAACAACCGGATGGCTCATGCTTATTTTGCCGCATTCGCCGCAGCCTTCTCGATGTTCGCGGTCTGCTCCTCCAGCGTGGAAGCGAAGTAATGCTGACCCGACCCATCGGCCTTGGCGACGAAGTACCAGAAATCGTGCTTCTGCGGACTGAGCGCTGCCTGAATGGAGGCCAGCCCCGGCGCCGCAATCGGCCCCGGAGGCAGTCCGGCCAGCAGGTAGGTATTGTACGGCGACTCGATGGCCAGGTCGGCCAGGCGCAGTTCTTCCTGCTTGGGCTTCGCCAGACCGTACCGGACCGTCGGGTCCGCATCCAGCTTCATGCCAATGGCCAGCCGGTTCATATAGACCCCGCTGATCACCGGTCGCTCCTCGGCCACCTGGGCCTCTTCCTCAATAATGGAGGCCAGGGTCATCGCCTCATGAACCGTGAGACCGGCCTGCTTCGCCCGCTCCCGCAGGGGAACCGTAAAAGCCTGCTCCCACCGGGTATACATGAGGGTCAGAATCTCATCGGCCGTAATGCCGGGCTTATAGTCGTAGGTAGACGGGAAGAGATAGCCCTCCAGGGGTTGCGCCAACTGGACGCCCGCCGGCAGATGCGCCTGATTCAGCGTCGATGCCGCGGCAGCCGCCAGAAACGCCTCACGCGCCACCAACTTCTTTTCCGCCAGCAGATCGGCGATTTCGGCGACGGTCAGGCCCTCAGGCACGGTGAAGCGCCGGACCAAAACCTCGCCCCGGCTCAGTTTGGTCAGAATCTGATCGGGCGTCAAGGCCCGGGAAAGCTCGTATTCGCCGCCCTGCAGTTGGGCGTCTACCTTTTTGTACTGGGCGTAATACCGAAAAAAAGTCGCATCTTTAATGACGCCGCCTGCGTAAAGCAGGTCGGCCACTTCGCGGGTCGATGCGCCCGGGGGAATGACAACCAGCACAAGTTCATCGGAACCGGGGGCCACCGGCGCTAGCCGGCTCGTCAGCCACTGATTCGCTGCCACTCCTGCACCCACGAGGATCGCCAGAACCAGGAGCAGCGATATGAGGGGCGCCCTTCGGCGTTGTTGGTTTGCCACTGCCGACAACCGTCGCCCTCCTTCGTAAAATTGCTGCGTTGCGTGCAGCGTATGCTTCTACAAGCGACAAAGGAGCCCCTGCATGCGGGCTCCTCGCCATACTACTTCTCTTCGGTCTCTTCGTAGTCTTCTTCGTCGAGCAGCTCTTCCCAGGCCTCGGCGACCCGCTCGAACTCCTCTTCGTCCTCGATCTCGACGAGAACGTCTTCGCCATCTTCCTGGTCGATGCGGAGGATGACGGCCTCTTCCGCCTCTTCCTCGCCGTGCAGCGGCAGCAGAATGGCGTAGTCCTTCTCGTCAACCTTGATTACCTGGACGATGGTGAACTCGTGTTCGTTGCCTTCTTCATCAGTAAGAACGATGACTTCTTCGTCACCGTGCTCATGGTCATGATCATGATCATGCTGGCTCACCGGAGACCACCTCGATTCAAATGATACCCCCATTTTACTGGAGGGCGAAACCCATGTCAAACCAGAACGCATTCCGTAAACTTCCAGAACCGGAACGCCCACGAAAGGACGCCTACTCCGGTGTCTCGGTCTGCTGTTCTTCCGCACGCCGACGGCGCAGCGCCTGCGCATCCAAATAGCCCTGCAAAATGACGGCGGCCGCCATTTTGTCGATGACCTGCTTGCGCTTGGCCCGACTCACGTCGGCTTCCAGGAGGACACGTGTGGCTGCCACGGTCGTCATGCGCTCGTCGTATGTATCGACCGGCAAGCCTAGTTTACCCTCCAGGTCGGCGATGAACGCGCGCGTTGTCTCGGCGCGGGGGCCATAGGTGCCGTTCATGTTGCGCGGCATACCGACGACCCAACGCTCGACCCCGTACTGCCGGGCGATTTGGCCCAGTCGGGCCAGGTCAAGCGTCAAATTCTTGCGGCGGATCACTTCAAGAGCCTGGGCTGTCCAGCCCAGTTCGTCGCTCAGTGCCACGCCGATGGTTCTGTCTCCTACATCTAATCCGGCCAGTCGAATGGGGGGTCACCTCCCGGGAAGCGGGGCCTTGGGTTCGGGACGCAGCAGCCGCATCAGGGCAAAACCGCTGATGAACCCGCTGATGTGGGCCCAAAAGGCGACGTTTTGCGCCTCGTCCATCGCCCAAATGGGCGAGAGACCGCTGAAGAGCTGCACGCCAAACCAGACGGCCAGAAAGAGCCAGGCGCGCACGGGCACCGCAGGGATAATGATGCCCAGTTGGAGCAGGGTTAGCACCCGGGCGGAGGGAAAGCTGAGCAGGTAGGCGCCCAGCACCCCGGCGACTGCGCCGGATGCTCCGATAGTAGGAACGGGCGATGTGGGGTTGGCAAAGATATGGGCCATGTTGGCCAGCACCCCGCAGGCCAGGTAAAAGAAGAGATAACGCCCGTGGCCGAGCAGGTCCTCGACATTGTCGCCAAAGACCCACAGGTAGAGCATGTTGCCCAGCAGGTGGACCCAGGAGCCGTGAAAGAAGATGCTGCTGAAGAGCGTGACCAGCGGCCAGCCGCCCGTGGCCAGCCAGAACCCGGGCGCCAAAGTCCGCTCGGGGACCACGGCGAAGAGTTCAAACAGGCTGTAGACCGACTCCTGGGCCGCCACCTGGCCCAGGAAGACCAGGAGGTTGGCGGCAATCAGCCCCCAGGTAACCCAGGGGCGGCGCCGGGTACGAACGCTGTCACGGAGTGGAAAGACCATTGCCAATTCCTCCCGGAGTTTACCAGAGCGCAGACGTGTTGTAAATAGGATGACCCTACGTACTGCGCACATATCCTTGGCGCTGGCGAATCACCCTATGGATGACTCTTCCGCGGAGGTGTTTTTGCTTTGAAGTTGAATCAGATGATGACCAAGAAAGTTCGCACCTGCTCGCCCGATGCCACCGTGCAGGATGCCGCCCGGATTATGGCCGAGGTCAACTGCGGCGCCGTGCCCGTGACCCAGGGGGATAAGGTCGTCGGGATCATCACCGACCGGGATATCGTGCTGCGCTGCGTCACCAAGGGCGGCGCTACGAACACATCTAAGGTGAGCGAGTGCATGACCCGTGATTGCGTAACGGTTACGCCCGATATGGATGCCCACGAGGCCGCCAACCTGATGGCAAGCCGTCAGATTCGCCGCCTGCCGGTGGTGGAGAATGGAAAGCTGTGCGGCATCGTCGCTCTGGGCGATATGGCCACGGTGAACATCCATGTGAACGAGGCCGGACAGGCGCTCTCCGACATTTCGGAGCCGGCCACGCCGGGGGCGCACTAAGAACGACCCGGGGGGCTGCGCCGTTGGCGACAGCCCCCCCTTTCACATAGACCTTCTCGGCATGGGCCGGTCAAGATCAGGCCCACGCCTACCGGGTTACGGCACCCACCCAGGGAGCCTAGACCCTCTCGGCATGGGCCGGTCAAGATCAGGCCCACGCCTGACGGGTTACGGCACCCATTGAGGGTGCCTAGAACAAGGGCGTGGGTTATTGCCCACGCTCCTGCCTTTCAAGATAGGACCTGACCAGTTCCTCAAGCAACTCATCGCGCTCCATGCGCCGGATCTGGTTGCGGGCGCCCTGGTGGTTCGTTATGTAGGTTGGGTCACCCGACAGCAGATAGCCCACAATCTGGTCGATGGGGCTGTAGCCTTTCTCTATGAGCGCCGCGTGGACCTTGCGCAGTACCTCGCCGGGATTCCGATCTTCCGGCTTGTTGCGCCAGAATACGGTCTTGTCGTTTACTTCGGGCATCGGATCACCGCCCCCTAAGAGGATGTGTACGCATGCGTATTCTCCCCGTTACCAGACGAATCCTTTCACACGATGAGCGAAAAGTGACCCGGAACGTATTCTCCCGCTGGATGATGACGTGGCTGGTCGTGCCGGGGCTGGTGGCGGGGGGCTTGCTGGGCGGTTGCACCAGGCCGGGGCCCATCGCCCAGCCACCCGCACCGGCGGCCCCGGCGCCCGGGCCCGCCCCCGAGCCGACCGCCCCGGCCCCCGAACCGACGGCCCCTAAACCCGGGCCCACCCCCTCCCCCGCGCCCGGGCCGGCCGCCGCCTACCGCGCCGGCATCTGGCTGGAGAGCCGCTGGCTCGACGAGGCCACCCCTGGCGCCGAAGTCTCCCGCCTGCTCCAGGACCTCGCCGCCCGGGGAATCACCGACCTGTACATACGCACCGGCTCCCTGCGGGCCGACGGGACCCTGGCCCTTCCCGCGGCGGACCGGGTGACAGCCGCCCGGAAGGAAGCCTCTGCCCTCGGCCTGCGCCTCTGGGCCTGGCTGCCCGGCCTCCGCCACCGCATCGACCTGTCGCAGCCCGACACCGTGCGCGCCGCTGCCGCCTCGGTCGCCCGCCTTGCGGCGACCGGCTTTGACGGCGTCCAACTCGACCTGGAGCCCACCGCAGATAGCGATGAGGGCTACCTTGCCCTGCTCGATCGCATCCAGACCGCCCTTCCGTCGGGAAAGCTGCTGGGCGCCGCCACGCATCTGGTCCGACCGCATCCGGCGAAGGCCGAATGGACACCGGCCTACTTCGCCGAGGTCGCGGCACGGGTCGATCAGGTTGCTGTCATGGCGTATGATACCTACGCCGCCACTCCCGAAGAATTCCAGGTGAACGTCGCTTATCAGGCGGAAATCGCTTTGCGGCAAAGCCACGCTTCCACGGAGGTGCTGATCGGCGTTCCCACCTATGAGGACCGCACGGAGCGGCATACCCCCGAGACTGAGCCGACCTGGGCCGGCCTGGCCGGTGTCGCCCGGGGGTTTGGACAGGCCGACCTCGCCGGGCGCGTGACAGGCTGGGCGCTCTACGCCCACTTCACCACCAGCGAAGCGGAGTGGCGCCTCTTCGAAAACCGGCCCCGGTGAAACGGCGCCCATCGCTGCCTCCGTCCAACTTCATGAAGCCCACAACGGAGGTGTTGCGCCGTGAAGCGTTCGGCGATTTGTGTTGGATTGATGGTGGCGCTGCTGGCGGGATGCAGCCGTCCACCCGCGGTGGTTGAGCCCGGCCCCATCGCCGGGTGCCAGGTCGACAAACTGCCGCAGTTGGCAGAGCAGCCCTCGCCGTTCCCGGTGAGAATCGGCGGTGCCCCCCTGCGCCCCGGGCAGGAGTTCACCCTGGCGGTGCAAGGCGATAACCTGACCCGCGGGGTCGATGCCTACCTGGAATGCTGGGACGGCAAGGCCTGGAGCCCCCGCTACACGCTGCTCTCCTGGAGTCCGCCCAAGGTGATCGAGTACAAGCCTGATCAGCCCATCGAAGATATCGGCTTTGATGCGGCACAGCCGGGACGGTTCGTACTCCCGGCCAACCTGAAACCGGGCTGGTACCGGCTGCGCCTAAATGTGAGCGGGTCGGTGAACGGCGCCTACAAGCCCTATCAGGTCTCCACGCCCATCGAAGTTGTGGAAGGCGGCGTTGCCGTCAACCCCAAATATCCGCAGGAGCAGGTCGTGCTCCAACTGTTCCACGGCGGCGGCTTCCGCATGCCCGACCGGGTCAGCAACGAGATTCCGGACGTAACGATTTGGGGGAACGGACGGGTCATCTTTGCTGCCCCGGACGGCACCGTGCGGGACGGGAAGCTTGCAGCCGATGCGGTCTCCCGGCTGGTGGGCCAGGCGCTCATTCTCTACGACATGCAGGACGAGTACGCTGCCGCGCAGCATACGGACGATGCGACGGCCATGTTCACCGTCCTGACCGACCGGGGACGCAAGACCGTCTCAGTCTACGCCCTCCATCCAATGGGCGAAGATGTGCCCCAGCAGTTTGCGTCCCTGGCGGCGCTGTGGAAAGCGGCACAGGCCGCCCTGCCGGCTGACGCACCGCAGCTAAAGCCCTCGGCTGTCGATGTGCGGACGTTTTACAGCGAAGAGCCGGCTGTCGGCGACTGGCCTGCCGAACTGACGGGCCGCCTGACTGGTGAAGCGGCGCAACGGGCTGTCGGCCTGGCCGGGCTCGGCGAGTTCAAGACCTTCCGGGTGGGCGACCGGGCGCAGCGGGTGATGGTGCTGCCGGTGCTGCCCAAGCCCGGTCAGTGGGACGATGTCAGAAAGGTCTCGGGTGAAGGGCAGGACGAGGTCATCGCCCTGCAGGCCCGGGGCGAGGCCCTGCCCGACGGCGGGTACGCCGTGAAGGCTGTCATTACCAACCGGTCGGCACAGGGCGTCGAGCTGCTCTACAACTGCGGCAGCCTGGCCTTCTGGGATGGGTTGCCGTCACCGTCGACCAATCCGGACCGGAACTGCCCGGATGTCTATTCCCGGCTCCTGGAGGCCGGCCAGAGCCTCGATGTGGATGCCAGCCTCGCCCCGGGCGTTGTCTCGGAATGGGGCGGCCCGGCGCTGGTGGTTCGGTATGAGGCGCCCGGGGCGGGGACCGGGACGGGCCAGATTCGCAGCGTCTCGGCGCCCGTTCGCCCGCAGCAACCCTAGCGCGAACTTGGCCCAGCCCCGATCTGAGGACTTGGTCGGTCGCGAGATATGGCAAAGCCCATCCGACCAGGCGTCGGATGGGCTTCGGTGCATTATTGCTCGCTGGCGACGGACGCCGTGCTCCGCTCAGCCTCACGGGCCAAAAACTCGTTCCGGGTGACGCCCATGACGAGAATGTCGTGGAAGCGATTGTCCCGGAAAAGTGCCTCCCGCCGGGCGCCTTCCCGTACGAAGCCAACCCGTTCGTAGCAGCGAATCGCCCGCTCATTGAAGGCGAAGACGTTCAGCTCCACCCGGTGCAGGCCCATGTTGGTGAACGCGTGGCGCAAGGCGAGGCGCAGGGCGTCCTGCCCGTAGCCCCGGTTCCAGGCCTGCTTCTCCCCGATGAAAATCGTCAGCATGGCACTGCGGTTCCGCTCGCTGACCCGCCAGAGCCGGACCGACCCCACCAGGCGCCCGCCACGCTCGATAATGCCAAAGTCGGGCGAACTCGAGAGCATTTGAAAGAAGATCATGGTGCCAAGCAGCAACGCGGACGGAGGCTCGCCGCCCAACTCCTCAAAGAGAAGGTAGGCCACATCCGGGTCGGAGACAAACCGGCGCAGGGCGCCCGCATCGCCCGGCCGCAAGGGCCGGATGCCCACCCTGTCGCCCCAGGTCACTCCTGGCACACCAGGTCACCTCGGTGTTTCTACCATAATCATGATCTCCATCGTCCACAACGGATTGGGGTCCGTCATCGGGAAGGGGTCGGTCGGGGCGGTGCGCTATCCGACTGAGGGCATTCTGCCCCTTAACGGAGACCCGGGGGAAGCAAGGGGCCCGCACTCGGCCCCTTGCCAAAAGCCCGGTTCGCGCCTACACCCCAACCTGCGCCCCAACCAGCCCCGGAACGGCCTGCAGCGCCTCACCGAGCTTGGCAGGATCCTTCCCACCGGCGGTCGCCATATCCGGCCGCCCGCCGCCGCCACCGCCGCAAATGGCCGCCACAGCCTTCACCAGGTTCCCGGCGTGCACCTTCTTGCCCGCCAGATCCTTGGTAACCGCCGCGACCAGGTTCACCTTGCCGTCCGGCGTCGCGGCGCCCAGCACCACCACACCCGACCCGATCTTATCCCGAATCGAGTCGGTCATATTCCGCAGGTCATCCATGGTCGCGACCGGCGCCGTCCCACAGATCACCCTGATGCCCGCCACATCGCGGGCCTTGTTAATCAGTTCATCAACACCGCCAGCAGCAAGCTTCGCCCTGAGCTGCTCAACTTCCTTCTCCAGCTCACGGATGCGGCCCCGCAGCTGCTCGCCGGCCTGGGCCTGCTTCTCAGCAGCCTCGGTGAAGAACCGGACCACGCCGGCGCCCGTCACCGCCTCAAGCCGGCGCACGCCGCCGCCAATGCCCGACTCGGAGACGACCTTCACAAAGCCGATCTGCGCCACGTTCGACACATGGGTGCCGCCGCACAGCTCACGGGACCAGCCATCGCCGACCTGGACCATGCGGACCACATCGCCGTACTTCTCGCCAAAGAGCGCCATGGCGCCAAGGCTCTTCGCCTCGTCGATCGGCATCTCCCGCCACGAAACGTCTTCCGCCCGCTCGATCTCGGCGTTCACAATCTCCTCGACCCGGGCGATCTCCTCCGCCGTCATCGGGCCGGTGTGGGTAAAGTCAAAGCGGAGCTTGTCGGGCGCCACCAGGGAGCCCGCCTGCTGGACGTGGCTTCCCAGGACCTCACGCAGCGCTTTGTGCAGCAGGTGCGTCGCCGTGTGGTTCTTCATGGTCGCCAGCCGCATCGCCTCATCGACCGAAGCGGTCACGCTCTGACCGGCCTCCAGGAAGCCCTGCTCCACGGTGCCCACGTGCAGCCAGTGGCCGGAAGGCAGCTTCTTCGTATCTTCGATGACGACCCGCAGGCCAGGCGCCACAAGCGCGCCGCTGTCGCCCACCTGACCGCCGCCCTCGGCGTAGAACGGGCTGCAGCCCAGCACCACCACCACCGCCGACCCGGCGCCGGCGCCCGTCGGGTTGCCTTCTTCATCGAAGACGCCGACGACCTTGGCATCGCCGGAGAGCCGGGAATACCCCATGAACTCCGTCTTCGGCGTCGATTCGAGCGACGCCGCGATGCGAGTCAGGCTCGCCTGCACGTAGGAGACATCCCGCGCCGCCTTCGCCCGGGCCTTCTGCTCCGCCATGGCGTTCTGGTAGCCAACCTCATCGACCGTAAAACCATGCTCCCGGGCGATATCCCGCACGATATCGAGCGGGAAGCCGTAGGTGTCGTACAGCACAAAGGCTTCGGTCCCATCGACCGCCGTCCGCCCGTCCTGCCGCATGTTGCGCAAAATTTCGCCCATCCGCTCCATGCCCTGCTCCAGCGTCCGGAAGAAGCGCTCCTCCTCCCGCCGGATCTCATCCTGCACGATGGTCAGCTTCTCACGCAGCTCGGGGTAAGCCTCGCTCATCACATCGACGACAGACGCCGCCAACTGGTGGACGAAGGGCGACGTAAAGCCCAGCGCCCGGCCGAAGCGAACCGCCCGCCGCAGAATGCGGCGCATCACGTAGCCGCGGCCTTCGTTAGAGAACCGCACGCCGTCCGAGATGAGGAAGGTGCAGCACCGGGTGTGGTCGGCGATCACCCGGAAGGGCACCGCATCCGGCCCGACCTGGTACTTCTTGCCCGACATCTCCTCGATCTTCGCGAAGATGGGGAGCCAGAGGTCGATCTCCCAGTTGGAGTAGACCTCCTGCATCACGGTCGCCATGCGCTCCAGGCCCAGGCCGGTGTCAACGCCGGTCCGCTCCAGGGGGAACATGCCCTCGGGGGTCTGGTTATATTGCATGAAGACGTTGTTCCAGAACTCACGCCAGCGGTCGCAACCGCAGGTGTCGATACGGCAGCCCCGAGGGTCGTCGCAGGAGTGCTCGACGCCCATGTCCCAGAAAATCTCCGAGCAGGGGCCGCAGGGGCCGGTGTCGCCCATGCGCCAGAAGTTATCCTTTTCGCCCAGACGGACGACCCGGTCCGGCGAAATGCCGACCTTCTTCGTCCAGATCTCATACGCCTGATCATCATCTTGATAGATGGTGGCCCAGATGCGGTCGGTGGGCAGGCCAAGCCACTCAGGCGAAGTGATGAACTCCCAGGCGTAGGCCAGGGCGTCATCCTTGAAGTAGTCGCCAAAGCTGAAGTTGCCCATCATCTCGAACATGGTATGATGCCGGGCGGTAAAGCCGACCTCGTCGAGGTCGTTGTGCTTGCCGCCGGCCCGTGTGCACTTCTGGACCGAGACGGCCCGGTTGTACTCCCGCTTCTCCAGGCCGAGGAAAGTATCCTTGAACTGGTTCATGCCCGCGTTGGTAAAGAGCAGCGTCGGGTCGCCGTGGGGCACCAGGGAGGAGCTGGGCACGTGGGTGTGCCCCTTGGACTTGAAGAACTCGATGAAGGCGGTCCGGATTTCGTTGCCGGACATGTACTTGGGCATGGTTCTTACCTCCTTGAAAAGATGCACAAGGCCCCCGCCTCTGACGCCTGCTTAAACAGGCGTCAGGGGCGAGGGCCTAACTCTCGCGGTACCACCCTGATTTGTCGCTCGTGCCAGTGATATCGGCTTGGTGGCCGTCCTGTCCTCATCGGCAGGCCCCTCGGAGGTGGCTTCGGTTCCCATTCGGCCAGGCGCCCTTTCAGCCAGGGGGCGCCCTCTCTGCGGCGATGGTAGAGGAACCGTACTTCCCGTCATTGGGTTTGATTACCCAGTACTATACAAGCCTGCATGCTCGCTGTCAAGCGGCGCACCGATGCAGTTGGGTGAACTTCCGCGCCACCGGCGTCGTCCAATCTCCGTTACCATTCCCTACCCTGGAGGTCACAAGATGAGCGACCGCATGCGAATTCTGGAGACCCTGATCGCTGCACTCGAGCCGCTGCCAAACGTGATCGCCTTCTGGGAGGCCGGCTCCCGGGCGACGGGCCGCTACGACGAACTCTCTGACCTCGACCTGCAGTGCATCGTCGCAGATGGCACCGTAGAGGCCACCCGCCGGACCATCGAGGCAGCGCTGCAGACGATCGCCCCGTTCCAGCGGCGCTGGGAAGTGCCCCAGCCCGCCTGGCACGGACACTGGCAGGCCTTCTACCACCTGAAGGGGACCGATCCGCTCCTGCTGGTCGACCTGGTAATCATGGAGCGAAAGGCCCCGGGCCGCTTCCTGGAGCCCGAGCAGCACGGCATTCCGACCGTCTTCTTCGACCGGGAAGGACTGACCCGGGCCGTCCCCACCGACTCTGCAGCATATGCCGAACGGCTGCGCCGTCGCCTCGCAGCCCTGGAGGAGCCGCTGGAGCTCTTCCATCCCTTCGTGGACAAAGAACTGCGCCGG
Organism: Symbiobacteriaceae bacterium; assembly: GCA_029239785.1. Taxonomy (GTDB): domain Bacteria; phylum Bacillota; class Sulfobacillia; order Symbiobacteriales; family Symbiobacteriaceae; genus JARBUG01. The sequence continues at coordinate 1,509 of JARBUG010000113.1, read as the reverse complement.
GGCCGGGAAGTGGACGCCTTCTCCTTTTACCACGGGACCATTCTGCTGCGCCTGGTTGAAGTGCTGCGGATGCGCTACAGCCCCTGGCGCTACAACTTTGGCCTGCGCTACTTGCAGTATGACCTGCCGCCCGCCATCTATGCGCAGGTGCAAGCCTTCGTCTATGTGGCCTCTCCCGCCGACCTGGGCGCCAAAAAAGCAGCGGGGCTCGAGCTGATACGGTCGACCATCGCAGAACTGAAGGCGCTTGACTTCGTCGCCCTGCTTGAACAGACCCGCCCCTGATGCGACTGAGCGTATGGCACCACCGCCGTACGCTCTCGCTTTGGCCCGGCTTCACCTCCAGCGAAAACGGGCGCCGCCCGGCTATTGCACCCCGACCAAGTCCGTCCAAAAAGTACCGGGTACGAACCGACCAAGCTCTGACCCGCATATGATCGTTATCGCACCAACTGGCTATTGAAGCTACCCTTTCTCTGCGCCTATAATCTACCGGTTACATATCAACACGTTATGTGATAGACTCATGAAATTGTGTAGATCCACACCGGATAAAATCGACAAAGAAACGGGGCGAAAGCGTTGAACAACGCCGCTGTCAAACCAACAGTTCCTGCGCCGGCCGGTGTATGGAAGCAACGCTTCCTCGCACTGCTGGCATATCTCCCCTATTTCGTCTTCTTTTATTGGATGATTTACAAGCAGCGGGCAGGTCTGCTGGCCTCCGGCATCATGCCGGGACCAGCCATGACCCTCGCTACGTTTGGCGCTTTCCTGATCATCTCCCCTTGGTTCTACCGGTCCACGGGGCGCAAGCGCATGCTTCTGCTGACCTTGCTCGATCTCTTCATCACCTTCGTGCTCTTTGCGGACATCCTCTACTATCGGCAGTTTGGCGATCTGGTCTCCGTCGCATCGCTGCGGTTTGTGGCGCAGCTTGCGACCGTGGGCGACTCGGTGCTCGTCCTGCTGCAGCCCGGCGACCTCTGGCTCTGGGCCGACGTGGCGGTCATCGCCGCCCTCGCCCTGCTGCCCCGGCGTCCGGCCGGCCACTGGCTCGGTATGCTCCAGCATGCCCGGTTCAGCCTGAAGGCCGCCGCAGGCCTCACGGCGCTGGGCATCACCATCGTTACGGCTATCGCCCTGATCGACCCGTACCTGTCGGCCAAGTACTACGGCCACAGCATGGTGGCCAGCCGGATGGGCCTGCTGAACTACCACGGTTTTGACATTGGCAACTACCTGGGCCGGCTGGCGACCCGCATGATCCCCTCTGCACCGGCGGTCGCCGAAGTGAAGGAGTACTTTGCACCGGAGCGACCTGTGCCGCCCAAGCAGATTCCCCTGCAGGGGATCGCCAAGGGCAAGAATGTGATCATGCTCCAGGTCGAGTCGCTGCAGGCCTTTACCCTGGGCCTGAAGGTGAACGGCCAGGAGGTTACCCCGAACATGAACCGGCTGGCTGCGGAGTCGATCAACTTTACCGACTTTTACACCCAGACCGGCCAG
>JARBUG010000280.1 GCA_029239785.1 Symbiobacteriaceae bacterium | reverse complement strand
CCCACCGATATCACCAAGGCCTTCTTCCAGGGCATGGGTGACGCGTACGGCTCCACCCTGGGCATCATCATCTCCGCCGGTGTCTTCACCGCCGGCCTGACCCAGATCGGCCTGATCAAGGCTCTGCTGGCCTCGATCACCGGTGCCAAGGGCGCCATCGGCTTCGTGGCCACCATCGGCCCGGCTGCCATGGCGATTCTGACCGGCTCCGGCGACGCCTCGGCCATCGCCTTTAACGAGGCGGTTACGCCCCACGCTGATGCTTTCGGCTGGTTGAGCCAGAACCTGGGCACCGTGGCTGCTACGGCCGCTGCCCTGGGCCGGTCCATGAGCCCGGTGGCCGCTGCGACCATCGTCGGCGCCGGTATCGCCGGTGTGAACCCGATCGAGGTTGCGAAGCGGAACGCCATTCCGATGACGCTGGCGATTATCGCTGCGCTGGTCTACACGCTGTTCTTCTAGGTTGGGTAGTGAATGACCCCGGGTCGCGCCGTGCAGGGCGACTCGGGGTCTTTTCTGTGACGCCCCCCGGGCGCACCCGCCACTTCCCTGCCACTTTCCCGCCACGCCCCCGTCATTTCCCCGCGACTTTCCATCGACGCCAGGCGACATACCGGTGGTTCCTGGCGCCCCCCCGGACACCCCCAACCTTTGCACTGTGCCCAACCAGAAGGGAATGGTGGACGCGTCAGAGAAATAGACTGACGAGTTGCAAAATACCCCCTTGGCAGCAGACGTAAAGGAGGGGTCGGCGTGAGACTGTTGTTGGTAGTTGTGGCTGGCTTGATCGTCCTTGGCCTGATTGTGGGGACTATCCTGATTCCGATGGCGGCGTCCCGAGGTGGCATCCCCTGGGCGGGGGAGGAGCGGAAGCGGAAGCGCAGCTGAGGCGGTGGGCCATCCATCGCAGGGGCAGACTAACCACCGTGAGGTGGTTTTTTTCATGTCCACAACAGCGGAGTACATCGTCAGTCAGCTAGCAGCGTGGGGCGTTCGTCATGTCTACGGGGTGGTTGGTGACACGTTCTTTCCCTTTATGGATGCGATTGCGGCACAGGAGCAACTTCGGTTCGTGCCCGTCCGGCATGAGGCTGCCGCCAGTCTGATGGCCTCGGCGGAGGCGAAGCTGACCGGGCGCCTGGCCGTCTGCGTGGCGACCAGCGGCCCCGGCATCGCCAACCTGATCAACGGCCTGGGCGATGCCTATGCCGACCGGGTGCCGGTGCTGGCCATCACCGGGCAGGTCCCGACCCAGCAGATCGGCACGAACGCAAAGCAGTATGTCGATCAGCAGGCGCTGGTCCGGCCCCTCGCCGGGTTCACCGAGTTGCTGGCGCATCCGGATGCCGCCGGGACCGTGCTGCCCGCCGCCCTGCGCACGGCCCTGGGCGAGGAGCGGGTCGCTCACCTGAGCGTACCGAAGGACCTGTGGGCGCAGCCCTGCAACGCAGCGGTCACGCCACCCGAGCCCTTCCTGGGCGCCGCCCCGTGCCCTGACCCGGCCACGGTGGAAGGCGCCCTGGACCTGATGCGGAAGGCCAGGCGGCCCCTGCTGCTGGTCGGGCAGGGCGCCCGCCCCGCCCGGGAAGCGATCATGGCGCTGGCAGAGAAGTGGGGCGCCGGGGTGCTCCACAGCATGCCCGCGATCGGGGTGGTGCCCTGGTCGCACCCGCTGGCGCTGGGCGGCCTGGGCGCCGGCGGCTCCGACGCGGCCCACGCTGCGCTCCAGGAGGCGGACTTGCTCCTGACCATCGCCTGCAATTGGTGGCCGCCGAAGCATGTGCCTGCGCATCTGCCGGTGATCAAGGTAGACCGGCAGCCCGTGGCGGTGGGCGGGAGGATGGAGGTCTGCTACGGCGTCCCGGGACTGGCCCAGGTCGTGGTGCCCCGGCTGGGGGAGGGCGCCCCGGCGGAGCCCCGGCCCGAGTGGCGGGGGCGGCTGGCGGAGCTCAAAGCCCAGTGGCAGGCAAAGTTGGACCTGGAGGCCTCGGCCCCGCCGGCGCCCGCGGCGGCCCCGGGCCCCGGCCAGGGCGCCACCGCCATGGCGCCCCAGCAAATCATCCGCCTCCTGGAACAAGCCCTCCCGCCCGACGCCATCGTCGCCCTCGACACCGGCGACCACACCGTCTGGTTCAACCGGGTCTTCGGCGGCACCGCCCACGAAATTCTCGTCTCCGGGCGCTGGCGCACCCTCGGCTTCGGCCTTCCCGCCGCCCTGGCGGCCAAACTCAGTGAGCCCCACCGCTCCGTCGCAGCCCTCGTCGGCGACACGGGCATCCAATCGCTCCTGGGCGAACTGACCACCGCCGCCGACCTCGGCCTGCCCGTCACCATCATCGTTGTGAACAACGGCGAAATGGCCATCGAACAGAATCGGGCCATCACCCAGGGTCACACCCGCCTCGGCACGGCGCCCAGAAACCCCGACTTCGTCGCGGTGGCGCAGGCCTGCGGCGTTCAAGGCGCAAGAGCACGCACGGCCACCGAACTGCAGACGGCTCTCCACGCCGCCTTCACCGCCAGCAGCCCCACCCTCATCGACGCTGCCGCCACCGCCCCCGTGGCGCCCACCAGCCAAGGCTAAGCGCGATGGCATAGTCGCCCATGGAAAGAGCCAACCTTAGGGAGAGGAGGAGATTGGCATGTTCGCTGCCTGGACCCTGAACCGCATGCTCATCCTGTTCACAGCCCTCGCCTTCGCCCTGGTGGGCACCCAAGTCTTCCTGTTCCACTACCGGGGCAACTTCCGCCACTGGACCATGTACACACCGGTCGTCGGCGCCCCCCTGGCCGCCCTGGCGCTGGCCTGGTTCGCCTTCTTCCCTTCGGCCACCATGCGGCTGCTGCTCACCTGGGTGCTCTGGGTCGAGGCCTTCGCCGGCCTCGGCGGCTTCGGCATGCACGCCCGGGGCATCCGCCAGCGCCTGGGCGGCTTCGTCATGAACAACGTCCTGACCGGCCCGCCCATCGTGCTGCCGCTCACCCTGAGCGCCTTCTCGCTGCTGGGCCTCATGGCCCTCTACTGGCGTCTGTAAGGAGGACGGCAAACCATGATCGAGAGCCGGTACCAAGGCTACGACGTGATGGTCCACATCGAAGAGTGGGACGAACATACCCGCCACATCATCAACAAACGGATGGCTGAAGCGCAGCCCCCGCAGTTCTTCACCGACGCGGAAGCGGCGGCCCTGCGCGCCGCCATCTCGCATCTGTTGATGGAAGACGACCCCTGGCTGATCGCCAAAGTCCTGGAGCATATCGACGGCACGCTTGCCCACGGCACCGGCGAGGGCTTCCGCCCCGACCACCAGCCGCCCGAGGCCACCTTCTGGCGGTCCGGCGTGGCGCTCCTGGGCGAAGAGTTCGCTCACAAGACCCCACCCTGGCAAGCAGAGCAGCTGCGCTATCTCGAAAAGTCCTTCCCTGAATTCTTCAAGGCGCTGCTCAAAGAGACGGTGACCGGCTACTGCTCACTGCCCCCGGTCTGGTCCTTCATGGGCTATGGCGGCCCCGCCTTCCCCAGGGGCTACGTGCGCATCGAACTGGGCCTGACGGACCCCTGGGAGGCGAAGCAACATGCCGAATGATCCGGTCGATATTTGCGTAGTGGGCGCCGGCGCCGCTGGGGCCGTAGCGGCGGCGGAACTGGCAGAAGCGGGCTTCAGCGTGGTCGTACTTGAAGCCGGCCAACACTGGGATCCGCAAAAAGACTGGTCATCTGATGAACTGGCTACCCAGAA
>JARBUG010000112.1 GCA_029239785.1 Symbiobacteriaceae bacterium | reverse complement strand
GGCGCATCCTGCTCTCGTCCCTGCCGGGGGCCGCAGTAACCTCTGTGAAGATCGACGGCGTGCTGCATGAGTTCTCCACCATCCCCGGGGTCGTGGAGGACGTTACGGACATCATCCTCAACCTCAAGCAGCTTTCGCTGAAGGTGCACAGCGACGAGCCCAAAACGCTCCGCATCGAAGCGGATAGTGAAGGGGTCGTAAAGGCTGGGGACATTCATACGGACGCCGATGTGGAGATCCTCAACCCGGACCTGCACATCGCCACCCTGGATAAGGGCGGCCGCCTGATTGCCGAGATTGCCGTCGGCAAGGGGCGCGGTTACGTGCCGGCCGACCAGAATAAGACCCCGGATATGCCGATTGGTGTGATTCCGATCGACTCGATCTTCAGCCCGATTCGTCGGGTGAACTACACCATCGAACATACCCGTGTGGGCAACCGGACGAACTACGATAAGCTCACGCTCGAGGTCTGGACCAACGGCACGATCAAGCCCGACGAGGCTTGCTCCTGGGGCGCCAAGATCCTGAAGGAGCACCTGGAGCTGTTCCTCTCCCTGACCGATGATGCGGATACCATCGAGGTCATGCAGGAGAAGGACGAGAACGACCGGAACAAGCTGATGGAAATGACCATCGAAGAGCTTGACCTCTCCGTGCGCTCTTACAACTGCCTGAAGCGGGCCGGTATCAACACCGTGGCCGAACTCTGCGCCAAGTCGGACGAAGAGATGATCAAAGTCCGTAACCTGGGCAAGAAGTCCCTCGAGGAAGTTAAGCAGAAGCTGGCCGCCATTGGCCTGGGTCTGCGTGAGTCTGACGATTAACGCCACCAGACGTGGCTGGGGACCCAAGTACGTCCTCAGAAGACAGGGGTGAATGTGAAATGGCGCAGTATCAGAAGCTCGGCCGTGACAGCTCTGCCCGTAAGGCTCTCTTCCGGACCGTCGTCACCGCCCTCTTCGATAAGGAGCGGATCGAGACCACCGAGGGCAAGGCCCAGGAGGTCAAGGGCATCGCGGAAGAGTTCATTACCCTCGCCAAGCGTGGCGATTTGCACGCCCGCCGGCAGGCTATGTCCTTCATCTACGACGAGTCCGTCGTGAAGAAGCTGTTCGAGAACATCGCCCCCCGGTATGCCGACCGTACCGGTGGCTACACCCGGGTGATTAAGACGGGCGTCCGCAAGGGCGACTCCGCTCCCATGGCGATTCTTGAGCTGGTTTAAGCGTAGAAAAAGACCGGGGCGCCGCAAGGCACCCCGGTTTTTCTATTTGGCTGACCTGAGCCCGAGACTGAGCGGAACCAGGATTAGGGTGCCAGCGGTCACCATGAGCATCCCCGCTGCAGGGCCGGCAGCGTCCTGAATGCTGCCCTGGAGGACCGGGCCAATCATGCCGCCGACGCTGGCCATGGCTGCGACAATGCTGGTGGCCGCGCCGGTACCTTGTTTGAAGAACGTGGTTGTGAGGGCGATGCCGGTCGGGTAGACCGGGGCGAAGAAGAGGCCGAGGGTCAGGATGGCAGCAGTGATCATGGTGGCCGATGAACCGCTGAGGGCCAGGAGCAGCCCACCGAGCGCCGCACCGCTGACGGTGATGAGGAGCAGGGTGGCGGGCCGGAGTCGGGCACCGGCGGTAATGACGATCATGCGCCCAACTGTGACGGCGCCCCAGAAGCCTGCGGTTACGAGGGCGCCCATGGCCTGTGTTTGGCCTGCGACCGTTTGGAGGTAGGTCGTGGTCCAGGCGGCCACACCGTTCTCGATGGCCACGTAGGTGAGCAGGAGGGCGCTGGTGAGCCAGAGGACGGGACTTTGCAGCAGGCGGGCTGCAGCGCTGTCAGCGGGGTCCTTGGCAGCGGCCTGAGGCGGCACGGGCACACGCTGGCTGAAAGGGAGCACGAGGGCAACCACTGCGATACCCAGCCACAGAGCGGGGAGGGCCGTGCCGATTCGCCCGATGAGGTAGCTGGCGAGGACTGGGCCGGCGATGGCCCCGACGCCAAAGAGCAGGTTGAGCAGGTTCTGGGCGGCCACGTTGCGCTCGGGGAAGGTGCGGGCGACCAGGAGGCTGAGGGAGACAACCGTGGTGCCGTGCCCGAGGCCGCCCAGGATGGCACAGGCAAAGGTCAGGGTGACGTGGCGGCTGAACAGGATGCCCAGCGTGCCCAGGGCGAGGAGGGTCAGACCGCCGGTGAGCACAGGGCGTGGGCCGAAGCGGTCGGTGAGGGGACCGGAGAGGGTTTGCGATGCGAGGCCGCCCAGAAAGATCATGGAGATGAGCCCGCCCAGGGCGGCGAGGGGCGCCCCGGTGGCCCGGGCCAGGTCTGGGAGGGCGGGGCCGAGGGAGGCCGTAATCAGGCCGAGGGCCAGGAATCCGCTGCATGCGACCGTCATGGTGGTGCGGGGGGTCATGTGGTGGTTTGCCTCCTGGCTGGGTGTGGAGATGGCGTGTCGTATGGGTGCATGTTCCATCTGGATGATAAACGTAGACCTATGCAGTGTCAACAAAGGACGGTCCCGCCATTCGCCTGGCGGGACCGTCCTACGCGCCCACGGGCTGTGCGACCTGAAGCAGAATTGACGCTACGTTAGCCGGGCGGGAGATGTTGGGGGAGTGGCTGGCGTCCAGCGTGAAGACCTGGTCGCAGGGGGGGGCAGCGACCAAGGGAATGTCCACTTGCACCCTGAAGTAGCGTCTGTTACCGTAAGGTGAGGACTAGGAGGCGATGCCCTCTGTTTATCAGGGCCGAAGGCGTGTCCTTCGCATATGCAGCACACCAGGGGCCGGTGACCCTGGCCCTGGATCACGTTAGCCTGACTGTAAACCGCGGCGAATTCGTAGCCGTTCTGGGCATGAATGGGTCAGGCAAGTCGACCCTGGCCCGGCACTTCAACTCGCTTCTGCTGCCTGCCGAAGGCCAGGTGCTGGTGGACGGCATGGACACCCGGGACGAAAAGCACCTGTGGTCCATTCGCGACCGGGTGGGCATGGTTTTTCAGAACCCGGACAATCAAATTGTCGCGGCCGTTGTAGAGGAAGACGTGGCCTTCGGCCCGGAGAACCAGGGCCGGCCTTCCGAAGAGATTCGCCAGCGGGTGGAAGAGGCGTTAACCGCCGTGGGCATGGTTCACATGCGGGAGCGGGCGCCGCACCTGCTGAGCGGCGGCCAGAAGCAACGTGTGGCCATTGCCGGGGCGCTTGCCCTGCGGCCCGCCTGCCTGGTGCTCGATGAGCCCACCGCCATGCTGGACCCCTCAGGGCGCCGTGAGGTGGTGGATGTGGTCCACCGGCTGAACCGCGAACTGGGCATGACCGTGGTTTGGATTACTCACTTTATGGAAGAGGCCGCCCTGGCCGACCGCGTGGTAGTCATGGCTGGCGGCAAGGTCGCCCTGGAAGGGGCGCCCCGCGAGGTCTTTGTGCAGTCCCGCCGCCTGCGGGAGTTACGGCTAGACGTGCCCCCCGCCGTGGCTGCCGCCGAGCGGCTCCGGGCCCGTGGCGTCGAACTGCCCGAGGGAATTCTCACCTTAGATGAATTGGTGGATGCGCTATGCCGATTACACTCGAACAAGTAAGTCATGTCTACCAGCCCGGGACGCCGTACGAGTGGCGCGCCCTGGACAATGTCAGCCTGACCATCCCTGAAGGGGAGTTCTGGGGTGTCATAGGTCCCACGGGCTCGGGCAAGTCCACGCTCATTCAGCATATGAACGGGTTGCTCAAGCCCACATCGGGGCGGGTTCTGGTAGACGATATTGATCTGGGGCAACGCGGGGTCAACCTGAAGGCGGTACGGCAGAAGGTCGGCCTGGTCTTTCAGTACCCGGAGCAGCAGCTCTTTGGTGAGACCATTTTCGAGGATATTGCCTTCGGGCCGCGCAACCTGGGCCTTCTGGCCGGTGAGGTGGAGGCACGGGTAGCTCGGGCGATGGAGCGCGTTGGCCTTGACCCAAGCTTCCGGGGCCGCACCCCGTTCGGGCTCTCCGGCGGTCAGGCCCGGCGTGTGGCCCTGGCCGGCGTGCTGGCCATGGAGCCTCGGGTGCTCATTCTGGACGAACCGACCGCCGGGCTCGACCCCAGGGGCCGTGAGGAGATTCTCGCCCTGGTCAAGACATTCCCCGGCCTGGGCATGTCGGTCGTGCTGGTATCGCACAGTATGGATGATGTGGCTGAACAGGCTGACCAGGTCCTGGTGATGCATCGGGGCAGGGTTCACATGATCGGTACCCCCGCCGAGCTGTTCTCGCGCCGGGCCGAGCTGGAGGCCATCGGCTTGGGTGTGCCTGCGGCGGCCCAACTGGTGGATATGCTGCGGGAACGGGGCTGGAACCTGTCCGCCACTGCGGTCACCCTGGACGAGGCAGTGGCCGGCATTGCTGCCGCCCTGGGTAAAGGGGGTGGCCGCCGGTGAAGCTAACCGCTGTAACGGTCGGCCAGTACTTCCCGGGTAACTCGGCGCTGCACCGGCTGGACCCCCGCACCAAAATCATTGCCGTGATCATGCTGAGTGTGGCGATATTCCTGCCCAAGGCGTGGCCTGGGTACGCGTTGATGGCGGCGTTGGTGCTAGCCGGGGTCCTGCTGGCCCAGGTGCCCATCAAATTCATTCTGCGGGGCCTCAAACCGATTCTGATCTTCCTGGCCATTACGGTGGTCCTGAACGCGTTTCTGACGCCAGGCGAGCCCCTATTCTACGTCGGGCGGTGGGATGTGACCCGCGAAGGCCTGATCCTGTCAGCGACAGCGGCCAGCCGGCTGATCATGCTGGTCGTTTGTGCGTCGCTACTGACGCTGACCACGCCGCCCATCCGGCTGACGGATGGCTTCGAACGGCTCCTCCGACCGCTGGCGCCCATAGGCGTGCCCGCGCACGAGCTGGCGCTTATGCTGACCATTGCCCTGCGGTTTATTCCCACGCTGGCCGATGAGGCGGACCGGATTATGCGGGCCCAGGCGGCCCGGGGCGCCGACTTTCAGTCCGGCAACGCCATGGCCCGGGTGCGGGCGCTGGTGCCGGTCATGGTGCCGCTGTTCGTGGCGGCCTTCCGCCGGGCCGATGAGCTCGCGACCGCCATGGAGGCCCGTGGCTACCGGGGCGGCCATGGCCGCACCAAAATGAAGGAGCTGGCGTTCGGCGCCCGCGACGCGCTCGCACTGCTGGTGCTGGCGGCGGTGGTAGCCGGGGTCGTGGCGTTGCGAGTAACCGGCCTGGGATAGGAGCGTGACACGAGTGCCCGCCATCAAACTGACGCTTCAGTATGACGGCACCCGGTATGCCGGGTTTCAGCGGCAGCCCAACGGCGTGACCATCCAGGAGAAGATCGAAAATGCACTGCGCCGGACCACTGGCGACGAAGCGCTGAAGATCGGCGCCGCGGCCGGCCGCACAGACGCAGGTGTCCACGCCCGTGGTCAGGTAGTCAACTTTCGTACCGACAGCCGCATTCCCATCGACCGGTGGCCCTTCGCCCTGAACCAGCATCTGCCGGAAGATATTGTGGTGGTCGGGGCGGAGGCGGTGCCGGACGACTTTCACGCCCGGTACTGGGCAGTTAGCAAGCGCTACCGCTACACGATCGAACACGCACCGTTTCAATCGCCGATGACCCGCCTGTACGCCTATCACTGGGCGAAAGAGTTAAACCTCGACTTGATGCGGCGGGCAGCCGGGCTGATTGAGGGCACCCACGATTTCGCCGCTTTCCGGAGCACCGGGGGTTCGGCGAAGACCTCGGTGCGGTCGGTGAGCCGGCTCGACCTGACCACCACCGGGCCGCTGATCATGATCAATATCGCCGCCGACGGCTTCCTCTATAATATGGTTCGGATCATTGCGGGCACCCTGTTGGAAGTAGGCGCCGGCCGCCGCACCCTCGATACCGTGGAGCGGGCATTGACCACAGGCCAGCGTCAGTTCGCCGGCAAAACGCTGGCGGCGCACGGCCTGTGCCTGGATGAAGTCACCTATGGCACCGGCCCCAAGCGCCCGCCCTGGGAGCAAGATGAGGAAGCGGAATAACCCTGCCAGCAATGCCTACAGTCGCGTGGCTTGACAGCCTTTCTATGGCAGGGTAAACTATTACTCGTTGACCTCCAAGGGTTGTTGCCCGGCACCACACCTTGCCACGGACCAACAGGCGCGATCCGGACCCCGGGACTAGCCCTCTCGCACGCCGGACGTAGCCGTTTCCATAGATTTGCCCCCATTGCTCTGTCATTTTTGGTAGGAGGGAATCCTGTGAACACTACATTCATGGCCAATCCGCAGAATGTCGAGCGGAAGTGGTACGTGGTCGACGCCGAGGGCAAGACCCTGGGCCGTCTGGCCTCCCGCATTGCCGCCATTCTGCGCGGCAAGCATAAGCCCACCTTTACGCCTCACACCGACGCTGGCGACTTCGTCATCATCATCAACGCTGACAAGGTCCATTTCACCGGCAAGAAACTGACCGACAAGCTGTACCGGCGCCACACCGGCTTCCCGGGCGGCCTGAAGGAAGTCACTGCCGGCAACCTGCTCGCCAAGCAGCCGATCCGTCCGCTCGAAATCGCCATTAAGGGCATGCTTCCGCACAACCGGCTGGGCGCTGATATGTACCGCAAGCTGAAGGTGTACGCCGGCCCCGAGCACCCGCATGCGGCCCAGAAGCCCGAAAAGCTGGATATTTAACGAAGGGAGGCATTGACCTATGACAACCGCTCTTGCTCAGTACTGGGGTACTGGCCGTCGGAAGAACGCCATCGCCCGGGCCCGCCTGGTTCCCGGCACCGGCGTTATCACCGTCAACGGCCGTGCTCTGGATGATTATTTTGGTCTGAAGACCCTGCAGATGCTCGTTGAGAGCCCCCTGGCCCTGACTGGTCTCGTCGGCAAGTACGACGTGTTCATCAACGTCATCGGCGGCGGCATTTCCGGCCAGGCCGGTGCCATTCGGCACGGCATTTCCCGTGCGCTGCTGAAGGTTGACGGCGCCCTGCGCCCCTCCTTGAAGCAGGCTGGTTTCCTGACCCGCGACCCGCGCATGAAGGAGCGCCGCAAGTACGGCCTGAAGAAGGCCCGCAAGCGTCCGCAGTTCTCCAAGCGCTAATTTGCCTACAACAGAACCCCGCGGCATCGGCCGCGGGGTTTTTGTTTGGTGAACGCTTTACGCAGGTCGAAACGTCTTATTGACAGAACGCTGCATGCAACATTGCTTCCAGGAGGACTTATGCCGTGGGTGAAGCACTGGTGAATTGGCTGGAGGAACGGTGGCCGGCCTGGGTGGCTGGGGTGCTGGCCTGGGTTCTGCTTGCGCTCGGCGCTGCCGCCTACGCCAGCGCCAAGGGGCTGGACACCTGGAAGTTGATTGTGACCTGGGACGAGTGGGTCGTAGCCATCGGCTTGCTGCCGCGGCTGGCTGTGCCCATCTTCCGCAAAAGCGAAATGGCAGATGCGACCGCCCGGCGGGTCGTGAGTTGGGCGGGCGAGTTCACCTGGGTGTTGTTTGTGATTCTCGTGCTGGACCTGGTTGTCCGGGCCACCTTCGGGCTTGGCTGGGAACCGTTCTAGCGAGTGGACAGGTTCGCATAGGCTTTTCCCGCGAAGGGGGAGAGGCTTGTGCAGCGATTCGCGTTGCGCCAGGTCGGACTTGCCGGCCTGGCGTTGTTTTTGCTCGGGCTGCTGGCGCGTACAGCCTGGACGGGCCATGTCGCGGCGGCGATGGAGGGCCAGCTGAAGGAGTCGGGCAGGTACTTGAAAGGCGTTACCGTGGTGGTGGACCCGGGACATGGTGGCGAAGACCCGGGCGCCGTGGTGGGCGGCACGGAGGAGAAGGGGCTGGTTCTGGAAATCTCCCGGATGCTCAAAGAGATTTTGGAGCAGCAGGGGGCCACGGTCGTGCTGACGCGCGACGCCGACGTTTCGCTTGGCGGACGCATACGGGATGAGTTGGGCAAACGGGTAGCATTGGTGTCGGAACACAAGGCATCGGTCTTTGTCTCCATCCATGCGAACAAGGACGGCTGCAACTGCTGGGGCGCCCAGACCTTCTATCAAAAGAAGGGGATGCCCGCCGGCAAGGACCTGGCCCTGGCCATTCAGGCGCAGCTGCGCCGTTTGACGCCCACGACCCGCACCGCTCTGGCCGCCAACTACTTTGTGCTGCGCACATCGCCGGTGCCGTCGGCAATGGTCGAGGTCGGGTTCCTGACCAACGCCAAGGAGAAGGCGCGGCTCCAGGACCCGGCCTACCAGCGCACGGTGGCCACGGCCGTCGCCCTGGGCCTGGCCGATTTCTTCAAGAGCCAGGTGCCGCAGACGGAGGCTGGCGGAGCCATCGGTCAGTAATCGCTATTGCGAATGCGGGGTTATGCGCAGGATTCAAGGGAACGGGTCACGAACCTTTTGTGCTGAAAACGGCCAGGGGAGGTCCCGTCCTTGCATCGCAATCTGAATTACGGCTGGATTGATGTGATTACCTCGGGCGCCATGTACGCGGGCAAAACCACGGAGTTGATCCGGCGGGTGCGCAACTTCATACTGGCGAAGCGGACCGCCGCGGTCTTTCAGCCAAAGATGGCGAGCCGTTTCACCGAAGATGAAATGATCGTTTCTCACGACGGCGTGCGGTTTGAGGCGGTTCATACGGATAATCCCATGGAGATCCTGTGGCACGCCGAAATGCACCATCCTGCTGTCATCGCGATTGATGAGGCCCAGTTTTACGACGCTTCACTGGTCGACGTTGTCCAGGAACTGGCCAACCGCGGCCACTATATCATTCTGGCGGGTCTGTCGCAGACGTCGGAGGGCAAGCCGTTCGGCATTATGCCGCAGTTGCTCTGCATGGCAGACAACATCACGTCGGTGTATGGCGTGTGCGTGTTGTGCGGCGAGCCGGCGACAAAGCCCTTCGCCCTGCGGGCCAAGACCGAAGATGTGTCAATTGGCGCCGGCGACAAGTACGAGGCCCGGTGCCGGAAGTGCTGGGTAGATGGCCGCCGGGAGCGCGGCGAAGCCTAGGCACCCTCAATGGGTGCCGTAGCCCGACAGGCGTGGGCCTGATCTCGACCGGCCCATGCCGAGAGGGCCTAGGCACCCTCAATGGGTGCCGTAGCCCGACAGGCGTGGACCCGATCTCGACCGGCCCATGCCGAGAGGGCCTAGGCACCCTCAATGGGTGCCGTAGCCCGACAGGCGTGGGCCCGATCTCGACCGGCCCATGCCGAGAGGGCCTAGGCACCCTCAATGGGTGCCGTAGCCCGACAGGCGTGGGCCTAAGCTGCAGCAGAAGTGGAAAAAGGTCCCGACTGCCCGTACGTGGCTGTCGGGGCCTTTCTCTTTACAGGCCGGCCCTGGCCTGGAACAGGCACTGTGCGATGATGGCGACGTCGCGCTCGGCCAGCACGGGTTGATTGCTGGGCGCCAAGTGGTTCAGCCGCAGGTGCTCGACGCGGATGGTGAGGCCGTCAGACTGCAGCCGCTCGGGCAGAGGCGCCCCGGGTGGCAGCAACACCAGCGCTGACATGGGCACCGACCGCTTGGAGAGGAGCCCGTTAGTGAAGAGCAGCGTCCGAACGGCTTCTACCCGCTGGAGCATCCAGCCCGAATCGGCGCCGGCGGTGACGACCACCATGCCCCAGCGCGACAGGATGATGTGGTCGATATGCGTGTTGCCCCAGGGGGCGGGGATGGTGAGGTCGTTCAGGAGGTAGAAGTCATCGGGGAGGCGGGAGAGGCGGGCGGAAATGGACTGCTTGGCCCGTCGCCGGGCGGTGGCGCGCACCCAGTCGACGCCGCACCAGCCAGAGAGGGGCAGCAGCCCGAGACTGGCCCAGAGCGTGGCGGGAGTGGGCGCCAGCACACAGCCCGCTGCGGCGCCCAGCGTGAGCGCGACGCAGCCGTAGAGCTGCCAGGGGTGGCGAATGCGGCGACGAGAGGAGATCATGGTGACAGCCAGGCGCGTTCCCTCCTTTCTCTGAGCGTGCGCATAGTGATCCACGGTGGACTTCGCGGCGCCCTTCAGCATCTCCTGCCGGCAGCGCAGAAAACCGCATAGCGCTATGGACCGGGGAGCACGATAAGGCCGAGGTGACCTGGGTGACGACGGTGATCATGGTAACGTGGGAGTACCCGCCACACCTGGTAGGCGGCCTGGCCCGGCACGTGCATGCCCTGTCAAGGGAGTTGGCGGCGCAGGGACATGATGTGCATGTGCTGACCCGCTCGGGGCCGGGCCTTCCGGCCGAGGCCATGGAGGACGGAGTCCATGTCGTGCGGGTGGCACCGTACTTTCAGGAGCCGTCTGATTTTCGGCTGTGGGTCTGTCATTTGAACTATGCCCTCATGGAGGCCGGCGCCCGGCTGGCCGGGCAGGTGACCGGGCCGGCGGTGGTGCATGCCCACGATTGGCTCGTGGCTTATGCGGCCCGAGGCATCAAGAGCCTGTTCCATATGCCCCTGGTGGCGACGATTCACGCCACGGAGCACGGGCGGCACAACGGCATACACGACCAGGGGCAGAAATACATTAACGATGTCGAATGGTGGCTGACCTATGAGGCCTGGCGTGTGGTGGTCTGTTCACAGGCGATGCGCGGTGAGGTTCAGTGGTTGTTCGGTCTGAACGACGATAAGGTGCAGGTGATTCCGAACGGCATCGATCTGAAGGCAGCAGTGAACGGTCCGTTTCCGCCCCGCCAGCAGTTCGCAGCGCCCGGCGAGAAGCTGATATTCCACATCGGGCGGTTGGTGCCGGAAAAAGGCGTGGCGGTGCTGCTGGAGGCAATGCCACACGTTCTGAAGCGTCACCATGCCAGGCTGGTAGTGGCCGGCACGGGTCCGTTTGGCGACGAACTGCGTCGGCGCGCCCATCAGTTGGGGCTGGGGGACCGGGTCTCCTTCGTCGGTTGGGTGGATGATGCCACGGCTCATGCGCTATATTCGTACGCGGATGTGGCGGTCGTGCCGTCGACGTATGAGCCCTTCGGCATTGTTGCCCTCGAAGCGATGGCGGCCGGGGCGCCCCTGGTGGCGTCAGACGTGGGCGGACTCAGTGAGATCGTCAGGCACGGGGAGAACGGTCTGAAGGCTCTGCCCGGCCACGCGATATCCCTGGCGGAGCAGATCGAGCGCTTGCTGACAGACCGGGCATTGTCCCGGCGGTTGGCGGGCGCGGCCCTGCACGAGGTGCAAACGAAGTACACCTGGGCAGGCATCGCCCGCACCACCGCCGAGCTGTACGATCAGATCATTACCGAATGCAGTCAGACCGAATGGGGCACGCTGCGCTTTGCACAACCGCTTCCGCCCCGAGTGGAGTCGTTAGGACTCCACGAGCCCGACAGCAGGTCCGATGGAACTGTGGAAGGGGCGTCTGGCTCTTGGCCGGGTCGGTACACCATGTAGAATGTTGCTGGTGTGGAGGGCTGCGGCACGATGAAAGCTGTGATTATGGCAGGTGGTGAAGGGTCCCGACTCCGGCCTTTGACCTGCGACCGGCCCAAGCCGCTGGTTCCTGTGTGTAATCGTCCCGTGTTGTCCTATATTCTCGACCTCCTGGACCAGCATGGCTTCCAGGAGGTTTTTCTCACGCTTGGGTACAAACCGGAAGCGATTTCGAGCTACTACGGCGACAGTTACAAGCGTCTTCGGCTGCATTACGTGGTGGAGGAGACGCCGCTGGGGACCGCCGGGGGCGTTGCAGCGCTGCGCAGGCATCTGGATGACACGTTCGTGGTCGTGTCGGGCGACGCGCTGACCGATGTTGACCTGACGGCCCTGCTCGGGTTCCACCGAGAGAACGGGGCGGTTGCTACCCTGGCGATGACTCGGGTGGAGAGCCCGCTGGAGTATGGCGTGATTATGACTGACCGGACCGGGCGGATTCGGCGCTTTCTGGAGAAGCCCGGCTGGGGTGAAGTATTCAGCGATACGGTAAACACGGGCATCTACGTGTTGGAGCCGTCCGTGTTGGATGGGGTGCCGGCGGACCGCATGTACGACTTTAGCCAGCACCTGTTCCCGGCCCTGTTGCATGCGGAGGCGCCGCTTTTCGCAACGGTTGCCGATGGATATTGGTGCGATATTGGCGACTCGGCCGCGTACTTGCAGGCCAACCTGGATCTCCTCCAGGGGCGGCTGCGGTTTTCTCCCCCGGGGCGCGAAGTGGTGCAAGGGGTGTGGGTGACAGGCGAGGTGCCGTCGGGGGTGCTGGTTGACGGACCGGCGCTGATTGGTGAAGGGTGCCGGCTGGCACCGGGTACCCGGCTGGAGGCGGGAGCGGTGGTGGGCCCCGGTACGGTCGTTGAGGGCGGAGCGCCCGGCGGCATGGGCGCTGGCTCGCAGGCCGAGGGCGGAGCGGTGCTGCGGCGGAGCGTGACCTGGGCCGGTGTGCGGATCGGGGCGGGGGCGACCTTGGTAGGCGCCGTGGTCTGTGACGGCGCCACCCTGGGCGCCGGCGCCGGGGCGTTTGAGGGCGCCGTGATTGGCCCGGAATGCCAGGTGGGCGAGAAGGCGGCGGTGTCGCCGGGCGCCCGCCTGTGGCCTGGCACGGCAGTATCGCCCGGCGCCCGGGTGGAGGTGACGCTGACCCAGTCACCGGTCTGGTCGGGCCGGGTGCTCAGGCAGGGCGGCATTGTGGGGCGGCTCGGGGCCGACCTGTTCCCGGAAAACGCCCTGCGAGTGGGCACAGCCTTTGCCGCGGTGGTGGGCGGGCAGGGGCCCCTGGTGGTGGGGGCCGATGAGGACCCTGTTGCCGAGGTGCTCAAGCAGGCCCTGGTCGCCGGAACACTCGCAGCGGGGCGCCGGGTCATCGACATTGGGGCCGCGGCTTCGCCTGTGACGGAGTTCGCGATTGAGCACCTGAAGGGCGCCGGAGGCATTCATGTGCGGGCAGGTGCGGAGCAGGCCCGGGTCGTGTTCTACGATGGGGCCGGGCGCCCCGTGCCTCGTGACCTGCACCGGAAGCTGGAAAGGGCTTGCGCCACCCAGGATTTCCGCCGGGCCACGCCCGAGGCGGCAGGCACCCTGGAACGCTTTGCCCAGGCGGAGTGGCTCTACCTGGAACACCTGTCTGGCCAGGTGGATGTGGACGTGATCAGGGAGGCGGGGCTCACGGTCAGCCTGGCGCCCGGGGAGCCGTGGCCGGTGCTGCGCCGCTGGCTGGAGCGCCTGCGGTGCCAGGCGGCGCCCGGGGACGGCGCCCGGGTTGCCCTGGAGCTGGACCCGCTGGAGGCGACCTGGCGCCTGGCAGGCGCAACCCCTGAGACCATGTTGGCCCTGGAGGTGCGCCTGGGGCTGCAGGCCGGCGCCGGCGCCGGGCCCGGGGCGCCGAGCGCCATACCCGTGCCCGTGACGGCGCCCCGGGGCGTGGAGGAACTGCTCCGGAAGGCCGGGCGCCGCCCCGTGCGGGTGCGCCAGGCCGACTGGCGGCCCGGCGACCCCATGCTCGCCATTGGCCGCCTCCTGGAATGGATGGCCCGGGGACATCTGACCCAGCGTGACGTGCTGGGCGAACTGCCCGTGGCCCACACCGCCCTGCGGGTGGCGCCCTGCCCCTGGGAAGCCAAGGGCCGTGTCATGCGCCATCTGCTTGAGGAACACGAGGGCAGCGTGGTGGAAATGGTCGACGGCCTCCGCATCGAACTGCCCGCTGGCTGGGCGCTGGTCCTGCCGGACCCCGACGAACCCGTCTACCGGGTCTACGCCGAGGCGGACGACCTGAACCAGGCAGAAGCCCTGGCTGACCAATACCTGCGCCGCGTGCTGGAACTACAGACCCCGTAAACGGAAAGGCCCCTGCTGGTGGCAAAACCACCGGCAGGGGCCATCTTTGTCATTCGTCTAGCGGGGAAAATCGGCAGGGAGCTCAAGGGGGAGCGAGACGGGGTTGACTCGCACGTTGATCTCCATCCGAAGGTCCCCGGCGAAGCCCGCATCATCGACACCGGCCATCTGAAACTCCGTATGAGCCTCATGCATCATACCGGTCACCGGATCGATGGCGTAGGTCTGCACATATTTACGAATGCCGACATCACCGGCATCGGCCGCATCCAGGCCCATGGCCGTGGTAATCTGTGGCATCATGTTCGACTCCGTCATTGAAACCATCACGTTGACAACCGTCACGCCATCCATTTCAGACGTGCCGGTAACGGTAACGACGGCGCCATCCAGAGCCGGATTTTCCGACGAAAGGGAGGCATCCCACTGTTCCGCGAACTGCGCAGAGAGGATCTCCAGCATCATGTCCGGTTCTGGTTCACCGGTCGCCATCCAGTTCTTGCCCGGCTCCCGCATGTAGCTCTTCCCATCCACATAGGCCATCTCAATCGTACCGGACTCTTCGCCAGGCATCGCCATGTCCATCTTCAGGAGCAGATCGCCCTGATAGGTGTGCAGCGTCTGGCCGAGGGACATGCTGAATGACTCGCTGGCCTCGGGCTCAGCGACGCTCGTCATGGACATGCTCATGCGTGTGCGAGTGGATAGAATCTGATCAGCGGCGAAATTGAGCGGCTTGGTGCTCCGAATGAGGCCCATGCCCGTGTACAGGACCAGCGCGCCGTCTTTCTCGCCGGCAACGTAGAGGCCCAGCGCTTCGGCCACGACCTTGGCCGGGACCAGGAGCGTGTTGCCGCTAAGGCCCGGGGCGGCCGCCAGGGTCCGAACGCCACCATTCACCACGGCCTTGGGCGAGGCGGCCCACAGGACCATGGAGCGGTGGCCCAGCACCACCGTGGCCTCCTGGCGCCCGGCCACCCACTTGTACTCGGCGCCGACCGCCTTGGCGAACTGGTCGAGGGTCACCAACCCGGTCTCCGAATCCATAGACACAGCAGTGTTCTGACCGTCCAGCACGATGGGCGTTGCGGTTGCAGCCGCAGCGGGCAGGGCGACAGCCAGAAGCGAAACCAGGGTCAGGAGCATGACGATCAGCCGGCGCATGAAAAGAGCCCCCTCAGAAGTTTCTGGTCGCACATACTTCATGGTGCAGCCAAGAAACTCCTGCCAGGGGGCCCTAATCGTGCATCGTCCGGGCCGAGGGCCTACTTCGTCAAATCACTCGGGAACTGGACCGGCTCGGTGGTGCGGTGGGCGGCAGCGCTGCCCGTCAGTACCATGTCAATCTGACCGCTGCCGGTGGCATCAGACACGTCGAGGGTGACCGCCAGGTCCAGGTTGGTCTGAAAGATGAACCCGGTCTCCGGGTGGACCACATAGATGACCAGGAAACGGTCCACAGTGGCTGACATGCTGGCACCGGACTCGGGCAGCAGGTCCGTCGCCGAGAACTGCTGGAGGGCCTCCTCGAAACCGACGTTGGCCAGGTCAACGGTCACCCTGAGTGCCTTTTCGCCACCTACCTGAACCGACTCAACGCCTGCGATGCGGGCGGTGCCCAGCATCTCTTCCTGCAGAGCCATGCCGTTCATGCCCTGAATGCCCGTGTAGGCCGATGCTTCGGCGATGTTCTCCGGGTCGTAGGCGCCGGCCATCGTCCAAATGCCCAAAGAGGGGTCCTTGATGTAAATGGCACCGTCGAACGCCGCAACCTCCACCGCGGTCGGGGGTGCGAACGGCAGCAGTGTCGTTGTTTTCACGTACATTTCGTTCTTGTAGGTGTGCGAAGTAAAGGACATTTCGCTGTCGATGATGATGCCCCCGCCGGGAACACCGTCGCCCTTG
>JARBUG010000279.1 GCA_029239785.1 Symbiobacteriaceae bacterium | reverse complement strand
CCGGCGAGTCCTTCGCCGAGGAGATGGAGTACGGCCACCAGCTCGGCGACCCGCTCCACCCGAACCGGCTGATCAAGCGGAAGGCCGCTGCCGGCCCCGAGTACGAGTACGACGCCGCCGGCAACCTGACCCGGGACCCGTCGCTGGGCCAGCTCTTCTACGACGCCCGTCACCGGCTAATGCGGATCGAGCGGCCGGATGGGGCGATATTCGAGTATCGGTACGACCACAACGACCTGCGGACCGAGGCCCGGTGCACCACGGCAGACGCGGGCACCCAGATCCGCTACGAAGTGGAAGGGCTCTACCTGGTGGAGCCCGACGGGGCGGCCAAGGTAGTGATGGATGAGAAGCGCCGCCTGGCCATTCTGCCCGAGCAGGGTGATCCGCTCCTGCACCACCTGGACCGGCTGGGCAACGTGAACGTGCTGAGCAACCTGGCCACCGGCGCCTTTGTGGGGCACGACGAGTACACGCCGTACGGCAAGCTTTCGGTCTCGGTGCTGATTCAGCCGCACTACAGCTTCCAGGGCGGGCGCTTCTGCGCCGACCTGGGGATCGTGCTGCTGGGCGTCCGGTTCTACCGGCCGGAACTGGGCCGCTTCCTCACCCCTGACCCGTACCTGGCCCTCAAGCAGGACGAGGTGGTGGCGATCCACTCTGCGGCCAACCTCTACCTCTACGCCCTGGCCAACCCGGTCAACGTGACCGACCCCACCGGGCAGATCGCTTTCCTGGCCGTCCTGCTGATCGCGGCGATCGTCGGTGCGGCGCTGGGCGTCATCGGGGCAGGGGTAAACGGAGCGACCACCTTCAGCGAGTGGTTCCTCTGGATTGTGGGCGGCGCCATCGGCGGCGTGCTGACGGCCCTGACAGGCGGTGCGCTGGCCTTCCTCTTTGCGGGCGCCGGCGCCGCCGTGACCGGTGCCATCACGGCCCTGACAATCTGGTCCGTGGCGTCGCTGCTGGGCAGCTTCTTCGGCCCGACGCTGGACAACTCAAACAGCCCGGTCGCCTGGGCCTTCAGCTTCCTGCTGAAGTGGATTCAGTCGCCCATTCTGACCACGATCGGGCTGATTGTGGCGGCGGTGGCCGCCATGGCCGGGCAGCGGGTCGACTTCCGGCGGGGGGCGCTCTTCGTGGAGATGGGGCCGGGCACGGGGGCGCTGACCCTGGGCGCCGTGGTCTACACCATGAGCGGCCACTTCGATGCGAATGGCCGGGTGCAGGATGACTTTGCCAAGCATGAGGCCTATCATTCCCGGCAGGTCGTCGCCCTGGGCGAACTGGGTTTCTACGTAACCTACCTCACGGTTGGCTTCCTCTGGGCGGTTGCGGAGACGGGGCTGCCCAGGTGCTGGAACACGCTGAACAGCTCGGGCGGCGGCAACCCCTTCGAGAAGGGGCCGCATCGGGAGCATGCCGGACCCACCTGCGCCTGAGCCAGCCTGCCCCGCCGGGCGCACAGCAAAACGGCAAGCCTATTGCAGGCTTGCCGTTTTGCTACACGCTCTAGCGGGCGGCCCACCACCGCTTCAATGTTCGGGATCAACTCCAGCAAGCAATTGGCACAGTGTGCGTTACCGGGCTTGAGTAGCCCTGCCACGGCGAACACCTTTTGGCCCCAAGCCCGGGCAACACTGCGATCCTTTGTGACGGGAAAGGCGGCAGTCGATCCGGTCTATAGGTGCTTCCTGAGCAGCAGGATCTGGCCCAGGTGCATGGCCTGATGGTTGGGCAGGAGCGAGAGCACCCAGCGCACGCTCTGTTGATCCGGTCCAGACTCTGCCTCCCGGGCCAGGTCGGCCTCGGTCACGCAGGCCATGGCCCGGAGCAGTATCGCTCTGGCCTTCTCCAGCTTGGCCGTAAGGCTCTCGGCGGTCTCAGCGGCAGCAGCCGGAATTGGGTTCGGGGGCACCTCCATCAGGTACTCGCGCTCCAGGTCATCCGGCACTTCGATCCCAGTGAGCTGGTGGGCGTAGTGGATCTCGGCTGCGCCAATGTGAACGACTAAGGTGGCAATCGAGTTACGGAAACCGGCCGGCTCCTTGGCTAGTTGCTCGGGCGTCAGCTCACCCACGAGCCCCTTCAACCACCGGGACCCGAAGTCGAGGCTGGCAGCCACACCGGCGACAAATGGGCTGAGATCGGCTGGCACCGACAGATCCGCACGCATGGAATGACCTCCTTCATGTGAGGCGCGTCCTGTATAGGACGATCAGGCCTCCCGCAGAGTTCTCATGGGCCGCTGTCTTTTCCTTGCGCCCGGTTTCGAAATGGTCTTCCATCGAGTGCGTTAGCGCCTTATTGGCGCGAACTCTGAGCTAGATCGTACCTGGATAGGCTCCCCGCCCAAAATGGTATGATCGCCAAGTTTGGATCTACGAAAATCATACGTATTCTGATTTATGTCGTAAAGAACCGATCAGGTAAATGGGACCTCCGGGAACTGATCTCCGCCACCGGGTACTGGAGCCGGATTCTGCTTTACATACTCCGGGAAGTCCACCGTTTCACCCGTCAGCCGACTCTCCTCGGCGGCAAAGGCCAGCAGGTGCGTTTCTGCCGATACCCGGGCCGAAGTCAGGTTGCCTCCGCCGCCGCCGGAACGGACCTCCCGCAGGAAGGAGCGCATCAGGGCGCTGTCACCGCCGTTGTGCCCGCCCGGCTGGATCTCTGGCGTCACCACGGTGGTGCGGCCGCTGAAGTGGTTGATCTCGATCTCGTTCCTGTTCATAGTAAGGCGCATCTCGCCCTCGGTGCCAAACAGCTTGGCGGTCCGGTTGATCTCTTTCGTGAAGCCGGCCATGGAAAACGAGACGGTCACTCCATTCGCATACGCCAGGTTGACGACCTGGTGGTCGACCACATCGTTGTCGCAGTGGACACGCCCGTAGGGTCCCTCCCGCAGCGCCTTCAGCCTGCCTTCCTTCGAAGGATCGGCGGTCATGGCGTTGACCAGCCAGGTGTTGCCATCCCCAAGATAGATCTTCAAGGCGCTGTAGGCGCAGGTTGGCTCGGCCGGACAGCCGTCGGTGCAGCGGCGGGGCGCCCCGGGCGGGGCGCTCTCGGGCCGGAAGTGGCTGAGGCTGCCAAAGGAGGAGACCCTGGCAGACCGTGAGCACC
This sequence comes from Symbiobacteriaceae bacterium, assembly GCA_029239785.1. Taxonomy (GTDB): domain Bacteria; phylum Bacillota; class Sulfobacillia; order Symbiobacteriales; family Symbiobacteriaceae; genus JARBUG01. The sequence continues at coordinate 648 of JARBUG010000279.1, read as the reverse complement.
CGCCCGTGGTGCTCCGCCGCATCTGCGATGGCCAGGCACTCGGCAGGGTCCGGCGAGATTGGTTTCTCGAGGAGTACGTGGTAGCCCAGGGCGAGCGCACGCAGGGCCGGGGCGGTGTGCATGCGGTCCTGCGTGGCGATGATCACCGCATCTGCCTCGGGGCGGGCCTCCAGCAGCGCATCCCAGGAGGTGAACCTGGCCGAATCCGGTATGCGGTGCCGGTCGGCGAAGGTGGTCAGCCGGTGCGGGGCGGCGTCGGCTGCAGCGATGACCGCCCCTTCGTGCGGGTTTTGCAGCAGGAAGTCGCCATAGACGTTGCCGCGCCCGCCGGCGCCAAGGACCGCGACTTTGATCTGTTTCATAGCAAGACCTCTCAGTTTGAAGAGAATTTCCTGCCCGCATCGTCTGTAGCGGCTGCGCGCAAAAAGGACGAACCGTGCATATGTTGCACAGTTCGTCTTTCTTTGCTGTGAGAGTTTAGCGATACCCCTGGTTCTGTCATTGGATGATCATTTATCTCACGGCCCTGACCGGGGCCGTGGTCCTTGCGGACTGCGTCCTACCCGCCCCGAAGGGCCTACTTGGACTTGCACCGTGGCGGAGATTGCCCGTCTCATCCGGCCCTCACGGGCCGGCCTTCGTTTCTAT
>JARBUG010000111.1 GCA_029239785.1 Symbiobacteriaceae bacterium | reverse complement strand
GCCGACAGCCAGCACGTGCAGGCCGACCGGGGCTGTCCCGCTGGGGGCAAAGACGGGCGGGTCGAAGGGCAGGCGCTCTTCCAGCCGCAAAATGGCCTGGAAGTAGAGCGGGTCGATGCCCAGGCAGGTGGCGGGGCGGCGTTTGCCGTCGAAGGTTTTCACGGTGATTTGGTCGCCCATCGCGACTACCTGGGCACTCGATATAACGTGGTAATGGTCGAGTATGACGCCGGTTCCCAGGGCGATTTGATTGGTACGGGGCGTACGGGCATCAATATGAACAACGCCGGGCCGCACCTTGTCCAACGCGGCGATAAGCGCTGATGACCAGGGGTCCATAGAGCTACCTCCTTGCAGGCGAAAGGGGGGCTTATTGGTTGATATCGATACGGGCGTTGTCGGCAACCCGTTCCCCGCATGAGAGGGCGGCTTTGAGCCGATGCGGGCCGGTGAGCGGCTCGGTAAGGGGCATTTCCAGGGAGAGATTGCAGTTGGTGTTGCTTACGGCCAGGTCCATGCCCCCGACCCGGCGCCCGTCGGCGGCGGTCAAGGTGAAGGTAAGGGTGAGGAGGCAGGGCGCGTCACCTGTAACTTCGCCCGCCAGGCTGACGTCAATGCCCAGTGAGCGGCTGCCCGGCGCTGTGGCCTGCAGCCGGGTGATGCGCAGGTCGTCGCCGGCGGCTAGGCGGGCACCGGCCAGGGCACCGGGCGGGAGTGCCACCTCATTCCACTGCCCGGGCTGCAGGTGCACACTAACGCCTGCGTCGCCGTCGCCGGTGCGGAGGAGGACCCGTTTGTCTGTCCAGGAGCCGGGCACAAACACGCTGACCGTGTTTTCATCGATTTGCCGGGCCTGCCACCGCCCGTCCAACCGGATTTGTTCCCGAATGGGATGCTGCATGATGAGGTCACCCCCTCTGCATAATGTCGATCGACCGCAAGATTCGCCTATTATTCGACAGGGGGTGACAACGGTCCTTCCCCGCCCGGCGGCGTGGCTCCCTAGAACGACTTGGGCGCCTGGAACACCACGGCGACAACGGGCTCCGTGCTGTTGTTGCTGATGGCATGGTCCACCCCGGGGCGGGCGAGGGCCGCTTCGCCGGGACCCAACTCCCGGATCTCTGACCCGATTTGCACAGTCGCGCGGCCTTCCCAGATCAAATAGTATTTGTCGTTGGCCTTGTGGTTATGTAGCTTCTGGCTCTGGCCGGGGGCGAGGCAGTATACATCCATGGCGGTCAGGTCTGATTCAAACAGGCTGACCTTCTGGTACTTCTCTGTCGAAAATCGCTTCATGTCGCCGATTCGTTGAAAATCCATAGGGGTGTACCTCTTTTCTATCTCTCGACAACGGTGGCAATGCCCTGTCCCACGCCGATGCACATGGTCGCCAGGCCATAGCGGGCTTCCCGGCGCTGCATTTCATGGACCAGGGTGGTCAGAATGCGGGCGCCGGAGCAGCCCAGCGGGTGGCCCAGGGCGATGGCCCCGCCGTTGACATTTACCTTCGCCTCGTTCAGGCCTAACTCCCGCAGGCAGGCCAGAGATTGCGCCGCGAAAGCCTCGTTCAACTCCACTAAGTCGATTTGGTCGATGCTCAGGCCGGCCCGGGCCAGGGCCTTCTGGGTGGCGGGCACCGGCCCGATGCCCATGCAGGCGGGATCAACGCCCGCCACGGCCATGGCCTTTACCCGGGCCAGGGGCTGGAGGCCCAGGGCACGGGCCTTCTCGCCGGACATGATCAGCAGCGCCGCTGCTCCGTCGTTGATACCGGATGCGTTCCCGGCCGTTACCGTGCCGCCGGCTTTAAACGCTGGAGAAAGTTTGCCCAGTTTCTCCAGGGTAACATCCGGACGGGGGTGTTCGTCGGTATCGACCATCACCGGTTCGCCCCGGCGCTGGGGGACGGGCACGGGGACAATCTCAGCCTTGAACCGGCCTTCAGCGATGGCGGCCACCGCTCTCTGCTGGCTGCTCAGGGCGAAGGCGTCCTGGTCGGGGCGGGAAATCCCCCACCGCTCCGCGACGTTTTCCGCTGTTTCGCCCATGCTATATGGATAATGCAGGTCCGCCAGGCGTGGGTTGGTAAACCGCCACCCAATGGTCGTGTCATGCATTTCGGTCTTGCGGTCCCAGGCTTCGCCGTGCTTGGCCATGACGAAGGGCGCCCGGGTCATCGACTCGGTGCCGCCCGCTATGTACACGTCGCCATCTCCAGTCATAATGGCCCTGGCCGCCTGGTTAACCGCCTCCAGCCCCGACCCGCAGAGCCGGTTCACCGTGGTGCCCCCCACCGACACGGGCAGCCCCGCCAGGAGCAGAGCCATGCGGGCCACGTTTCGGTTATCTTCACCCGCCTGGTTTGCGGCCCCCAGGACAACATCTTCCACATCATCGGGCCGCACGGCCGGGTTTCGCCGCAGCAGTTCCCGAATGACCACGGCTGCCAAGTCGTCGGGCCGCACATCCTTCAAAACACCGCCGTACCGGCCAATCGGTGTGCGAACGGCATCGACAATCACCGCTTCCCGCATACGTCCACCCCCTACATTACATCATTATTGATGATATAGTTCATTTTATCACACTCCTACTCCCGAAGGGTGGAGAGGAATCTGGATGGAACCCCGCGAATAGACCGGAATTGTTGAGGCGTTCGGTGAACTCTTTGCTTGCCTGCTCCGGTCTTATCAACAGCACAGGCCCGGGAGGGACACCTATTCATGATCGAGATTAACGCAGTATCCAAGAGCTACGGCGGCGGCACCAAGAAGGCTGTCGATCACCTAAGCCTCACGGTGAAGCCGGGCGAGATTTTCGGCTTCCTCGGCCCCAACGGCGCCGGCAAGACCACCACGCTGAAAATGATCGTCGGCCTGCTCCGCCCTGATTCGGGCTCGGTTCGCATTAACGGATTCGATATTACGACGCAGCCGCTCGAAGCCAAGCGGCAGATGGCTTTTGTGCCCGACACCCCGGAAGTGTATGAGAAGCTGACGGGTCTTGAGTATCTGAACTTTATTGGCGATATTTACAACGTGCCGGCCAGCCAGCGGCGGGAACGGATTGAACGCTTCGCCGAGACCTTCGAACTGACGGGCGCCCTGGGCGAGCGCATTAGTTCGTACTCCCATGGCATGCAGCAGAAGCTTGTGCTCATGAGCGCGCTCCTGCACAATCCACCGGTCTGGATTTTGGACGAACCGATGGTGGGCCTCGACCCGCGTTCGGCCCACGTCCTGAAGGAACTGATGGCCGAGCACACCCGCAATGGGAACACCCTTTTCTTCTCCACCCACGTGCTGGAAGTCGCGGAGAAGCTGTGTGATCGGGTGGCGATCATCAAGCAGGGCCGCATTATCGCCTGCGGCACGGTGGAGGAGCTGCGCCAGAATCAGAGCGGCGGGTCCCTCGAAGAGATCTTCCTGGAGTTGACGCAGCAATGACGAAAAACCTGCGCGCCCTGCTGCGGGCGCAGATGCTGATTACCTGGCGGAGTTTCCGGGACGGCATGGGCGGCGGCAAGTCGAAGTGGGGCCTGCTGCTTTTGCCGCTCATGCTGCTGGGGTTCGTTCCGTTGCTCTTCATGATGGTGATGTTGTTCTTCACGTTCTTCGTGACGGGCAAGTCGCTGGGGTACCCCGAGTTCGTCCTCATGGTTGCCATGACCGTGGGCCAGCTGGTCTGCCTGTCGTTCGGCGTCTTCTATGTGATCTCTTCGTTCTACTTCAGCAAAGATATCACCATGCTGATTCCAATGCCGATTCGCCCCGGCGAAATTGTCCTGTCCAAGTTTATCGGCATCATGCTTGGCGAGTATCTGACCATGGCCCCGGTGGTGCTGCCGGCGGTCGTCATTTATGGCATCTTTGCCGGCGTGTCATGGACCTTCCTGCCGTTTGCGCTGATCATTTTCCTGTTGCTGCCCGTAGCGCCCCTCGTGATCGCGGCGCTTTTCAGCATCGTGCTGATGCGGGTGACGAACCTGCGCCGCAACCGGGACCTGTACCGAGTGATGGGTGGCCTGATCGGCCTCGCGATTGGCCTGGGGTTCAACTACTTCAGCCGGCTGGGCGCCCGGGGCAACTTTGACCCCGGTTCCAGCGAAATGGCCGCCATGATTGGCCAACTCCAGACCTTGCTGCAGAATTGGGGGAAGTACATCCCCACCAGCACCTGGGCCACGAACGCCCTGAAGGCGGGCGCCCCGGCCTTCGGGTTTGGCTCCTTCATTCTGTTTGCGGCTGTGGCCCTGGCGGCGCTGGCCGGCATGGTTTGGGTGGCGGAAAAGCTCTTCTACGGCGGCGCTGTGGGCGGCGAGGAGACCCGGGCATCGGGCAAAAAGTTGTCAAAGGATGACCTGGCCAGGGAGACGGCCCAGGCCCGCACGCCCCTCTGGGCGCTGTTCGTCAAGGAGTTCAAGCTGCTGAACCGGACTCCGTCGTTCTTGATGCAGGCGTTGGTGCCGCTGATCATCATGCCGTTCTTCGTGATCATGCCGATGACGCAGGAACAGGAGATTGGCTCGCTCATCGCCAAGGCGGGTGCGAATGCCAATTCGCCGCTCGTGCCGGCCATTGGGGTCGGGGTGGTGCTGTTCATGGCCTCCATGTCCAGCGTGGCGGCCACGGCGGTCAGCCGGGAAGGGAAGCATTTCTGGATCAGCCGGTCGCTGCCGGTGATGCCCCGGGTGCAGGTGCATGCGAAGCTGCTGCACCACATGATCTTCGCAGTGCTGAACGTGGTGTTGGTATTGGCGGGCCTGGGCTTCTTCAAGGTCCTGACGCCACTGACGTTTGTATACGTGTTGATTGGTGGCCTCACTGCGGGCGCCGCCATGGGCTACAGCGGGATGATCGTCGACCTGATGCGGCCCAACTTGAAATGGACCGACCCGCAGCAGGCGATGAAGGGGAATTACAACGTGCTCTTCGGCATGTTGCTCATCTGGCTGATGATCGGCGTGGTGGCGGCTGTGACCGCCGGGTTGTACTTCTTAGCACCGCCGCTGATCATGCCTGGTGTGATCTTGATCTTTGCGGTGGAGGCGTTGTTGCTGGGCAAGGCGGCGGGTGCCATGGCCGATAAGCGGTACGTCGAAATCGAGGACTGATGATGACGCGAAAGGCTCCGGGAGGCGAAAACGCTTCCCGGAGCCTTTTTCGTTGGATGGCGCATGTTACCGGGCTGCTCCGCCTGTGAAGGGCGACCCGGCCAGCACCAGCTTGCGCAGCAAGGGGCACGGGCGATACCGGTCTTCGCCGGTGAAGCGCTGCAGGTGGTCAAGAATGCCCAGGACGTTGGCCGGTCCGAGTTCGTCGGCCCACTCCAGCGGGCCCCGGGGATAGTTGACCCCGAGCCGCATGGCGGTGTCAATGTCGGACGCCGAGGCAACGCCTTCCATGAGGGCGAAGGCCGCCTCGTTGGCCAGGCAAGCGATCAGGCGCGGGACGATTAGTCCGGGGCCGTCCTGGATCACTTCCGTGTCGCGGCCCAGGGCGTGGAAGACTGCGACGGCGTGCTCCGTCGCTTCGGGCGCCGTCTGGAGGCCTGGGGCTACTTCGACCAGTTGCCGCAGGACCACGCCGGGAATACCCCCGAACCCCACGACCCGGGCCGGGTCGGGCAGACTGGCCGCCGCTTCGGTGGTGGTCAGCCGGGAGGCTTCGACCAGCACGAGGTCAGCGGCAGCGGGGTCGTCGGTCAGGGGGAGGCCGGCCTCCCGGGCGAGTGCTAACAGGGTGGGATCGCCAACAATATGGAGCGTTCCTGTCGGGAGGGGTCCGGGGTTCCCGTAGAAGACCGCCCCGTCGGGTGCGTCGAGCAGCCGGTCGCCGTCGTATCGGTACCAGCCTGCCCCAGTCTTCCGGCCCAGGCGGTTGGCCTTCACCATCTGCGCCTGAAGGGGGTGGGGGCGGAACCGGGGTTCGTAGAAGAACTGCTCAAAGACTGACCGGTTTACCGCAAAGTTGATGTCCATGCCCACCAGGTCCATGAGCTCAAACGGACCCATGCGGAAGCCGGCGCCCAGTTTGGCGGCCCGGTCGATTTGGCGGGGGCTGGCCACGCCATCGCCCAGGAGGCGCAGCGCCTCGCCCGGGAAGGGCCGGGCGACCCGGTTTACCACGAACCCGGGCGTGTCTTTCACCTGCACCGCCGTCTTGCCAAGTCGCGACGCCAGTTCCGTCGTCCGGCGGGCGGTTTCGCCGCTTGTCTGGGCGCCCCGCACCACCTCGACCAGCTTCATCAGTGGCACTGGGTTGAAGAAATGCATGCCGCAGACCCGGTCGGGCCGGTCGGTCAGCTCGGCAATCTCCGTGACCGACAGCGACGAGGTATTGGTCGCCAGAATCGCCGTACGGCTGCAGATGTGGTCCAGCTTCTGAAAGATCTCCTTCTTGAGCGCCATCACCTCGGGCGCTGCCTCGACGATGAACTCGACGTCGAGGAAGTCGCCGAGGGTTTTGGTGGTCGAGATGCGCCCGTCGATCGCGGCCCTCTCCTCGGCGGAGAGCTTGCCCCGTTCCACCAGGCGGTCAAGCCCGGCCCGAATGCGGGCAACCCCGGCCTCCAGCGGCTTGTCGGCCACGTCGTAGAGCAGCACTTCGAGCCCTGCCTGGGCGCCGACCTGGGCGATGCCGGAGCCCATCGCCCCGGCGCCCACCACGCCAATTCGCTTCACGGCAGCCTACCTCCCCGTGAAGTTGGGCTCCCGCTTTTCCAGGAAGGCCGTAATCGCTTCCCTGGCGTCGGCGGTCTGGGCGGCGGCTTCCTGGCCGTAGGCCTCTAGCTCCAGCATCTCCTCGAAGCTTTGCTCAAAGCCGCGGCTCATCTGCCGCTTGATCAAGCCCATGGACCGAGGCCCCTTGGCCAGCCGGGCGGCCCATTCATCGACCGTGGCGGCAAAGCTTTCCGGCTCAGCCACCTTGTTGCAGAGCCCCAGCTCCAGGGCCTGCCGGGCGGTTACCTTATCGCCAAAGAGCGCCAGTTCCATCGCCTTGTGGTAGCCGATCAGCCGGGGCAGCAGGTAGGAGGCGCCCGTGTCGGGCACCAGCCCCACCTTAACGAAGGCCTGCACGAACGAGGCCTGCTCGGACATGATCACCAGGTCGCAGGCAAGGGCCAGGCTGCATCCGGCGCCGGCGGCGACGCCGTTGACGGCTGCCAGCACGGGCTTCTCCAAGGTGCGAATCTTGAGCGCCCAGGTGTTGTAGAATTCCCGCACAATCTGGCTGACCGGGCGGTTGCCGAGGGCGCCCAGGTCTTGTCCGGCACAGAACCCCCGCCCTGCTCCGGTAATGACGACGCAGCGGACTGCAGCGTCACGCTCCGCCTTTTTCAGCGCATCGATGAACTCTTTGTGCAGCGTGTCGTTGAAGCTGTTCAGCTTATCGGGCCGGTTCAGTGTAATCCGGCCCACCCCGTTCGACACCTCATACAATATGGTTTCGTACGCCATATACCCACCCTCCTGACGAACCGCCTACCGCCCCGTGAACTCCGGCTTCCGCTTTTCCATGAACGCCTTCATGCCTTCCTTCTGGTCTTCGCTGGCGAAGGCCATGTAGAACAGGCGCCGTTCCAGATGAATCCCCCCGGCCAGCGAGGTTTCAAAGGCCTGCAGCACAGACTCTTTGGCGAGCTGCAGCGCCACGGGCGACTTGGCCGCGATGGCCGCCGCCATTTTCTGCGCCTCGGAGAGGTAGGCCTCCGGCGGCACCACCCGGGCCACCAGGCCGGCATCCTTCGCCTCGGCTGCGGTCAGCATGCGGCCCGTCAGGACCATGTCCATCGCCGTCGCTTTGCCCACGGCCCGCGTCAGGCGCTGGGTGCCGCCGGCGCCGGGAATCACGCCAATGTTGATCTCCGGCTGGCCGAACTTGGCCGTTTCGGAAGCGATAATGGTGTCGCAAATCATGGCCAGTTCGCAGCCGCCGCCCAAGGCGAAGCCGCTCACCGCAGCCACAATCGGCTTCTTGATGCGGTAGACCGCATCCCACAGGGAGATGAAGTCCTTCGCGTACATGTCAATGGCGCCCTGGTCGGCCATCTCCTTGATATCCGCGCCGGCGGCGAAGGCCTTTTCGTCGCCGTGAAGCAGGATGCAGCGAATGGCGGGGTTCGCCTCAAACTGTTGGAGCGCATCGACCAACTCGGCCATCAGCTTGCTGTTGAGGGCATTCAGGGCCTGGGGACGGTTGAGCTGCACCCGGCCCACGGCGCCCTCGGTAAAGACGAGAATCTGTTCGTATGACATGACGCGACCTCCCTAGATCCTCTCGGCATGGGCCGGTCGAGATTAGGCCCACACCTGACGGGTTACGGCACCCATTGAGGGTGCCTAGATTTCCTTGACCTCTGCAAAGTACATGGTGAACAGGCCCTTGGCAAAGGAGCGGAGCTGCTGCCCGGCAGCACCCATTTCCGGGGAGTGCAGGGCGGTGTTCAGGGCCTGCTTATCATCGAAGTAGAGTTCGGCGACCTGGAAAAGGTCCGGCTGACCCCAGGGCGCCTCCACAAACCGCGAGACTTCGGCCTTGCGCAGGCCCGGCACCCGGTTGATCAGGCTCAGGTGCTCCTGATAGCGCGCATCGAACTCCGCCACGGGAATTTCGGGCTTTCGGTACAGCACAACCAGCTTGAACATGTCCCCCAACACCCCTTCTACAAAGTCGGTTCAAAGGCGGCGTCCATAAAACGGCGGGCGCCCGGCGCCAGGAGCCGGTAGCAGTCCTGGAAGAGCCGGCGGGCGTCGTGCCCGCGCCAGCGGTCGGGCAGCAACTCCCGCGGCAGCCCCGGGTCGACGAACAGGAACTTGCGGTAGTCATGGACCAGCTCAATTCTGGCCACGAAACAGGCCACGTCGGAGCCCGGCCCGGCGCCCAGCAGCGGCTGCCACTGTGCGATGAACCGGTCGTACCCGGCCTGAATGCCTGCCAGGTCCCAGCACCGGGCCACCAGGCCTTGCGGTCTCTCCGTTCCCGTGTGCGAGGCCCGGAACGTGGTCACGTAGCGCTCAATTTCGTAGCGCCTGACCAGCTCATCTATCGCTGCCTCCAGCGGGTTCGGCGAAATCCAGGTGCCAGGCGTCAACGGTGCCAGCCCGGTCCATGTCAGCTCCTTGCGCAGATCATCACGGATCGTGCGCATGGACTCGGGCATCGAGTAGCAGAGGACGCGCCACTGCCCATCCCACGGGTCGTCGGTGGGGTCATAAACACGTCGGCACGCTTCGGCCATGCGCCGCCGCCCCCGGTCAGTCAAAGAATAGCAGCTCCGGGCATGCACTTTTCGCACCTGGAGCCAACCTTGCCGGGTCATGCGGGAAAGCGCCTGCCGCAGGGTGGGTTCATGAATGCCGAATTCGGCGGCATAGCGGGCCAGCGTGCTGGTCCAAACCTCCCCGCCTACGTGTTGAATATAGTCACCCCACAGGTCAAATAGGAGCGAACGAGCCTGCATGAATTCACCTGCCCGGTTCCTGACGGAATCTTTCTACTGAAATCTTTCGATTTTCGTTCCGCAATGTCCTGTCACATGAAAAAGGTGCGGAGGGATCTCCCCCCGCACCGTTCTCAACGCTGTAAGCCTGCCGCCAGCACAGTTTGCGCCTGTAAGGATCGGAGGAGCTCGTCCATGAGCGGAAGCCCCGCGTGCTGCTGCATATGTAACATCGAGCGGGTCGCCTCTTCTGCCAAATGAGGCTGGCGGGCGAGGTTCGCCTGAATGCGGGCAAGTGTGCCGAGCCCCATTGCCTCCCGCAACCGGCCCATGGCCCGGGCCGTGTAGTGGAGTGTGAGGCAGGCCCGCGCCTTCCAGGCGGCAGGCACGTTTCGCATGTGCAGTGCCTGGATGCACAGGTCAATAGCGGCACGGTGGTTGCCGGACAGGTAGTCGCTGTAGCCCAGGTTGTTCAGGTAGCAGGCCCGCGCCTCCAGGTCGTTGGGCGCCCGCCCCAGGTGCGCCGCCGACTGGGCGAGCAGTTCACGGGCTTCGGTGGTAGCGCCGAGCTGCAGCAACTGCCAGGTCAGGTTGCCGCGATGCACTTCGATGAGTTGGGGAGATGAATCGGCTGCCAGGTGCCACTGATAGGCACGGCGGAAGTATTCCAGGGCCTTGGTCCCCCGGCCCATGGCCTGATAGAGGAGGCCGAGCCGGCCCAGCACCCAGCCTTCCAGCGATTTTGCCATGCGGTATAGGCCGAAGTATTGAAAGAACTCATCCAGGCAAGCAATAGCCCGCTTATGCTGACCGGATTCATGACAGAGAGTTGCAAGATGACATAAGGCGCGCGCCACCAGGTCGTAGTCGCCGGCTTCGCGCCCGAAGTAGACCCCTAACTCAGCTGGACCCAGCGCCTCCTGCCCCGACTGCAGGGCGGCCAGGCTGCAACTCAAGGCGAGAAATACCTGAGCCCGGGCCCCGTCGTCCAGTTCCCCGGTACGAAGCAGGGCCGTGGCGGCGTCCCGACAGTCGCCAAAGCGCCTCTCGTCGAGCAGGGCCGCCAGCGTGCCGACATCCACGCAGATCCCCTCCTGCCCATCATTATACTGGCAGGATATATCTCCTCACAATCCCTGTCTTGTAAATAAATGGATACAATTCGACAAAAAACACAGGCCCGTCATCGAGCCTGTGCTGGTGGCCTATTTCAAGCGTTCTCGTTGGGTGCGATGACATACCGGCAGCAAGTGCCACCCTTGGAGATGCACTCGACCCGCTCGATGCTGTCGGTCCCGAGCAGCGCCTTGAAGGCTTCCAGCTCATGGTGGCAAGCGTGCGGGTACTTCCGGGAGACCTGATGCACCGGGCAATTGAATTCCTTGAGCACAAAGGTTTCGCCTTCGGCCTTGCCCCACTCAGAGAGGTAGCCGTTAGCCTGCTGAATATCGGAGAGCCGGGCGACCCGGTCTTCCAGCGATTCACCCTTGGTCACTTCCGGTCCGTATTTGCCGACAAAGTTCTGGCCGCGGGCGGCAAAGAACTGCTCGACAAGGTTGCCGTTGTCGTCGGCGAGGAAGTCCAGAATTTCGAGGGTCAGGGAGCCGTACTTCTTGGGGAAGAGGTCGTCGGCCGTTTCGGTCAGGGAATATACCCGAGTGGGGCGTCCCATGGGCAGGCGTTCCTGCACCGAGGAGACCAGGCCGTCCCGTTCCAGCGAAGTCAGGTGACGCCGCACGGCCACATGGGTGATACCTAGCCGATCCCCTAGTTCACCGACGGTGAGCGGGCCGGCTGTCCGAAGGATGTTGATAATTTCTCTGCGCGTGGACGTTTCTTCGTTGCTGGGCATAACGCTGGCGGGCATCCTGTTACACTCCCTTATACCGATGTCTTGCCCATTGTATCACATAATGGGGTTCGCGGATACTTATTAAACCCATTTGTCCACAATACATAAGACATTCTATCTATATAGCATGATGAAAAAGGTGCATTAACACTGGGTTTGCACCCGATTGACCGGCTGCGGTGGCTGGGCCGGATGGGCTCTAGACAGCGCTGACACCTTGTATTATGGTAAACTTGAAGCATTCCCTGGGACGGAGGCGATCCATCGTGTTTATGTGCAGGCATTGCAAAGAGCAGTACGAGGATCAAAATCTGGCTTACACGCTCATTCTGGAGGTCCGTGAGAATGCCCCCAATGCAGATATGTACCTGAGCAAATTCTGCAGCAAGGCGCATGTGCAGGAGTTCCTCCAGCGCATCCATTTCCAGGAACAGCGCTATGTCCTGTCGAAGGTCACCAACGACGGTACCAAGCGCTTTGACCCGGCGGCCCCGCTTAACCTGCTCCTGCTTGTTGGCAGCAGCAAAGCCTCCTGAGCATAAGCATGACAACCCCGGCACTGCGGTCGCCGGGGTTGTTTCTTGGGACGGCACCTCGCAAAGTTCCGCAGAAGGAATAATTGGTGTTTGATAGAATCTTCCCTGCGTGTGCAACAACGGGGAGGAACTCGCATGCCTTGGGTTTTGGGCGTCGATGGCGGGGGAACGCGGACGGTGGCTCTGGTCATGAACGAGAAGGGCCGTGTCCTGGGACGGGGCGAAAGTGGTCCGGCAAACTACCGCACTGCGGGTTTGACACTGGCTGCTGATCATATTCAACAGGCGGCTGCAACGGCGATCGCCGATGCGGGTCTGGTAAAGCAGGCGCTTAACGGTGCGTTTTTGGCACTGGCCGGTGTGGACCGGCCCACCGACCGGCAGATCATGTCGGGCGTGGTGGCCCGGCTTGGGCTTACTTGCCCGATACAGGTGGAGCACCATGCAATGGCGGCGCTGGCCGGTGCCACCAGCGGGAAGCCCGGTGTGGTGGTCATCGCCGAAACGGGCTCGGTCGCTTTTGGCGAGGACAGCCGCGGCAACCGCCGGCGGGCCGGTGGTTACGGGCCGCTGCTGGGCGACGAAGGCAGCGGTTACGACATTGGCCGAAAGGCGCTGATTGCCGCGTTGCGCTACGAAGATGGCCGGGGGCCGGCAACCGCCTTGGCTGACCGCATCAAGCAACGGTTTATGCTTGATCAGATGACCGACCTGATGAACCTGGTATACGGCGACCCGGCGCCCCTGCAGCGCACGGAGATCGCCGGCCTGGTCCCGCTGGTGCTCGACGCAGCCCGTGAAGGTGATGGCATCGCCCGGGAAATCCTGCGGGTGGCCGGCCGGGAGCTCGGCCTGCTGGCTGCCGCCGTGTTGAAGGGCCTGGACTGGGACGGTGCCCCGTTGGTCCCGGTGGCGGGGTCTGGCGGTGTGTTTGCGGCGGGATCGCTGCTGGCGCTGCCGATGCAGCAGGTGGCCTTTAGCGTCTGCCCGGCGGCGGAGATTAGCCAGCCCAAGCATACCCCGGCGTACGGTGCAGGCCTTCTGGCTTTGCGTCAGTTAGGCATTCGGCTGGAGGAGGCGCCCGGTGAGCGTGGATAAGCCAGATAGATAGCAAAGGAGCCGCCTGTGCAGGCGGCTCTTTCTTATCCCCGGCTGCCGGGTGACGGGTACATGGGGTTGAACTCTTCGGTGCCGGCGGGGATGGCCCGGTTCCACATGGCCCGTACCTGGTCTGCATCAACCCGCTCCGGGTTGGCGCGCATGGTGGCGGCCAGGACCGCGACCCGCCGGGCGTCGTATGGATTCGTGGCAAAGCGGACTTCGGTAATGGTCGGGTTCTGGGCGCGAATCAGGTCTGCAACCCGTGTCATTATGGCCATCGGCTGCGATCCGTTTGCCCCGGGCACCGGTGTCAGACCAGTGTTCGTGCCTGTCTGCGTAGCGTTGTCGCCCATGGCGTTCGGAACAGCTTGGGTGTAGTTGGGCGAGGCACCGGTGTTGGGGTTGGGGCTGGTCTGCCCGCCCGGGAGGGCCGGGTTGGAGCCCGTGCTGTCTGCCTCGCGATGCACAGTCACCGGCCCGCCGCCGGCGGAGGAGCCCGGGTAGTCGACATCGTGGGACCGGCCAGTCAGCGGCTGTCCTTCGGTACCGCCCGGAATGGCGGCGTTGAGCTGAATCGCCACCAGCGCACCGTGGCCGACGACAAGTACTTCGGTCGTCCCGCTGCCCCCGATATTTTGGGCTGAAGCCGCTGCCGCCTCACTGACCGCCACGTTCACTTCTCCGCTCAAATCTGTCGAACCCGGACTTCCCGCCTCCGGGCGCGGTGCGGGGCGGGCGCCGCACCCGGTCATCAGCGGCAGCGACAGTATCACGCCAAGGACCATCGCACCAAGGGGCTTCTGCCAGTTTCGCATCAAGGCCGTCGCGCCTCCTCAGGTCATCTTTCGCGATAGTCTTTCCGACCGTGGTCGATCGTAAGAGCGATCCGTGGGGCCGCTGAGAGGCAACGAGTCAACAAAACCCGAGGGAGAGTCGGTCAGGACTCTCCCTCGGGTTTTATTTAGCCTTGCTGCGCAGAGCGGGCCTTGCTCACCAGTTCATGAATCCGGTCCTTGCCGACCAACTTGACGAAGCCACCGATGCGCGGACCGCTTTCGGCGCCCAGCAGTACGCCGTACAGCACCTGGAAGAAGTCCTTCGGCGCCATGCCGTTCTCCTTCGCAATGGTGAAGACGCCCGTCTGAATCGCATCGCCGTCGTTCGTCTCATCGATCAGCCGATCGAACTTGTCCACCAGCGCCCACTGCGCGTCCGTGAGCGTCGGGACCTCACGGGTCGGCAGAATGAAGTCTTCATAATAGTTGATGGCCTTGCCCAGCAACTCACGGACAAACACTTCATTCTGGCGGATGCGGTCATGGCCGAACGAACGGCCGAGATACTCCAGCAACTGGTCAGGATCGGTCACGCTGATGGCGTTCACCAGGTTGATGATATCCGAGTACCGGAGGCCGCCCAGGTCGGGGCGATCACCATGGTAATAAATGAATCGGTACTGCGGGTCTTCCTTGGTCATCGTCAGCGTCTCATCCGTATACTGGATGATGCTGTCGGTGCCCAACTTCTTCTGCTGCTTGGGGTTCTTGAACATCAGCAGGTTCAGGGAGTCCTGCGTGCCCCAGCGGCCCCAGTTCTCCATGGAGATGCCAGCGCCGGTCGACTTAGAAATCTTCCGGCCCTCTTCGGTCAGGAAGAGTTCGTACACCATGTTGACGGGCGGCTTGCCGCCAATCAGCTTGACGATTTCGCCCGACAGCTTGGCCGAGTCGATCAGGTCCTTGCCGTGCATTTCGAAGTTGACGCCGAAGACGTACCAGCGGAGGGCCCAGTCAGCCTTCCAGAAGAACTTGCCCCGCCCGCCCAGGGCGCTCTGGGTGCCGTGGTGGCCGCAGCCCTTCACGTCCCGGAACTCGCCCGTGCAGCTGTAGGTAACGGTGGCGTTTTCGCCGTCGTAGCTCTCCACCTTGGTGGTGTAGATCTTGCCGCAGTTTTCGCAGATGGGGAACCAGGGGAACCAGCCCTCCCGGTTCTCCTCGCGCATGGTGGGCAGCGTCAGGTCCAGAATGCCCTGCATGTGCCGGAACATCTTGCGGATGCCCTCGTCGAACGTGCCGTTGGCGTAGGCGTCGGTGGCGCTCATGAACCGGGCGCTGGGCACGGTCCGGGCCATCATCTCGACGAGTTCTTCATCCATATGATGTCCGAAGGACTTGGCGGTGCCATAGGGGTCGGGAATCATGGTGACCGGCTTGCCGAGGTGATCAGCCAGCCAGGGGGCGTCGATATTCTTCGGGATCTTGCGGAGGCCGTCCATGTCATCGGAGAAGACGATGATCTCGGACTCCTTACCCAGATCCTTGAGAGCCATCGCTACATAGTAGGTACGCACAACTTCACCAATGGTGCCCATGTGCGGATGGCCAGAGGCGCCGAAACCCGTCTGCAGGATGTATTTCTCTTTCTGCGGCCATCGCTCCACGATCCGCTTCGCTTCCTGATGGGGCCACAGCTTGTTCTCAGTGCTCATTTCGGATATCCCTCCCTGCAGGTAACGGGCTTCTGCCCGATATAGAAATGGTCCCGGCCGCAGGCCGGGCACAACTACATCAGACAGTATAATGGACGATATGCTGGCAGGCAAGCGCCAGCGCTGTACGGTTTGTGGGTATATGTTGACGGGTGTTGCTTGCTATGTTAATCTGACGTTCCGGTCAGTGACCGGGACCTTGCAGCGACTTGTTGGTGTCTCGAAAAAACCATGAGTTTGTTGCTTGACACGGTATTTGGACGCGTGGTAATCTACAAAAGCTGTCGACGGCGACGTTGATGGCAAAGACCTGGAACCTTGAAAACTAGACAGTGTAGCAAAGCGAAAAGCTAAGCGAACGTACGACTCTATTAAGAGCCGCAAATTTTCTTCGGAGAGTTTGATCC
>JARBUG010000110.1 GCA_029239785.1 Symbiobacteriaceae bacterium | reverse complement strand
CCTACCTTCCCCCGCAGCAAGACTGCCCGGCGTCAGTGCGATCGGTGGACTTGGCGACCGGGGCGACGCTCCCGCCGCAGCAGTTCGCCGCGGCCTGCGTATCCTTCGCTTCCGCCTGAGCCCCGCTGCCACCGCAACATGACCCCGCCCCCGTGGGTAACCCAACCGCCTTCCGAATGATGGTCACCAAAACGTTCCGCTTGCTGTCAGTCATGCCGACCCCTCCTGTTTCACGATATGTTGTCGTCAACAACGTTGTCTACAGCAACTATATCGCCAACCAAACCCGTTGTCAACTACAACGGATGCAGTAAACCAAAAAATCTTTCCGCATGCCGCTTGACGATACTACGAGGTCGTAGTACATTGAGCTCGACAAGATACTACGAGAACGTAGTAAGGACCGGGGTGGCGCATGCAACAACTGCTTGACCTGTTTCTGACCGGGGGCGCCCGGCTGCCCTTCTTCAACACTGAACTCTTCGCGCTCGACAAGGAGCTTCCTAAGTCTGATTTTCTGGCCCTGCTGCTGCTGCAGCGGCGGGGGGAGGCGACCATGTCCGAACTGGCCGCCGACCTCAATGCACCGCTCAGCACGGCCACCGGCATCGGCGCCCGGCTGGAACGGCGAAAGCTCATCGAACGATATCGGCACCCGAAGGACAAGCGGGTCATCGTACTGCGCCTGACCCCCGCCGGCCTCGACCTGGCTGCCAGAGCACGGGCGCAGATTGACGCCCTGCTCGCCCGCATCCAGCAGGCCCTGTCGCCGGATGAAGTTCAGCAGCTTATGGGCCTCGTCCAGAAAATCTTCGCTGCGCTCCAAAGCCCGCCGGCCGGCGACCGGCCGGAAGCCCAAACGGCAGCCAATCAACCCCGCCGCATCCAAATCGACGGCTAGAGGGGGCGAAAAGCCCCCTGTCCCATCACAAATACTACGATGTCGTAGTAACGGAGGTTACAGTCATGAGAATTCTCGTATACACCGGCAAAGGCGGCGTCGGCAAGACGAGCGTCGCCGCAGCTACCGCCGCCCGGCTCGCCGCCCGTGGACAGCGCACCCTGGTTATCAGCACCGACGCGGCCCACAGCCTCGCCGATGCGCTGGACCGTCCCCTCGGCCCCGACCCGACTCCGATCGCGCCGAACCTGTGGGGTGTTGAAGTTGACAGCCTGCGGGAGGCCGAGCGGAACTGGGGCTCCATTCAGCGCTGGTTCGCCAACCTGCTCCAGTGGGCAAAAATGAACGAGGTGAGCGCTGAGGAGTTGCTCGTTTTCCCCGGGCTGGAGGAACTCTTCTCGCTGCTGAAAATCCGGGAGTTTGCCAACAGCGGCGAGTTCGATGCGCTTGTGGTCGACTGCGCGCCTACGGGTGAGACACTCCGGTTGCTCTCCTACCCGGCCACGATGACCTGGTGGCTTGAAAAGATCTTCCCCTGGAAGAAGAAAGCGATCAAGTTTGCCCGACCCATGGTGAAAATGGCCGCCAAGGGGCTCGAACTTCCCAGCGACGACGTGATTGACGCCATCGAACTGCTCTGCCGCCACCTGGCCGAACTGCAAGAGCTGCTGCTCAACCCGGCCGTCACCACCGTGCGCATCGTGCTGAACCCGGAAAAGATGGTCCTCGCCGAG
This sequence comes from Symbiobacteriaceae bacterium, assembly GCA_029239785.1. Lineage (GTDB taxonomy): Bacteria > Bacillota > Sulfobacillia > Symbiobacteriales > Symbiobacteriaceae > JARBUG01. Next base: position 14,227 of record JARBUG010000110.1, on the reverse strand, counting down.
TCCCGCCGCTCCTTCACCTACCTGAACCTGTTCGGATTCACCACCGATGCGATTATCGTCAACCGGGTGCTGCCGGCGGAAGCGGCCGACGGCTACCTCGCCCAGTGGCGGTCGATTCAGGCGCGGTACGACGAGGAGATTCAGGCTGCGTTTGCGCCCCTCCCCATACTGCGGGTCCCCATGATGCAGACCGAGGTGGTCGGCCTGCCCATGCTGGCGCTTGTCGCCGAAGCTGCCTTCGGCGAGGGCGACCCCGGCGCCATCCTGTTTGAGGGCAGGGTGGAGGAGGTCGCCAAGGAGGAGGACGGGTTTGTGCTCTACCTCGCCGTTGGCTTTGCCGCCAAAGATGAGATCAACCTGACCCAGCGGGGCGATGAGCTGACTGTACAGGTCGGCTGGCATAAGCGCAAAGTGATTCTGCCCCGCACCCTGATGGGGCGCCCCGTACTGGGCGCCAAGTTCGTCGGCCAGCGGCTCCGCATTCGGTTTGGCGACCGGCCGGCCGCCGCCGCTGCCCGTGAGGAGGAGTGAGCGACATGCGTCGTGAGCAGGTGCATTTGGTGCTTGACCTGTTCCTAGACATGGGCCAGAAGCTGATTGCCCGCCCCGTGCCGCCGGAGGTGAAGGAGCATTTTCATGCGGCGCACAAAGAGGTACTGCTCGGCGTGCGGGCTCTGGTGGACAGTGCGATTGAGCGGATGGACGCCGCCCCGACGCCACCGTCTTCGCCGCCCGGCCCGACCGCCATCAAGATTGAAGCGGAATAGCCCAAGAGGACAGATGCACCAACGTGGCGTCTGTCCTCTTTATTCTCTCTTAACACAAAATATTTTGTAGTCAAAACAAAAACCTGTTAGACTAAAAATCCACCCAACTATATGGGAAAAGGGGAACGAACACGTGAAAGGGATATTTCGCTGGGTAACCGCACTGGTCATGGCTGCTCTCTTGCTGGTGAACCTGCCTGTCCCGCCGCAGATCGCCGCTGCTGCCGGCGCCGCCAACTGCACCGTCGTCGCCACCGCCGACGGGCGCCCGCTTATCAACCCTTCGGGCACCGGCCCCGGCACCGGCAAGCGCATCGGCTTTGACAACACCCATGGCTCCACGGCCGGCCAGGCCGACTGGGTCATTGACGGCGGTTTCTCCGACATGGCCTGCGCCCTCGCTGGCATCGGCTATACCGTCGAAGAGTTGCGCACCTATCCGCTGACCACCGCAGTCATGAATGGTTATGATGTGGTGGTCTTCCCTGAGTCGAATATCCCCTTCACTACAAATGAAATGGCCGCGATTGAGGCATATGTCGCCGGCGGCAAGGGCGTGCTGTTCGTAGGCGACCACTACCAGGCCGACCGTAACCTGAACACCTGGGACTCTGCTGAGGTCTTCAACGGGTTCCGGCGCGGCCATTATGGCGAAACCTTCACATCTCCCGCCTATAACTACAACGGCGTCAAGGTTGATACGACCTACACCTTCAACAACGGTACCGACTGGATGGCGACGGCCTTCGGCCTGCGCTTCCGCTACAACGCCTTCGACCTTTCCGGCGCCAACTTCCACGCCGGCAACTCGGCCGACCCGGAGGACCCCGGCATTCTGCCCGCCGACAAGACCTTCGGCATGACTGCCGGTGTCAGCAGCGTCGCGACCTATGCCGGCGCCACCCTCTCCATCGTCGACCCGACCCGGGCCATGGGCATCGTCTATCCGAACAAGAACGCCCTGAAGCGCTGGAGCAACGCCCAGTCTGACGACCCGGCTGCCCTTTACACCGACACGGTGGGCGCCCCGGCCGGGGGCACTTCGACCTTTGGCGGTATTAACGAAGGCGCCTATGTCGCGATTGCCAAGCCGAACGCGGGCAAGGTAGCGGCCGCCGGCGACAGCTCCCTCTGGGAGGACAGGTCTCCGAAGTATACCCGCGAGATCGACGGCACCAGCAAGTCTACCCACGACGGCTGGCTTGACAGCGACCACGATACCCTGGGGATCAACGTGGTGAACTGGCTCGCCACGCCGGACCCCACCCCGGGCATCGCGCCGGCGCTCCAGCAGCCCGTCACGCCGGAGCCGCTCAACCCGTTTACCATCGGCGAGCCGATTGTGGAGCCCTGGAACACGCCGCCCGCCAGCTACAAGTGGTACGATGCGTGCACGTTCCGGGCCGGTGCCTATATTGGCACCACGACCTGTGACAACCCGCCCCCGCCCCAAACGGGTTGGTCGATGAGCTCCGTATCGGCTAACGTGTATCCGAACAACCTGATGGCGGCTTACCTGAACGCCACCGGGTTTACGCCCAATACGCCCCTCACCCACGCCATCTACTGGTACGTCAACGGCGCCGGCACGCAGATTTCCCGGCACTACAACCGTTCGACCGGTACCTTCGAACCCGGCACCACCAACCAGACCCTGACCACCGACGCCGAGGGCAACCTCAAGCGCTGGGAGTTCTGGGAAATGGATAACGCTGCTGCCATCCGCAACCTGAATCTGCGCATCAAGGTTGGCACCAACAACGCCTACACCTCGCCCCTGATTCCGCAGGCGGCCGAGAGCGGCACATACGGTTTCCTGACCGTTGAGCAGTCGCTGGGCTACAGTAACGGCCTGCACGCCCTGCTCTTCACCCGCAGTGGCACGCTCGACACCGCCGTGGGCCTGCGAAGCGGCGCCGATACCACCATCACCCTGCCCCCCGGCGTCTACACGCTCGACATTCACGACGACTCGGGCCTGAAGCGTGGCGGCATTCCCGTCACCATCACTGCCGGGCAGACCGTGTCGCTGGCGCAGATTCTGACCCCGGTCACGCCCGGCTGGACCTGGCAGAACGTGCCGGCCAACGCTTACCCGGGCAACACCCTCGCAGTCTTCCTGAACGGCCAGGGCCTGACGCCCGGCACCACCTACAGCACCAAGGGTTACGTCTACCTGACCGGTGGGGCACAGGTCTCTAAGCGGTACAACCGTACGACCGGCCAGTTCGTGGACGGCCAGACCGCACAGGACCTGACCGCCGACGCCCAGGGCAACATCAAGCGGTACGAGTTCTGGCAGCTCACCAAGACATCCAACCGGACCGCCGACTATAATGTCCGCATCCAGGTCAACGGGACCAACAGGGAGACCAAGCTGGTGAAACAGGTCGACACGGGCAGCTTCGGCTACCTGACCGTCGAGCAGAGCCTGGGCTACAGCAACGGCCTGCACGCAGCGCTCTTCACCAAGGCCGGCTCGCTGGACACCGCCGTAGGCATCAACGCCGGCGCCGACACCACCGTCACCCTGCCGGCCGGTGCGTACACGCTGGATATCCGTGATGATGCCGGCGTCGTGCGGGGCGGCATCGCCGTCACCATCACCGCCGGACAGACCGAGTCGCTGGCGCAGATTCTGAACCCCGGCCCGCCGCCTTCCCCCACCTGGGCATGGGAGTATGTGGGCGCCAACGTTTACCCGGGCAACAAGCTGGCGGCCTTCGCCAACGTGCAGAACCTGCCCCCCGACTCGTCGGTGACCTACGAAGCCTACGTGTACCTGACGGGCGGCGCCCAGGTGGGCAGCCGTTATGACCGGGCCACGGGCGGCTGGGTCAGTGGCACGGCGCCCATGGCCGTCACCACGGACAGCACGGGGAGCATCCAGCGCTGGGAGATCTGGCAGATCGCTACCAACAGCAACAAAACGGCGGACTACAACATCCGCCTGCGGCAGGGCAGCGGCAACAACCGGGCCACCAACACGCTGAAGCAGGTTGCCACCGGTGACTTTGGTTACCTGACCGTTGAGCAGACACTGGGTTACAGCGACGGCCTGCATGTCGCCCTCTTCTCCAAGGGGGGCGTGCTGGACACGGTCGTCGGCCTGAACCAGGGGGCCAACACCGCCATCACCCTGCCGGCCGGCACATACACGCTCGATATCCGCAACGATGCGGGCGTCCGCCGGGGCGGCATCAACGTGACGATCACCGCCGGGCAGACCACTTCGCTGGACCTGATTCTGAACCCGCCCCAGCCGGTTTGGGCCTGGGAGTTCGTGGGCGCCAACGTCTACCCCGGCAACAAGCTGGCAGCCTTCGCCAACATCCAGAACCTGCCCGCCAACTCGGCACAGACCTTTGACGCCTACGTTTATCTGACGGGCGGCGCCCAGGTAAGCAGCCGTTATGACCGGGCCACCGGCGAGTGGGCCAGCGTCGGCATCGTGCCCATGACGGTCACCACTGACGCCACCGGCTCTATCCAGCGCTGGGAGATCTGGCAGATCGCAGCGAATGCCAACAAGACGGCGGACTACAACATCCGCCTGCGGCAGAACGGCAACACCAAGGTAACCAAGCAGCTCAAGCAGGTGGCGACCGGTGCCTTCGGCTACCTGACCATCGGGCAGTCCTTCGGCTACGATGACGGCCTGCATGTCGCCCTCTTCACCAGGGGCGGTGTGCTGGACACGGTGGTCGGCTTGAACCAGGGGGCTGACACGACCATCACCCTGCCCGCCGGCACCTACACCATGGAGATTCGCACCGACGCCGGCGCCGCACTGAGCGACGTCACCTTCACGATTACGGAAGGCGTTACCAGCACCCTGACGGCGATTCTTGACAAGACGGCGCCCACCATTACGGGCGTGGCGGCCCCGGCGCCCAACGCCGAGGGCTGGAACAACACCGACGTAACCGTCACCTTCACCTGCGCCGACCTGGAGTCGGGCGTGGCTTCCTGCACCGACCCCGTCACCCTGACGGCAGAAGGCGCCGACCTGGGCGCCACCGGCACCGCCGTCGACAACGCCGGCAACACGGCGACGGCCACGGTGGGCGGCATCAACATCGACAAGACGGCGCCCGTGATTGACGTGGAAGGCGACCGGACCTACTCGGCTGACGAGACCGTCACCCTGACCTGTACCGCGACGGATCACCTTTCCGGTCTCGCGGGCAGCAACCCCTGCGCCGAGCCCCTGGTCAGCGCGCCGGCCTACACCTTTGCGCCGGGCGCCCACGAAGTGACCGTCACCGCCGTCGACAAGGCCGGCAACTCCACCACGTTCAAGGCCACCTTCACCGTGGAAGTGACGTACAACAGCGTTGCGGCGCTGATCGAGCGGTTCGTGGAGCAGAAGGGCACGGCCAATTCGCTGACCGCCAAGCTCCGGAACGGCGCCCTGGAGGCGCTCCGCCACGAACTGGCCGCGCAGAGCGGGAAGCACGTGCCGGCCGAGGCTGCCACCATCCTCGACGAGTTGGTCCAAATGCTCATGCAGTAAAAAATGCGACAAGGCCGCCCTTGACAGGCGGCCTTGTCCGGGTGCATTATTAACTTACCGATCAGTAAGTAACCTGTCCGTAAGGAGAAGGTGACACCTCATGGCACCCCGCCCCAAAAATCCGCCACCCGACCGCCGCCAGGATATTCTTGAAGCAGCGCTCCAAATCTTTGCCGCCAAGGGCTACACGGCGACCACCAACGCCGACATCGCCCGGGCAGCCGGCGTTACAGCGGCAGCACTTTACTACTACTTCCCCAGCAAGGCCGATCTATTCAATGCGGTCCTGACCGAGCGGAAGGCGATGATCATGCCGAACCTGGCCCAGGTGGCCGACCAACTGCTGGAACTGCCGCCAGACGTCGTTCTGCCCAACGTCATTCGCATGATGGCCGGGTTTTTGACCGACGAGCGGACGCTGGCGATTGTCCGGATCGTGCTGACGGAAGCGCCTCGCAACCCGGAAATCGGGGCGATCTATCAGTCGCAGGTGATGGGCGAAGTTGTCCCCCTGCTGATCAAGTACTTTCAGCACCAAATGGACCTCGGCCGCATGAAGCCGATGGACCCGCGCCTGACCGCCATCCTCATGGTCGGCCCGATTATCGCCGGCCTGATCATGCGAGATGTACTCAAGGTCGACCTCGCCCGGGGCGTCGCCACCGAGACGCTTGCGCAGGGCATCATTGACACGCTCATTCCCGGAATGCTGGTGCAACCAAAGGAGTGACCGGCCATGCTGCAGCGGTTGTTGGCTCTGGCCCAGAAGGAGTTCATCCAGATCCGCCGTGACCGCCGGACCCTGGCGATGATGATCGCCCTGCCCATGCTCTGGCTGCTTATGTTCGGCTACGCCTTCAGTTTCGACGTCCAGGAGGTTCGCGTGGCGGTGGTTGATGAGAGCGGCAGCGAAATCGGCGGCATGGTGGCCGATGCGTTCCGCACGTACGACCGCTTTATCCAGACCGATCTCGCCGACCGGAGCGAAGCGGGCATTCGCGACGCCATGTACCGCGATGACCTGCAGATGGGGATCATCATTCCCCAGGGGTACGCCGAGGCGGGCAACAGCGAGCAGATTCGGGTGCTGGTAGACGGGTCCGACCTGTTTGCCGCCCAGACGGGCGCCCGTCTGCTGCAGTCGGCGATAGAGCCGGTGCAGGGGAAAATTAAGGCCGACCTGGAGGCGCGCACGAAGGCGGATATTCAGGAGCGACTCACCAAGGAGTTGTCCGCCCGGCGTGATGCGCTGCTCGCGCAGGTGCCGGCGCCCATGAAGGCGCAGGTGGAGCAGCAGTTCGCCGGTGCCACAGCGCTTTCGCCCGATGCGCTCGGTGTATCGGCGCCCGCCGCTCCGCAGCTCATTCCCACTGTGACGGTCCTCTACAACCCGGAGCTGAAGAGCGCCAACGTGATGATCCCCGGCTTGCTGGGCCTGGTGGTCATGTTCATTACGACGATGATGACCGCCATGGGCGTGGTGCGGGAGCGCGAGTACGGTACCATGGAGCAGCTGGTCGTCACGCCGATCCGGCCGTTGGAGCTGATGCTCGGCAAGCTGCTGCCCTACCTGCTGGTGGGCGCCCTCGACTTCTTCATCGTGTACATCGCCGGCCGATACCTGTTCGACCTGACCTTTGCGGGGAATCTGCCGCTCTTCCTGGGGCTCAGTCTGTTGCTCGTCTTCACGACGCTGGGGCTCGGTCTGCTCATCTCGACGGTGGCCCAAAACCAGCAGCAGGCGATGCAGATGGCCATTTTCGTGGTGATCCCGCAGATTCTGCTGTCGGGTCTGATCTTCCCGCTTTCGTCGCTGCCGGCTGTGATTCGGTATGTAGCTTACGCCCTGCCGTTTACGCACTACGTGCCCATTGCCAGGGGGATGTTCATCAAGGGGCAGGGGCTTGATTTGCTCTGGCCGCAGGTCGTTATTCTGGCCGGGTATGCCGTGGCTGTCGTGACGCTGGCCACGCTGCGGTTCCGCAAGCGGATTGCCTAGGGAGGTGGGCGTTGCCATGGATTTCGCCATCAAGCTGACGAACGTGAGCAGGCAGTTCGGCGCCCACCGGGCCGTGGCGGGCGTGAGCCTGACGGTTGCCCCGGGCGAGTTGGTCGGCATTGTCGGGCCGGACGGCGCGGGCAAAACGACCCTGGCCCGGCTGGCCGCCGGGGTGCTGGCCCCGGGCGGGGGCACCGTCGAGCCCGAATCCCGGGGGCGGGTGGGCTACCTGTCTGGCCGCTTCAGCCTGTACCCCGAGCTGACCGTGCGGGAGAACCTGCTGTTTTTCGCCAAGGTGTACGGCATGACCGCCCGGGAGGCGGCGGCGGAGGCGGATCGGTTGCTGGCGTGGGTCGGGCTGCTGGAGTTCAAGGCCCGGCTGGCGGGCGCCCTGTCCGGGGGGATGCGGCAGAAGCTGGCCCTGGCCTGCGCCGTGGTCCATCATCCGCCCACGTTGATTCTGGATGAGCCGACCACGGCTGTGGATCCTCTGGCCCGGGTCGATTTCTGGGCGCTGCTGCAGGAGCAGGCCCGGGCGGGGCGGGCGGTGCTGGTCACCACGCCCTACATGGATGAGGCCGAGCATTGCGACCGCGTGGTGCTCCTGCACCAGGGGCAGGTGCTGGCCACGGGGACGGCGGCTGAGCTGAAGACCCGGGTTCCCTGCCGCATGGCGCTGCTGGCGCCGGGGGGCGGGGCCGGGCCCGGGGCCTCGGCGGCGGCTCCAAGCCGGGCCGACATGGCCGCCGCCGCCTCGGCCCTCCCCGGGCTCCGCTGGGCCATTCCCCTCGGTGCCGGCATCCGGGTCGCCCTCGACCCGGGCGCCCCGCTCACGCCGCCCCCGGGCTACACCCTCACCCCGGTTCCCGCCAACCTCGAAGATGCCTACCTCTGGCTCACCGGCGCAACTGAGGAGGAGGTGCCCGCCCGATGATGCCCAACGCCATCGAAACGCACGACCTCACCCGTCGCTTTGGTCACTTCACCGCCGTTGACGCGGTCAGCCTGACCGTGCCGGAAGGCGGCGTCATGGGCCTGCTTGGCTCCAACGGCGCCGGCAAAACCACGCTTATCCGCATGCTGCTGGGCGTTCTGGCCCCGACCGGCGGCCACGGCCGCGTCCTCGGGCACGACCTGGCCACCGACGCCGAGGCCATTCGCACCAAGGTCGGCTACATGTCACAGCGCTTCAGTCTCTACCACGACCTGACCGTCGAGGAGAACCTGATCTTCTACGGCAAGGTCTACGGCCTCAAAGGCGCCGACCTGCAGGGCCGCAAGGATGAGCTGCTCGCCTGGGCCGGCCTCACCGACCAGCGCCGCCTGGTCACTGGTCAGCTCGGCGGCGGCCTCCGGCAGCGCCTCGCTTTCGCCTGCGCCATCTTGCACCGCCCCCGGCTGCTCCTGCTGGACGAGGCGACCTCGGGCGTCGACCCCGTCTCCCGTCGGAAGTTCTGGGACCTCATTTACAGCCTCACCGACCAGGGCACCACCGTGCTGGTCACGACGCATTACATGGACGAAGCCGAGCACTGCGACCGCCTCGCCATGATGAACGCCGGGCGCCTCGTGGCCACGGGCACCCCTGCCGACCTGCGGGCCCAGTACGCCGGGGGCGGGGGGCTCGACCAGGTCTTCGTTACGCTTGCCAAGCGAACTTAAACTCGATTAAGGGGCGGTCCGCCATCAGGCAGACCGCCCCTTAGTCATGCGCCCATCCCAAGCGCCCCAGCGGGCCGCATGTTTGTCCGCCAGCACGCGGGGGTACACTCTCCATAGAATGGGATGCTCGAGGTGATAGATGTGTACGGTGTGCTCACCTGTGATTTGGCCGGTTCCCGCTCCCTGACCCAGAATGCCCGTCAAGCGTCGACAACCACAATCCGGGCAGCTGTACAGTGCCTTCGCCACACTTTCCCTTGTGTTTTGGGGGAGGGCTTTGAATTTCGGTTTGGCGACGAATGGCAGGTCCTCCTGGATCGACCGGACCTATGTTATACGGTTTATAGTCATCTGCATTACCATTTGAGGGAGTACCCTTTTTACTGCGGCATCGGTATTGGCCCCCTCGTCACAGGCCCGTCCGCCAACACTCATGAAGCGGACGGCCCGGCCTTTCACTTGGCGCGTGCAGCTTTGACCAAGGCTAAGCAGGCTCGCAGCCGGATATGTTTCCGCTTTCCGCAAGAACAGAAGGTGGTGGAGGGCGTAGCCCAGAGCGTCGCCGACTTGCTCGCCACACTGCGAGGAGGGCGCCGACCGACACAGGAGGAAGTCTGCAAATTAGGCGTACTAAGCGGGTTATCTGTAGCGGAAATTGCGGTAGAGCTAACACTGGAGCGGACCGCCGCAAGTCATCGCGCCCGTTCGGCTGGGCTGCGGGAAGAACTGACTGCAATGCAGGCCTTGGAGCGTTCCCTAAGATGCAGTTTCAACTCGCCCGATGCAAATGTGTCATAGGAAGGTTAGCCCAGACATACCGCTGAAGTGTGGGTCTCTTATCCCGTGGCTTGAAGGTGTACACGCACATCCTATGGTGTGAGCGTATAACCTCACACTGGGAAGTGGGAGGTTACACCTTCATTTCGGGGGTAGCCTGCATGCGTTCGCTGTTACTCGTCTTGGTCGCTCACCTGCTGGTGGATTTCGCCTTCAAGACGGAGCAAATGCGTCTGACAAAATCGGAGATAGGGGCCAGGGGTGCATATGTACGCCACGGACTACTAGTCTGGATCATGATGTGGCTGGCGATCATCTGGTCACAGGGACTGTCTTGGCGGGCGCTCTATTGCACCTGGGCCATTGCTGGTGTCCATATCTTTGTTGATCTAGCTAAATATCTGGCCCTTCGTAATGAAAGCTGGTTGCGCCAAGGGCTGACAGCGATCTTCCTCGACTGCCACAAGACATTTGTGGAGTTCCTCATTCACATGGCTGCACAATTACTCCACGTCGCTGCTCTATGTTTCCTGCTTGGTCTCGTTTATCCGCCCCGCTTCGAACTGGAAATCTTCGCGTTCACTGTGCGTGGTCATCTAATGGGGGCTACAGCCATACCGGAGCGTGATCTAATACTCTACTTGACCCTGCTGTTCCTTATGGGTACCGTGGGCGGCGCCAGGGTCATTCAGTTCATCGAGCGCGCTTTCTATCCGGGGAACATCCCGGATATCACAGATAAGAAGGAGTGGGTGGTGACCAGCGGGGAGCCGTTGGGAATGGCCACCACCAGTGCCAAGTATAGTCACGTTAGGACTGAAGAACAGTGCACCAGTCCTCCAGGAAGACCAGGTGTTAGCTACTGGCTAGGAATCCTGGAGCGACTGCTCATTATGTTATGTCCTCTCGTTCCAGCGATGGGCATAACTGCAGGCGCAGTGGTGGGCGCAAAGGCCGTCGTTAGGTACAACCAGTTCAAGCATCAGGCGTTTTCTGAATACGTTCTCTGCGGTACATTCGCCAGCTTGATCTGGGGGATCACATTTGCCGGGCTCGTAAGCCTCGCCTTAATGTAGTGATCTGCAATGGATAAGGCTGCGCGCGTCGCACCACCGCCCCGGGGAGGTCAGCAGTAAAAGGCAGAGGACGCGCCACTCGGGCACGTCCTCTTTTCCGTCATCACCCACTACTTTCGGGCATCAAGCTGCACAATCTTGCCAGATTTCACTGTGATGGTGGCAAACATCCCGATCTTCAGGTCAGCCAATGTGGCAGGCTGACCGTCAACCAGGATGCGGGCCCCGTCACTAAGGTTGTAGGCCCACTTGTAGCTCCAGTTGGCCTCCACCTCAACCTTGGGCGTTAGCTGCGTCAGGGGACCGCGAACGCTCTCTTCTTCCGCCACGACAGTAACGGTCCCTTCTGCGAGGGAGATCCGCCGAATCGTGGTCAACATGCGAGACCCTGTTACATCGTCGCGGTGGCTGGCCCGAATCTCATCGCCATTCACTTCAGGTACGGAGCGCGCCCGCATGAAGTCACTGACATCGCCCCCCTCGCTGCGATCGCCGCCGAGGAACAGGATCTGCCGCAGCTCGGCCCCAACCCGGGCGAAGAGCCGCCATTCCATGGTGCCTGCCACGAGGGCGCCCACGGGGCCTCCCGGCAGCCAGTAGCCTTTGACCCCTCCGGGAAGCGTCACTGCCACGATTTCACCGGGCTGCGTATAGCCGACCGGTATGGAGTTGGTCAGGTTGCCACCGGTCCCATACCAAAGGGTGTATCGTCGCCCGGGGTATGCGCTGCCAACCCTGTCGACGGTCTGCTCGGGCCCCGGCTCCTCGTATAAGCACAGCGAGAACGGACCGTCAGAGAGCCGCCTGACACAAACCGTAGCCAGTTCAATCGGGGGCTTAGGCGTGAGCATCTCAGCCACCGAGCGCTCTGTCTGGAGGGCCTCCTGGTCCCCCTTGGCCAACGTTACCGCCTGCTGGGCGTAATAAGTGGCCAGGCGATGATGGCCCAACTGCTGGTAGGCCTGGGCGAGCACCATCACCGGCTCGTGGCGGTCGGGCTGTAGTCCGGCCGTCCGCTTCAGGTGCGAGAGGGCCGCCATCGCCTTGTCCGACCTCACCAGGGCCAGGCCCGTGTTATAGAGGGCGTAGGGATGGTCCCGTTTCAAGTTCAGCGCTTCATTTCCGGCCTCGACCGCTGCCTGCCAGTTCCCTGCTTTGATGTAAGCGAAGCTTAGTTCGTTCCAGTTATCGGCCGTTGGTTGCCGTGCCACAGTCTCCTTCCACCGGGCGATTTCGGTTTCCGGCGGGTCGGTCATGGGGCCAGCGGGCTCGACCGGTTGCTTTTGTTGCTGTTGCTGGATCGACTTGACTGGCGGTACTGTAACCCCTGGACCCTTGCTTCGTGCACAACCCGCAGTGATGAGCATGACAATCAAGACCAGAGATAAACACCGGCGCATGCCTGAAGACCCCCTAAAATGTGGTATACATTGTACGATCTAACCATGCCCATTGTTCGGTTCGAATCGAAAAAGTGAGCAAAAAGGCAAGACTTGAAAGTGAAATCACGTACAAAACGGGGGGCTGTAAGGCCCCCCGTTCCGCATGCACATAACATAAAAAATATTAGTACTATAAGCGAAAGGCAGGAGGATTATAAGAGTTATGCATGGAATATAAGTCGCCACTATTGTGGGAAAAGGAGGGCAGCGAACGGGGCGACGATAAGCGATAACCAGAGATTATGGGAACCAAAATCATGGGGGTAGGGGGTAAGCGGACTATGAGCTCGCAGGCTCTTCAGACTCGCGAAGCCAAGCAGGCCCAGAGCAAGATCTGGCAGGTGATTGGGGCATCTGCCGCCGGCACCGTGATCGAGTGGTATGATTTTTACATTTTTGGCAGCCTCGCTGCAATTCTTTCCGGCGTCTTCTACCCGCAAGGCAACCCGACTGTGGCCCTGCTCTCCACCCTGGCGACCTTCGCCACCGGCTTCGTGGTCCGGCCCTTCGGCGCCCTCTTCTTCGGGCGCATCGGCGACCTGATCGGCCGCAAATACGCATTCCTCGTCACCCTGATCATCATGGGCGGCGCCACCAGCGTAATAGGCTTAATACCGGGCTACGCCAGCATCGGCATTTGGGCGCCAATCATTCTGGTTTCGCTCCGCCTGCTCCAGGGCCTGGCCCTGGGCGGTGAGTACGGCGGCGCCGCTGTTTACGTGGCGGAGCACGTGCCCGACAACAAACGTGGCTTCTACACCAGCTTCATCCAAATCACGGCCACGGCCGGTCTGTTCGTTTCGCTCGGCGTTATCCTGGCCGTTCGCCTCTCGCTGTCGGCCGAGGCGTTCCAGGCCTGGGGCTGGCGCATTCCGTTCCTGCTCTCTTCGCTCCTCGTCGCCCTCTCCTTCTGGATTCGCATGAGTCTGCGTGAGTCGCCTCTGTTCACCAAGCTGAAGGACAGCGGCAAGACCTCCACGGCGCCGGTGCGCGATACCCTGACCTGGCAGAACATGAAGGGCATGCTGCTCTCCCTGTTTGGCGCCACCGCCGGCCAGGGCGTAGTCTGGTACACCGGGCAGTTCTACGCGCTCACCTTCCTGCAAAACTCGCTGAAGATCCCGTTCATCACGGCGAACTACATCGTATCGATCGCGCTGCTGGCGGCCGTTCCGTTCTTCGTGGTCTTTGGCAGCCTGTCCGACAAGATCGGCCGCAAGAAGATTATGATGGCCGGCAACCTGCTGGCTGCCCTGCTCTATTACCCGATCTACCTGGCCATGAAGGCGAATGCTGCCAGCCCGGTTATGCTGACCCTCCTGGTCTTCGTGCAGGTGCTGCTGGTGACTGTGGTCTATGGCCCGATCGCGGCGTACCTGGTGGAAGCGTTCCCGGCCAAGATCCGTTACACGTCCATGTCGCTGCCGTATCACATTGGCAACGGCGTATTCGGCGGCCTCACGCCCTTTATTGCGACCGCCGTCGTGGCGGCCACGGGCAACATGTTCGCCGGCCTGGTTTACCCAATTTCGATCGCCGCGCTGACCTTCGTGGTGGGCTCACTCTTCCTGAAGGAGACCCGTCAGGTCTCCATCTGGCACGAGGTCAGTGAAGATAAAGCGTCTGCGGCAGTGGCCAAGGCGAAGGCCGAGGTTGCGGCGGCGGCTGCAGACGACTAAGTGGGAGGGTAAACATGGATATCGAGAAGCAGTTTGAGGCCTTGCTACAGGAGGCCCGGGTCTTCCCGCCGGCCGCCGAGTTTGCGGCGCAGGCGCACGTGAAGGACGAGAGTCTCTACGAGGCCGCCAAGGCGGACCGGCTGGGGTTCTGGGCCGCGCAGGCCGAGCAGCTTGACTGGTTCGAGAAGTGGCACACGGTGCTGGAGTGGAACCCGCCGTTCGCCAAGTGGTTCGTGGGCGGCAAGCTGAACGTGGCCCACAACTGCCTGGACCGGCACGTCAAGACCTGGCGCCGCACCAAGGCCGCAA
>JARBUG010000109.1 GCA_029239785.1 Symbiobacteriaceae bacterium | reverse complement strand
ATTGTACAGATGCCCCGCGCCCGCCAGCAACAGCGACAGCCAGGCCGCCGCCCAGGGGTTGCGGCGCCCGAGGTAGCTAACCTCGGTGCTCGTCAGCGACAGTGGCGAGAAACTGCGGACCGCCTGCCGTTCTTCCCGCTCTGCCAGCTTGTTCAGGTCCACCGCCAACCGGTAGGAATCCCACATCGATAAGATGTAGAAAAGCGGATACATCACCGCCCACTCATACCGGACCACCGCCTGCGCCTCGGCGTAGTGGCCCAGGGTCGAAAGCAGGATAGCCAGGTTGACCCGCCCGAACTGGTTGACGATGATCTCCCAGGACATCAAAATGGCGCCCCGGGAGTAGGCACCGCAGTAGAAGTGCCCCAACCCCGGCAGGGCGATGGAGCAGGCCAGCGCCACGTACGGGTTGCGCCTGTGCAGGTATACGGTGCCCAGGGGTCCGATCGCCATTTTCGGATAGCGCGCTTTGCGCAACTGTTTCCCCCCATACCCTGGCGCTTTCTCTGACATACTAAGGGCAGTTTTTCCGATTCGGGGGATCAACATGCCCATTGTCGCCGGCCTCTTCCTCTCCACATCCGAACTTGAAAAAGCGGTCCTGCACCTGCTGCAACAGAAGGTTGATGGCACCCACCTCAAGGTGATTCCGCTCCACCTGGCGCCCAGCGTGGCCAGGCCCACCGGCCTCCTCTCCTGGCTGATGATGGGCGGCGTCTTCGGCGACACCCTCCATCGGTCCGACGGCAAGAGCGTCATGGATGGCATCGCCGTCGGTGCGACACTGGGCGGTCTGGCAGGCGTCATCGCGGGCGCAGCCGTACTCCCGGGGCCGGTGGTGCTGACCGTAGCCGGCATATTGGGCGGCGGCCTGATCGGGTACCTGCTTGATGTGCTGATTCACAAGCCAGACCGTTCCGGGACGGCGGTCCCCAAGGGCGCCAAGGTCTGCGCCATCCTCCAGGTCCGCTGCGAGGATGAATCACAGGCCGCCCTGGTGGAGCAGGTGCTGGACGCCAATCAGGCCCGGGCCCTGGGGCGGGAGTTGTAACCAAACGCCTCCCCTGCCCAGGCATCCAGCCGTCCGCAGCCCCACAGCACAGCGGTGAGCACTGCCGCATCGTAGACCGGTGACCAACCGGCCTGATACCGGTAGACCCCCAGCCCCTGAAGGATGTAGAGGTACGCGGCCCATCCCGCGGCGAACGCCCACCAGTGCCAGCCCTGCTCTCCCCACCGCCGCAGGAGAAACCATACACCGGCGGCGGCAAAAACTACACCGTGCAGCAGAAAGCCCGACAGGAGCCGGTCGTCAGCGGGCCGCGCCAGCAGGTGCAGCCGCATCTCCCAGACCCGGAACAACCCGCTCACGGGCGTCACCCACAGCCACCAGATGTACGTGGTACTGACCGTGGACAGAAGCAGACGGAATCCCGGTGTGTACCCGACCCGCTCCAGGCGCCCCAGCCACCATACAGCCAGCCCAAAGCGCGCCGCAAACAGGATCACCGTGACCCAGACACTCCAGTAATGGTGCACGAACAGGCCATAGCGCCGGAAGACGAGTTCCACCACGGCCATGACCAGAACCAGTCCTGCCGACGCGGCCACGCGCTGGCGTGGAAACAGCGCCATCAGGGCGCCGTAGGTAATCGGCACGAACAGGAAATCGCCCAGAATGGCTCCAGCGACATTATCCCGGGTCGGGTCGGCCATCAGCCCCGGCCGGAAGGAATAAAGGTGAAGCAGCCCACTAATGATGCAGTCGCTCAGTCCCAGCGACGAGCCCATCCCGACGGCGGCCACCACCTGGCTGGGAAGCGCCTCGGGCACGCGCCGGTTCGTGAAGATCCAAAGGGCGATGGAAGATAGAAAGAGAACCAGGTACGCCACGTCACCACTCCCCGCACAGTTCCTTTCTGATATTCTGCGCGGGAAAGGCGCCGGCAAGCCCTGTCGGCCTGCCGGCGCCTCCCTCTATTCCTCCAGCATATTCACTTCACGCACGGTGCCGTCCGGCGCAATTCGGTACGACTTGATTTGATGGGGCCGGGCTTCCAACTGGAAGTCGGCCTTCGCCAGGGGCAGCCGCACCCGGGCCGTCGCCTGCCGGCCCCGGTGCTCATAGACCCGGAGCACCAGGTCGTCGCCCTCCTCGGCCTGCTTCAGCGCCGATACGATCACGGCGTCCGGCGGTTCGATTGTCAGGAAGGAGTGCCGCTTGGGCAGGTCGCCCGCATGCGCATACTCCCGCACAAAGACCATGGGCTCGTTCAGGTCCTGCGCGGCCTGGACCACGGGCGCCGCCTGCCAGGGCCCGGCGTGGGGCACCAGGGCCCAGCGCACTTCCTGAACACCCTGGTCGAGGTAGCGGTCGGTGGGCCGCACCGGGGTGGCGCCGCGGTTGCCATTGCCGTAAATGGGGCTGCGCAGAATGGAGAGACGGGCCTCGCCACCCATCACGTCGGCGCCATATTTGCAGTCGTTGATCAGTGCGACGCCGTAAAGGCCGGCATCACGGGCCACTGCGCCGTCGCCGGCGCCGCCTTCGGCCCCCTCTGCTGCAGTCTGCTCGCCGCCCCCGGCCTCGCCCAACTGGGCAAAGTTCGGCCCGGCTCCCTGCCGCCGTGCGGCGGGGCGCCCCGTCACATCCAGCCACTGCTGGCTGGGCTCCTCCTGCCCGCCCGCCGGCCGCTCAATATGCCCGAACGGCACCGAGAAGGTCGCTTTCGCCTCCTCCAGCGCAAACGGGAAGGCCAGCTTCACCATCCGGTACTCCTCGTGCCAGTCGATCTCCAGCTTCCCTTCAATCGCCGGCGTCTCCCGATAGATCGTGAGAGACTGCCGCGCCACCGAGGCGCCCCAGCTTACCTCCACCTGCACCGTCGCCCGCACCGGGCCGGCCTCAAGCAGGGTAAAGGTCGGGTCGCCGAAGACCCCTGCCAGATGGCGGAAGTAGTCGCCCTGGCCCCACGGGTTGGTCGGGTCCTCAATGACCAGCAGTTGGGCGCCGCCCCCGGCCATCAGTTCCAGGTTCCGCTCCTTGTCCTTCAGGCTGCGGATGGCGCCCGTCCGCTCATCCAACTCCAGCCGCCACCAGCGGTTCTCCAGGATGCGCTCGGTGGCGCTCAGCAGCGGCGCATCGCCCGGCAGTTGGGCGGCCGGCCGGTCGACGATCCGGTAGAGCCGGTATCCCATGGCCGGCACCTCGGCCAGGAACGCTGCCCGCTTGCGCGGCGGCTTCGCGTCCGCCTCCACAAACTGATGGACGACGGGGTACCCGGCATCATCCTGCACCTGCATCTCACTGATGTGCCAGTCGTTCACTTCCACATCGACCACTTCGCGCCGCGGCCAGGGGCTCGGGTTGAAGAAGATCACGGGAATGCCGTCGCCCAGGTCGGCCACGGCGTTGCCCGGGCCGGTGCGCACCCGGCGCATCGTCTCCCCGATTTCGTGCTCGCCGCTGCGGGTGTCGATCTGCTGGGCGATCTTCTGCAGCGCATCGTACGCCGTGCGCCGGGCCGTGCCGATCGCCTCGCCCAGTTCGTCCCGCACATCGTCATACGCCCGCGGAATGCTCGTCCCGCAGATGATGTCGTGGAACTGGTTGAAGCACAGGTGCTCCCAGGCCCGGGTCAGCGCAGCCTGCGGGTAGGGCAGCCCGTACTGGGCAGCGATGGCCGACCACTTCTCGGCGCTCGCCAGCAGGTTCTCACCCCGGCGGTTCAGCTTCTTCATCTGTGAATGACTGGTGTAGCAGCCCCGGTAGCTGTACTGCAGCGGCTCGTTGAACGAGGGGTGCTTCCGCCCCTTGGCCCGCTCGAAGAACCCCTCAATGGAGCCGAACGCCAGCGTCGGCCAGTCGGGAGACTGGTTCAACTCCCGCATGCTGGCGATCGCCTTTTTCGTCGGACCGCCCCCGTGGTTGCCAACGCCGTACACGACGATCCACTCAGGCGCGTCAGCCGGCCGCCACCCGATGGAGGCGTTCAGCGTATCGATGACGTTGTTGGGGTTCGAGTTGTACGATTCGACCCGGGCCGAGAGCATACGGGTGCCGTCGGGCCCTTCCCAGGTAAACAGGTTGGACGGCAGGTTGATCTCCGGGCCGATCGGGCGCCAGAACAGGAAGTAGTCCATGCCGCACTGCTTGAATATCTGCGGCAGCGTGTAGGGGTGGCCGAAGGAGTCGGGCAGAAAGGCCACCCGGGAGCGGCACCCAAGGGTGCGCTGGAAGTAGCGCTGGCCGAGCAGCCCCTGTCGGGCCAGGGCCTCTCCCGACGGGATATTGACGTCAGGTTCCACCCAGAAGCCGCCTACGGGCTCCCACTGGCCGCGTTCGGCTGCCGCACGGATTTCGCCCATCAGCGTCGGGTGGGTCTCCATCAAGGCGTACTGGGCGGCGGAGCTATGTACAAAAACGAGGTCTGGGTTTTCCTGCAGGCGGTCAAGGGCGGAGCGGAATGTGGCCTTGACCGCCTCGATGCCCTCCTGCCTGTCCCATAGCCAAACCGGGTCGAGGTGGGCATGGCCGGCCAGGGTAAAGGTGATCTCCTTGCTGCGAATATGAGTCATGTGGTGAGTCGAGCCTCCCTTCCGGCTTATCTTACCACGCCCGCGCAAAAACCCGTTGAGGGAGTTCTCCGGCGAGCGTACAATAGGCAGGACATCCTGCAAAGACGGAGATAACGATGAAGCACTTATTAAATGGCATTAACCGGATGATTCCGTTCGTGATGGTCGGGGCGATTTGCTCGGCGCTGGCCGGCCGGGTGGCCCCGGACACGGCCCTGGCCTCCTTCCTGCAGGTGCTTGGCAACGAGGGCGGCCTGGCCCTCATGCTGCCCGTCCTCGCAGGGTTCATCGCGCATAGCATTGCCGGGTGGGACGGGCTGCTGGCCGGCATGCTCGGCGGCCTGATGGCGAGCCGGGGCGGCAGCGGCATGCTGGGCGCCCTGGCGGCGGGCTTCCTGGCGGGCTACATGGTGCTCGGGCTGCAGAAGGTGATCCGCCTGCCCGCCGTGCTCCAGGACCTGCTGCCCATTCTGATCTACCCCGCCCTGTCGGGGGTCGGAATCGCGGTGCTGATGCTCTATGTAGTCAACCCCCCGGCCTCCTGGCTGATGACCAGCATGCAGGGCTGGCTGGCGGGCATGCAGGGCCAGTCGGCGCTGCTGATGGGCGCCGTCCTCGGGGCGATGGCCGCTGTCGACATGGGCGGCCCGATCAACAAGGCCGCCTCGCTGTTTGCCCTGGATTTGCTGGCCTCGGGCAATGCCTACCCCCTCGGCGCCGTGATCGGCGGCGTGATTGTGCCGGCCTTCGGCGTCTGCCTGTCGATGCGCCTGGCGCCCCGGCGGTACACCGAGGAAGAACTGCGCCTCGGGAAGACCACCTTCCTGATGGGCCTGATCAACGTAATTGAGGGCACGATTCCCATTGCCGCCGCCGACCCCCGCCGGGTCATTCCGGCCATTACCCTGGGCGGTGCGGTGTCAGGTGCGATCTGCATGATGACCGGGGTCGCGGTGCGAATGCCCGTGGGCGGGATCATCACCCCCATCATCCCCGGTATGGTCACCAACCTGCCAGCCTATGCGATCGCCGTGGCCGTGGGAACGCTGGTGACAGCCAGCGTCCTGGTGGTATGGAAGCCTGTGCGCCGGGGGTAAAACGGGCCGGCTGCTCCGCGCTGACGGCCCTCGCACCTTCGATGGGTGCGAGGGCCGCCGCGTTTAGAAAATGACCGGGTGGTGAACGCAAACATCAGCCTGCGCAGGCGCCACCGCAGAGCAAAACCGCCCTACTTCCCGCCGTAAGGATACCAGCCCCCAGCCCCCGAGTAATTCAGGAGCCTCACCACGAGTGCAGCAGCCTCGGCCTGAGTCAGTGGATCATTCCCCCGGAACCTCTCCCCCGGTGACAGCAGCCCCAGGGCACGCAGGAAGGTCGCCGCATTTTGCACCTCGGTTCCCAGCCCGGAAAGGTCGCTGTACTCATGCCCGACCTGAATCTCCGACCGGGCCAGGTCGCCGAGTTGCAAAACCCGGGCCATCCACACGACGAACTGGCCCCGGGTGACCGCCTCCGTCGGATGGAAGGCTTCCTCATCTTCCAGCGGCGTCAGCCAGCCGGCCGCCAGTGCCCGCAACACCACATCATAGTGGGGTGAATTGCGGTCCACATCTTCGAAAACCGTCCCGGAACCGGTCAGGAAAGAGTCGGGCCCAGCGTATCCAGAGTAACCGCTGGCACGAAGGAGCAACTGGAGCGCATGTGCCCGGGTCACGGGTGCCTGCGGGTCGAACTCACTGGCGCGCACCAGCCGCGTGTTCAGCAAATAGCCGAGTTCGCCCTCGGCCCAGTGGCCGGCGATGCTGGCCAAGGCCGCTTCCAGTGCACCGACCGGCTCACCGTCGCGCCCAATCTTCTGGCCCGTGTAGGCATCAACCCGGGCGTCGGCGGCAGTCAGGGGCAGGACCCAGTACAGGGCGTACTCGGTGGCAGCTTCCAACGGCTCCCGGTACTCGCCCTTGCCAGCAGGCGCTCCGCCCAAGACCGGCAAGTAGACCAACTGCGGCGTCACGTCGGCAAAGAAAGCATCCTTTGCCTCGCGCTGCGACTTGATCCTGCTGACGTCGAGCGGCTCGACCTGCGTGTCCGTCCAGTTGCTGCCGATGTACGCCCACTGATTCGTGGTCAGGTCGATCAAAATTCGGATGCCCTCATCGCCCATCGGCAGACCGTTGACGTAGCGCTGGAGATGAAAGGTGCGGAATGGGTAACCATCCCCGTACATCTCTTCCTCAGGGGCATCAACCAGGCGCAGCTGGTCAAGGAACGGGCCATAGAATGTCTGAGCCAGATGAACCGCTTCCTGACGGGCCCGCTCCACCTGGTCATTCGTAACCCGTCCGCTTCGGGGCGGCGAGCCTTTGAGCGTGTCTCGGTAGGCATACCGGAGCATGCCCGTCTCCTGGTCGAATGCTGCGCTCATGGAGAGCTCTTCGTTGGCCCAGTAGACACGGATGGTTTCCCGGGCCTCGCCTTCGTACCAATCATCGATGCGGAGATCACCCTCCGGCACCTCCATCAGGGCACCGGCGATGGCCAGGGCATCAGCATCCGACAGCGGAAGCGCTGACGGGGTCACGGGGTCGGCACCCGGGGCGATACTGGAGTGCGTCACACTGGTGCTGGCCGTCACGAACTCGCCGGTTAAGGCGTCAATGGGCGAATAGGAGTCGGAGAACTCGTAGAACAACTCCATCGGCCCATTGGCAACGAGATACTCGTCGGTCGGGCCAGCGTGGTAGGCGAGGCGAGGCTGCGGCTCCGACCACTGGGCCATGGCCTGTGCGGATGTGACCTGGGGCTTGCCGGGGGCAAAGGTCAGGCCGCTCACAAGGTTGTAGCTGTACTCCCGCAACTCGAGGGTATTGCGGTCAATCGACAGATGGACGCGACTGTCAGGCACGGGGACGCCGCCCTGCTGCTCCGCCCAGGTGAAGGCGTAAGTGTCGCTGAACAGACCACCGTCGGGGTAGATGGAGTCAAAGCGCACCAGGTCATGGTTGGGCAGCAGCTTGCTGAGCCAGGCTGCGGCCTGCCCCTCGGCCTCGGCCCGTCTGTCGGGCCCCGACTGCGGGCCGGTGGGAATCCCCTGAGGTGTGGGCTCGTAACGGTCATCCCAGTAGCCCATGATTTGGCCAGTTGTCGCATCGACACCGACGACAATGCCCATGGACGGATCATCCTCCCCAAGGAAGAAGACCCATCCCGCCTCGCTTTCATACTCGTAGAACTCTACCCGGACCCCGGCGCCGGCAAAGGCCGGAAACAGAGCCTCCACCGTTTCGCGGGCCGCGTCCTGACCCACCTTCGGCTCAGGACGGGCAGGGGGCTCGGCCGGTTTTTCCCGCACAGGCGCCGCAGGCACGTCCCCCGACGAGAACACCATGGTCCGGGTCTCAACCAACTGCCATTCCGGCTCAGCAGCATACCCCACACCCGCCGAAGCGCCAAAAAGCAGCGCCGCAGCAAGCAAAGCAGCCACCCGCCTAAACAGGGACTGGATCACCGGAAGTCACCTCCGCGACCCAGTGTACCGGAGATGAATCCCAGTTTTTGTCAAACCATGCTGTCGCCCACCCAAAAGAACCCGACAAAATCCGACGGCCCGTCGCACCTTCGATAGGTGCGACGGGCCGCGCCGCTACAAGCGGATTGGTGTGGCGAAAACGTCAGCCTGTGGGGGCAGGTGGGGGTGACCGAACGTTGGTGCCGGATGTTTGGGGACGGCCGAAGGCCCCCAAACGAACAACCCTGAGAGGGAATCCCCCACCTGCTCCCACAGGCGCCTACTCAGCAGCAGCAGTCAACCGCAGAAACTCAGGCACATCAGCCGTAACAATCCGCACCGCACTCTCCCAGAACGCCGGCTGCGTCAAATCCACGCCCAAATGCCGACGAGCCAACTCCTCCGTCGTCATCCGCCCCGTATCCCGCAGCAGATCAATATACTTCTGCTCAAACGCGGGGCCCTCTTCCATCGCCCGGGCATAAATGCCGGCGCTAAAGAGGAAGCCGAACGTATACGGGAAGTTGTAGAACGGCACACCCGTCCCGTAGAAATGGCCCTTCGACGCCCAGAAATACTTATGCGGCGTCGCCAGCGCCCCCCGGAACGCATCCTGCTGGGCGCCCACCATCAGCTCGTTCAGGCGGTCAACGCTCACAAGCCCCTTCTTCCGGGCCTCATAGAACCGGTTCTCGAAAATGAACCGGCTGTGGATGTTCATGAACATCGTTACCGACCGGCGGATCGACTCATCGAGCAGCGCCAGCTTCTCTTCCGCCGTCGGCGCCGTGGCGATGGCCGCCTTGGCCGTCAGCAGTTCCGCAAAGGTCGACGCTGTCTCCGCCACATTCATGGCGTACTGGCGGGCCATGGGCGGAATATCCCACATGACATCGAAGTGGAACGCATGGCCCAGTTCGTGCGCGACCGTCGCCACGCTGCCGGGATCGCCGCCAAAGGTCAGGAAGATCCGGCACTGCCGGCTGACGGGCAGCGGCGTGCAGAAACCGCCGGGCATCTTCCCGGGACGGTCCTCTGCCTCAATCCAACACCCCTCGAAGGCGGTGCGGGCGAAGTTGGCCATCTTCGGGCTGAAACGGCCAAAGTGCTCCACGATGAACGCGGCCGCCTCATCATAGCTGACCTTGCGGGTGGCGGCGCCCAGGGGGGCGTTCTCGTCGTACCAGTGGTAGGCGCCGGTGCCCATCAGCTTCGCCTTGCGCTCCAGGTACTTGACCAGAATCTCCTTGCCGCCTTCGACGGCGCCCCACATGGCGTCCAGCGTCGCCTGGGTCATGCGGTTGTCGATCATGGGCTCCCGCATGACGGAATCCCAGCCGCGCCGCTTGTACATGGCAAGCCGGAAGCCCGCCAGATGGTTCAGCGCCGAGGCGCACAGCTCTGCGCTCTCGCCCCAGGCCTCTTCCCAGTTCTTGAACAACTGTGCCCGGAAGGCAGGGTCAGGGTTGGAGAACTTGTTGTAGGCCTGACCGGGGGAGAGCTTCTGGACCTTGCCATCCTCCTCCACCGGAATCGTCACCCGGCCCACGATGGTCTGATACAGGCGGCCCCAGGCGTGGTAGCCATCTACGGAAAGGTCATTGGCCAGCGACTCCTCGGCGGCGGGCAGCGCCTCCAGCGCCCGCTCCCGGGTCTCCTGCAGCGGGAAGGCCAGCTCACGGAACCGCTCGTCGGCCAAAATGGTCTGCCACACCTGCTCGGGCAGCTGCTTGATGCGCTCCCGCCAGAAGATCTCCAGCCCGCCAAACTCGGCGCCAATCTGGCTCATGCGGCCCATCAGGAGCTTGGCGTCCATGTCGCGCACATCCTGCGCATTCAGGCAGCCGATAAACGCACCAACCTGGGTGCCCCGGTCAAGGAGCTGCTGGGTGCCCATGTACAGTTCGTGCCAGGCCGTCAGCCCTTCGGGCGTCTCCGGCGACGGAAGCGTATCAAGCCGCGACTTCAGCGCTGCCAGCGTTTCTGCCAACTGGTCCATCTGGCCCGCCAGCTCCGGGGACTTGGCACCGCCGGCAAACACCGAATCGAGGTCCCATGTCAGCCGATACTGATTTGTCACAGTTTATCCCTCCTATGAACACTTTACCTGTTAGCGCATTATCCGGCAAGGTGGCCGCCGGATCCCTTTCGTTCCCATATTGGATATTTTAGCACGGTGTGTAAACATATGTGGTACCTCGGAGACCGGAAAGGAGGTCCTGCCCATGACCCGCTTTTGGACCACCCGGTTCAATCTCATCCTCGCCGCCACACAGATGCTCGTGGGCTTGATCCTCTACTTTCAGCCAGAGCCGTTTCTGATTCTCAGCGGCAACCCGGGCGGCGAACTCTTTAGGATGGACCCCATCACGCTGGTCGGCGGTGGCGTCCTGCTGTTGATTGTCGAGCGACTCAAGCTTTCCCGGCTCTGGCAGTCCGTCATCGGCCTGATTCCGGCCGTTCCTCCGGCCCTTGCGGCCATGGCTTCGATCCCCAGCGGCCTCCAGACGTCCGGAGCGGTTTTCGCGCTCATCTCCCTGGCCGTAGTCGTCGGCGCGCTTGCCGGCGGAGACCGCCAGCGGCCCGCGGGGATTGACCTGTGGATGCTGGCCCTGGGCGCCGTTCAGGCGACATGCGGTGCTGCTTTTCTGTTCGGCGGCGAAGGTGACCTATTTCTCGTCTACTACACACCGCTTTACCCCTACGTGCACCTGGTCGGCGCAATCGGTCTGATCAGCGGAGCGGCCCTTTTTCTTGGCAGCGGGCCCTGGAAGCGGCCGAGCTGGTCCCCGCTCTACCACGCGATCGGAGCGATCTTTCCGACCCTGATGGCCTGGACCTTGTGGAAGGCGGGCGCCTACGCCGGCATGGCAGCCTGGAGCGTCTGGGCGCTGGGGCTGCTGGTCAGCCCCAGCCTGTTCATGGCCGGCCAGACCGACGCGTCCGAACAGGTCGATGCCGACACGTTTCCCGTCCGGCTGGAGCGGATGCTGGAGTACTGGCTGTGGCTGCTCGCCTTCTGTGTTGTGGTCACCATGGCGGACGATGGCGGGCATTCGGGCGGTGCGATCCGCTCCGCCCTGTTCATTCTTGCGCTTAGCACATACAACGTGATCGCGTTCCGGATTGTGCGGAATGTTGGCAGCGTCAAGGCACGGCTCCGCTGCCACCTCTGGTTCGTGACCGCCGCAGTGGCCCTGCTGCTGCTGCATGCCTCGCCCATCGGCCACGGCTTTTTGACCCTCCTTGCCTGCGTTCCCGCAGTGGGCGCCCGGGCCGGCGGCAAGCGCGAGGGCTTCCGCCTGATGACCCTGGCAGGCCTTGGCATCTTGGCGTCACGCCTGACGGGTCCTCCCGGGCACGGTGGCCCGACCGAAACCGCCATGGAGCTGGGCATGTTTACCGTCTCGGCGGCGGCCGGGCTTTTTATCGCCATCGAGCAGCGCCGCTCGGCGGCCGAACTGGCGCTGCGCCAGGTCATGCTGGAAGAGGCTCTGGCCAGCACCCGCCGGGCGGAGGCAGAAAAGGCCCGACTGGCAGCCGTGCTGGAGGCAACGCCAGACGTTGTCATCATGTATGATCCTTCGTGGCGCGCCATTTACCTGAACCAAGCCGCACAGCAGATGGTCGATCTGGTTGTCGGTGAGACGGCGCACGATTACCTGGTCCGCCACGATCTGGTCCAGTTGACCGACCGCTTGATGAAAGAACTGCTCCCGGCCCTTCAGCGAAACGGCTACTGGTCGGGCGAAGATCATCTGTTCGTGCGTTCCGGGGAGCTGGTGCCGGTCTCTGGCGTCATCATGGCCCACCGGTCGTCGGGCGGGGAGGTTCTCTACTATTCGCTCTATTTGCGAGATATTCGTGATCAAAAACGGTACGAGCAGCAATTACTGCACCTGGCCAGTTATGACCCCCTGACCGAACTCTTTAATCGGCGGCGGTTCCTGGAAGAGCTGGATCAGCAACTGGCGATGGGCTCTCCGGGGACGGCCCATGGCGCCTTGATCTTCATCGACGTCGATCAGTTCAAGTACGTCAATGACACGCTTGGCCACCGGGCCGGCGACGAACTCCTGCGGAACCTCGCGGAAGTCCTGCGCCTGCAGGTGCGCCGTGAGACGGACACCGTGGCCCGCCTGGGCGGCGACGAGTTTGCCGTAATTGTGCCGGGGGCATCCGAACCGGAAGCCCGTACGGTCGCCGAGCGCATCCTGGACCAACTCAGCCACAACGCGCACATGGTCAGCGGGAAACCGGTCGCATGCACGGTCAGTATTGGCATCGCACTCTACCCGGACCACGGCAGTACGGCTGCCGACCTGCTGACCCGGGCGGATGTGGCCATGTATCAGTCGAAAGATCATGGCCGGAACCGGGCCTCCTTCTTCAATAACGGCTGCGCCGCCGTCGAGCAGGGCGAACAGAAACTACACTGGGAGCAGCGGATCCGGGCAGCCATCGACGAGAACCGGTTTGTCCTCTATTCCCAGCCAATCTGGAGTATGGCCGAGGGCCGGATTTCCCACTGCGAGCTGCTGCTGCGGATGCTGGGTGAGAACGGCGAGGTCATTGCGCCGGGCGAGTTCCTGCCGGTCGCAGAGCGGTTCGGGCTGATTCACGCGATCGACCGTCTGGTCGTGCGAAAGGCGATTCAGACGGTGGCCGCCAAAGAGTGCTGCGGCGTCGTCGAAGTCAACCTGTCCGGACTCGCCTTCTCCGATGCCGAGTTGCTGCCCCTGATTCGCCGGGAGCTGGCAGAGCACCAGGTCAACCCGGCCGCCATTATCTTCGAGATCACTGAAACTGCCGCCATCGCCGATCTGCAGCAGGCCAAACAGTTCATCAGCACGCTCCGGACGCTGGGCTGCCGGTTTGCCATCGATGACTTCGGATCGGGCTTCGCCTCCTTTGCTTACCTCAAGCATCTGCCGGTCGAGTTCCTGAAGATCGATGGCAGCTTCGTTGTCAACCTGATGCGGGACCCCGTTGACCGGCATCTGGTAAAGTCCATGGTCGAAGTCGCCCGGGGCCTTGGCAAGCAGACGATCGCCGAATTCGTGGGCGATGCCGAGACGATGCGCCTCCTGAGAGATATTGGGGTGGGCTTTGCTCAGGGGTACTATATCGGCGTGCCCGCACCGGTGCAAAGCAAAACCGCGCTGCCACAGTAGCTGGCAGCGCGGTTCCTTATTGTCTAAGCAGTTCGGGGTCAAAGTCGACCGGTCCCTCCCGCAGCAGGCCGAGGATTTCGACGTGCGTCTGCTCGGCCAGATCGATCTCCTGATCTCCCGGCAGCGCCTTACCCTCGGCATCAAGCACCGGCCGGATCTTGGGGCGATAGGTCTTTCCCTTCACTACTTCGACCACCACCGCCTGCAGACCGCCTGTTATGCGCACCAGCGACCCCAAAGGGTACGGCGCCACCGACTGAGTAAAATGCCAGACCAGGTCCGGCTCGAAAAAGTCCGCCATCGGCCCTGTCATAAGCTCCAGCGCCCGCAACGGGGACATGCCGGGGCGATAAACCCGGTCGCTCGTCATAGCATCATAGCAGTCGGCTACGGCACAGATGCGGGAGTTGCGGAAGATCTGCTCGCCTCGCAGCCCTTCGGGGTAGCCGCCGCCGCCCCAGCGCTCATGGTGCTGCAGGGCGACGATGGCCGCCCGATAGGTAATGTCGCGCTGCTCTTTGAGGATGTTCCACCCGTCGGTAGTGTGCCGGTTCATGATCGCGGCCTCGGCAGAGGTGAGCGGGCCGGGCTTCCCCAGAATCGCCGCCGGTGTCAGCGTCTTGCCGATATCGTGCAGGAGGGCGCCCATTGACAGGTCCTTCAGTTCGGCGGGCGACAGCCCCACGACGGTGCCCAGCAGCGTGCTCAGCACGCAGACATTCACCGAATGGCCCAGCGTAAAATCATCTGCGCTGCGCAGGTCCTTCAGGTTGACCACCACATGCCGGTTCAGCAGGAGTTCGTCGAGAATCTTGTCCACCGCCAGTTTGAGCCGGTCGACGGCCAGGCCGGCAGCGAAACGGCTGCTGCTGCGGCGCGACGCTTCCGCAACGGCGGGCTGAATCTGGCGGATTACGCCCCGCAGTTCATCGGTCAGCCCCTGGCGGGCCGCATCGGAAACCACATCTGACACCACCACGTCCGGCGCCAGATCGTTGATGACATAGACCGAAATGATGCCCTGTTCCAGCAGGGGCCCGACGTAAGTCTCTCTGAGTTGTGCCCCCTTGCTCAGAAAAACGCGGCCGTCTGGCAACAGGATGGACCTTGCGAGCCGCATGCCCGCCGTAATCTGGCGGACGGGGACCAGATGCATGGGTCATCACCTCGAGACGACGCAGTGTACTCATCATCATAAATTAGGTTCGCTTCCAATTTCAAGTATCTATATCCAATCCTCGTCATAGAAATTTGGCATTGATAATCAATCCCCTTTACATACATATAACAAAAGTGTAACGTTGTGATTGTGGGGAAACAAGGAGGGATTGGGATGTCTTTGGATTTCGCTTTGTCGCCGGAGTTGGTGAAGATTCAGCGCATGGCCCGGGAGATGGCCTCCGAGTTTGCCCGCCGGGCGCCCGAGCACGACCGGAACCGCACGGCGCCTGTGGAGAACTATGAATTGCTGCGGGATGCGGGGTTCTACGGGCTGGTGATTCCGCAAAAGTACGGCGGCAAGGGACTCGGCTTCATGGCCTGGGTCCTGGCTGCCGAGGAGCTCGCCAAGGGTTGTGCGGCGACGGCGCTCTCCTTTAATATGCACATCAATGCGACGGGGGCGATCATGTCTGACCCCGGCATCTCGGAGGCCATGAAGCAGTGGGTGGCAGACCAGGCTACCCAGGAGGGGAAGCTGTTCTGTACCTCCGTGTCGGAGCCGACGGCGTCGAGCCACCTGGCGCCAAGCTACGTGCCCACGGTAATGGCCCGGAAGGTGCCCGGCGGGTATCAGCTCTTTGGCCGGAAGGCGTTCGCTTCCATGTGGGAGGCCAGCGACCTGGCGTTCCTATATGCACATTTGGAGGATGATCCGAATCCGCAGTCGGCGATTGGGTTTGCGGCGCCCACCGACGGCGACGGCATCAACGTGGAGGATGTGTGGCATACGGTGGGCATGCGGGCGACCCGCAGCCAGACGGTGCTGTTCGATGGCGCCTTTGTGCCGGATGAGCAGGTGCTGCATACCACGGAGAACTTTATCGGCTCGTTCCTGATGCAGGGGGCCGCGTGGTCGTTCGGCGGCTATACAGGGGTCTACCTGGGGGTGGGCGCCGGGATTGTCGACTTTGCGAAGCAGTTGCTGAGCACCCGGCAGGCGAAGGGGTTTGCGCAGCCCATGGGGTACCATCCGGATATTCGCCGCCGGATGACGGAGATGGTGTGCAGCATCGATCAGGCAAGGCTGGTGCTATGGAATGCCGGCTGGATGCAGGAGACCCAGGGCGCCTCGCCGGCGACCTTCCTGGCGTTTTTGAAGGCGAAGTACGCCGTGGGCGAGGCGGTGACGCGGACGGCCCAGCATGCAGCGGTCGCGTGCGGGGTGCATTCGTTGTTCCAGGCCCAGCCGTTGGAGCGGATGATCCGGGATGCGATGACGGCGCCGATTATGCCGCCGAATGCGGATGCGTGTGCGGGGATGATCGGGTTGTTGGAGATGGGGTTGAGTCCGGAGGAGGCGCTGCCGCCGCTTCGGCCGATGTAGGTTTCGCCGTGCCGCCTGTGCTCCGCCGCGTGCGCTCGACACGGTGGGGCTGGCGGCAGGGGAGCATCTTTGTCCACGGTCGTGC
>JARBUG010000007.1 GCA_029239785.1 Symbiobacteriaceae bacterium | reverse complement strand
AGAGGGATCACCCGTTCCCATTCCGAACACGGCCGTTAAGCCTCTCAGGGCCGATGGTACTACGTCTTGAACGTGGGAGAGTAGGTCGCCGCCCAAACTTTTTGCCCCTTTTCCCCCGGACGATTAGCTCAGCGGGAGAGCACTTGCTTCACACGCAAGGGGTCACTGGTTCGATCCCAGTATCGTCCACCAGATCCCAACCGGCCTCTGGCCGGTCGGGTGCGACAGGCGCACGCAGTGCGCCGCGAGCACGGAGGCGTGGTGTAGTGGCCTAACATGCGGCCCTGTCACGGCCGAGACCGCGGGTTCGAATCCCGTCGCCTCCGCCAGTTTCCTTCATAAGACGGCCCCATCGTCTAGAGGCCTAGGACACCGCCCTTTCAAGGCGGTAACACGGGTTCGAATCCCGTTGGGGTCACCATTTGTGCCCGTAGCTCAGCGGATAGAGCGCTTGCCTCCGGAGCAAGAGGCCGCAGGTTCGATCCCTGCCGGGCACGCCAACAATCTCATCGTCTACCCCGGAGCCTATGAGGCATCCGGGGTCTAGTCATGATATTGGGTTCATTACCGTATACATACCGATGTGCTGAAAAATGGCACGGGCGTTCGGCAGGCTTACGCCCTTCGCGAGGCGAATCACTCTAGACACGGTATGATTCTCCCTGTGTCCTGGGGGCGACATAAACCGTGACTGGCCGACGTGCCGGAAGGAGGCGACCGGTGAGGAACTGGATGCAGTCAGCGTTTAAGGCTGGCATGACAAAGCGATCCCGGTGGGCTGTTCTTGGCCTGGTAGCCCTGGTAGTGCTCAGCGGTTCCATCGTATGGGCGCTTAAGCCCGAGACGCACATGATCAGCGTCAACGGTCTGGGCGATAGCATCACCTTCAAGACGACCGAGCAGCATCTCGGTACTGCCCTTTCTGCCCACGGGATTCAGCTGCACGAAAAGGACCTGATTGAACCGTCGTTGGCAACGTCGCTTGCCGGCAAGAAGTCGCTGACTGTTGAGGTCAAAAAGGCGCTTCCGGTGACGGTGACCCTCGAAGGCAAGTCTCAGGAAGTCTTGACCCAGGCTGCTACGGTGGGCGACTTGCTTAAGGAACTCTCCATTGCGCTGAACGAGAACGACAGTGTTACGCCCGAGGCCTCGACTGCGGTCAGCAACGGTCTTGCACTCAAGGTTGTGCGGCGCACGGAGCGGACCGAAGTCGTCCGTGAGGAGATCCCTTTCGACGTAGAGCGTGAAGAAGATCGCTACATGATGGTCGGTGAAACCAAGGAAATCCAGGCCGGTGCACCGGGCGTCAAGGAGATCAAAAAGGTCATCTACCTGGAGGACGGTGTGGAAGTCGGCAGCGCAATCGTCGACGAGGCAGTTGTGGCCGAGCCCGTCAATCAGGTTGTCGCTTTCGGTACTGGCGGGGTTGTCTCCCGTGGCGGGCGCGACTTCCGGTACACGCAGGTCCTCGAATTGGAGTCGACGGGCTATACCGCCGGCAAAGAGAGTAATCCGGATGGAAATGGGTATACCTATACTGGGATGTGGGCGGAGCGTGGCGTTGTAGCAGTTGATCCACGTGTCATCCCGCTCTACACCCGCCTCTATATCGAGGGGTATGGCCCGGCCATTGCAGGGGACATCGGTGGAGCGATCAAGGGCCAAAAGATCGACCTCTGCTTCGACTCACTGTCCGAGGCCCTGGAATGGGGCCGTCGCCCTGTGACAGTCTATATCCTTGCAGATGACTGAACTTGGAGGCCAGATGCCGGTTTGACCGGCCTCTGGCCTTTTGCCTATCACACGTGAAACAAGGAGAGAGTTGTTCTTGTTGGATCTGTCCAGTGCGAAGACGCTGAAAGCGATGATGGCAGCCCACGGCATTCGGCCGCAGCATAGGCTGGGGCAGAACTTCCTGACCGATGCGCGCGTTCTCGAAGGCATTGTGGAAGCCGCCCAGATTGGTTCTGAAGACCTGGTGCTTGAGATCGGACCCGGGCTGGGAACCTTGACGCAGCAGTTGGCCCGGGTGGCCGGCAAGGTGCTGGCCATCGAACTCGACCGCAACCTGGTGGAGATTTTGCGCAAGACCTTGCTCGAGATGCATCCCAACGTGGAGTTGATCCACGGCGATGCCGGGCGCATTGACTTACATAGTCTCCTCGCCGAACGCCTGCCAGCCGGGGCAAAGGCGAAAGTAGCGGCCAACCTGCCGTACTATATCACGACGCCACTGATCATGCGCCTTTTGGAAGAGCAGCTTCCGCTAGATACGATTGTCGTCATGGTCCAGAAAGAAGTCGCAGACCGAATGGTGGCTCCGCCGGGCGGCAAGGACTATGGAGCACTGAGTGTCGCCGTCCAGTACTACACCGAGCCTCGCATTGCCGTTAAGGTAAGCAGGGGTGCGTTTTTACCCCCGCCCGAAGTGGACTCAGCGGTGGTGGCGATGAAGATCCGGGAGGTTCCGCCTGTGGACGCGCCGCGCAAGGATTTCTTCCGGGTGGTTAAGGCGGCATTTGGACAGCGCCGGAAGGCGCTAGGCAATGCGCTGTCGGGCGGGTTGTCTATGGACAAAGCAATCGTTCAGGAGGCTCTGAGTCAGGCACAGATCGACTCCTCGCGGCGTGGGGAGACTTTGTCGCTGGAGGAGTTCTCGGTCTTAACGCGAAAGATCATTGAAACGGGGAGCGAAAACCCACCCGAAGCAGGTAACAAATAACAGTTCCTGGTACTATTACTGGTAGTAAGGGGAGAATGAATGGTCAACCAGGGGGAATGACCGTGCACGATAACATGTTCCATAGTCCGACCAAAGGACCGATGACGTACGATCGGCTTTTGCAGGATTTGCTGGACTACGTGGCGGAGGAGCCCGGTGGGCGGTACAAGTTGATTGTGGGTACCGATTCGCATACCCGGTCTGACCTATGTTTTGTCACGGCGATTATCGTGCACCGGCTGGGCAAGGGCGCCCGGTACTACTACAGGCGTCGGCACCAGCAGCGAATTCGCAGTCTGCGCCAGAAGATCTTTTACGAGACGGCGATTTCGCTCTCCCTCGCGGAGAAGTTGGCCCAGAGCCTGGCTGAGGCCGGTACCCGGGGCCTGAATGTAGAGATTCACCTTGATGTGGGTGAGCACGGCGAGACAAAAGATCTGATTCGTGACGTGGTCGGCATGGTAGTGGGCAGCGGCTTTCACGCCGAAATTAAGCCCAACTCTTACGGCGCGTCAAAAGTTGCCGACCGCTACACGAAGTAGGTTTCGCACAGAATTATGCGTTGACGAGACAAGTGCTTGACAAGAGTCCCGTCCACCCTTAAAATAATAAGTTTCCTTGACCGTGACCGGCGGTGCTGGTATAATGAGCATTGGCCGAGGTTTTTCCTGTGGGACAAACTTCGCCCATCGGTGCCAGTCTGCTGGAAGGGTGTGGTGTTCACTTGGCTCCCAAGAGCATGCTTGCGGATATCAAGAAGGACCTCGAATCCCACGTTGGAGCGAAAATCCGCCTGAAGGCTAACAGGGGCCGCCGGAAGATCGTGGAGCGGGAGGGGGTGCTCGAGGGCGCATATCCCAATATTTTCACGGTAAAGATCGAGGAAGCCGACAAGAGTGAGCGCCGTGTCAGCTATACCTACGCCGACTTGCTGACGGAGGCCGTCGAACTGGTCATTTGCTGCCCGTTTGGCGGGCAGGAGACCAGAATCGAGGCGCATTCCCGCTAACATATAGACAACCAACAGCCAGGGACAAGCCCTGGCTGTTTTGTGGACCATATGAACAGGAGCGATAGCATGGAGAGCTTAGTGCTCCCGAGTCCTGGAAAAGTGAATCTGTCGTTGAATGTGCTGGGGAAGCGCCCCGTGGACGGCTACCATGACGTTGACATGGTCATGCTTCCGGTCAGTGTTGCCGATACGGTTCGCATTAAGCGGGCCGACACAGTAAGGGTCGTATGCCGGCCCGACATAGCGGGGCCGGCAGAGGCAAACTTAGCCTTCAAAGCAGCGCAGCTCCTGAAGTCCGAGACCGGGTACCGGGGCGGCGCCCTGATTGAAATCGACAAGGTGATTCCTGTGGCCGGCGGCATGGCCGGGGGCAGCACCAATGGTGCGGCGGCGCTCAAAGGACTGAACCGGTTGTGGGACCTGTCGCTGACCGACACAGAGCTGGAGCGTCTCGCTATGCGTCTGGGGTCTGACGTGCCGTTCTTTATCGCCGGGCGGCCGGCCAGGGTGCAGGGCATTGGCGATCAACTGTGCCGTATCCCGGTAAATGCGAACCTGTGGCTGGTGCTGGCTACGCCACCGGTTGTGAAATCGACGGGTAACGTCTATCGGTGGTTTGATGAACTCGAGCACGTTGACAGGCCCGATGTGGCGGCTATGGAGCACGCCCTGGCTCAGGGCGACCTTGCCGCAATTGCAGAGGTCCTGGGGAATGTATTTGAGCAGGTTATGATGCCGCGTCAC
Source organism: Symbiobacteriaceae bacterium (assembly GCA_029239785.1). Lineage (GTDB taxonomy): Bacteria > Bacillota > Sulfobacillia > Symbiobacteriales > Symbiobacteriaceae > JARBUG01. Next base: position 62,839 of record JARBUG010000007.1, on the reverse strand, counting down.
CCCGAGATCGCGGCGTTAAAGGATCTTATGATCAGGGAAGGCGCAGTGGGGGCCCTAATGTCTGGCGCCGGTCCCACAGTCTTTGGGCTGGTGCCCGACGAAGAGGCAGGCCGGGCGCTGGTACGCAAGCTCACACGGGCCGGCCAGCCGGCACTGCTGGCCCATACGGTCAACTAGGAGGCGGGCGCATGGATCTTGACGGAGCCATGCGGGTGGTAGCGCACTTGGTCCCGGAGGGTCGGGCCGACTTGGGCGCCGCTACCCGGGCGCTCATGCTCGACATACTGGCCGGGAATACCCCGCCAGGGCTTGCAGCTCCGGAGGCGGCTGAACTCCGTCTGTGGCTGTCGGCCGAGTACGGGCAGGCTGCCGACCCGGCAGGTGCCTTATACCAAACCATGCTGCGCAGGGTGATCGACTACGGGAGTGATGGGGCAAGGTCTGTCCGGCAAGAGCGGGCCGCCCACCGGGCTACGGGCGCGTACTACACCATAACCGATGTGGTCCGGTATATGTATCGGCGAGCCAGGACCTACCTGCCAGATGTGCGCAGCATCATCGATCCTGCTTGCGGAGGCGGAGCGTTCCTGGCCGGGGCACTAATGGAGTCTCCCCACGGCTTTGACCGCATGACTGGGCTGGATGCGGACCCTATCGCCCTCGCCATGTGCCGCCGCACTGTCCCGGAGGCCGAGTTGCACGAAGTAGACGCCCTTCTCGCCGACGTGCCGGGGGAGTATGACTTGTGCATCGGCAACCCGCCCTATATCAGTTCGGGGCTTCGGGGAGCAGCCGCCCAAGAGCACGAGCGGCAGCGCCAGCTAAAGGTGCGTTTTCCCCGCACCGCTCACTACAAAATCAACACCTACCCGCTCTTCATCGAGCGGGGACTTGCGTTGGTGCGTGCGGGCGGCGTTCTCGGGTACATCGTGCCGGACTCGTTCCTCTCGGGCCGGTACTTTGCGGGGCTCAGGCGCCTCTTGCTTGAACATACGCTTCTCGAACTGACGCTGGTGTGCGAGGATTTCTGGCAGCACGGCCGGGTAGGGCAGAGCGTGATTCTCTTCGTCCGGAGAGGCGGCGCCCCACCAGGGCACCAGGTGTTGGTCAAGGTCTGCCCGCGGGTTAACGACCTCATGCACACCGAGCCGGTCGCCATCCCGCTGGCTGACCTGGCCTGGGGGCCCCTGAAGCGCTTTCCCTTACTGGTAGGTCGGGAGGAACGGCAGTTGGCCCGCACCATGGAGATGGCAGCGGAAGGCCGCACCCTTGGTGAGTACAGCCGCAGTTACAGTGGCCTGATCGCCAGGGCTGGACAGCGCAGTTTGCTCAGAAGCACCAACCCAGACGGAAAGGGACCCTATGGTCGACTCCTGCGGTCAGGCAGGGAGATTGATCGTTATCGGCTCGCCTGGGCGGGAGAAGAGGTCTGTCTCGACCCTGCCCTGATCAAAAGCGGGGGAGAGCATGGCTTCTACCGACAACCGAAAATCCTTCTGAGGCAGACGTCAGACTGTCTCAGAGCGGTCTATGATGACCAGGGGTTCTACTGCCTCAATAACATCCACCTGCTGGTTCCCCGGTCACCTGGTATGCCGCTGCGGGGGTTGTTAGGGCTGATCAACTCAGAACCGATGGACCGCTTCTACCGGGCCATGACCATGGAAACGGGCCGGCTCTACCCGCAGGTTGATCTTGATCTTCTCGATGCGCTCCCGCTCCCCACCCTGAGCGCAGAGTTGTGGGGCAGGCTTGAGAGGCTGGTGCACGCGCGTGAAAACGCCGCCTCCCTGACGGAAGCGGCGCACGTTGAGGTCCTGATTAATGACCTGGTGAAACAGGCCTATCGACTTTTCTAGTCGCGTGTGCGGTACATGGTGATGGAGCTGGTGCGGCTCCGGTTGGTGGAACTGCGGAAGCCGCCCGACCGTTTGCGGTAACCGCGTCGGATGCGCCGGGTGGTTTTGACAATCGTGCGGACGGCGAAAAGGCCCAGCAGAATACCGGCAACCCATTTCAAAACCGTCAGGGCGATGCTAAGAACTTTGGCGGTAGCTGCGGCCTTCACGTCAACCGACTCCTTTGCAAGGAGTGGCACCGTGCCGAGGAGGCGGTCGCCTTCGCGCACCTCAAGAGTGCCGAGCGGCTGACCCTGCTCTACAGGGGCGGTAGTGTCGTTAAGAACGGGTTTGACTGTCACACGAGGCGCCGCCCCTTTGGGGGCAGACACCCAGAACTCTCCGCCGGTTACAGCCATGACGCTCTCGTTTACGCCGCCCGAAACAGCCACAGACCCGCTTTCAGTTCCCTTGGCCACAGCGACCTTGCGTTCGAAGTCGCTGAATCCCATGTCCAGCAGGTTTTCCATGTCTTCATACTGGGTGCTCTGAAATGGTTCGCCCATCACCACACCAACCAGCAGTTGCCCGTTGCGTTGGGCCGCATTCACCAGCGTGAGCCCTGCTTCCTCGGTGTAGCCGGTCTTTCCGGCTACGATGCCATCGTAGTAGAAGAGCATCTGGTTGTGGTTGTAGTAGACGTCGTTGATTTTTTCACCGGTGGCGCTGAAGCTCTTGCCGGGCCAGTTAAACTCCTTGGCACCGGCGATTCGCCGCACCACGGGGTTGGCGATGGCCTCCCGGGCGATGAGTGCCAGGTCGAGGGCGGTGGTGTAGTGGTCCGGGTGGTGCAGACCGCTGGGGTTCACGAAATGGCTGCCGGTGGCGCCGATGCGTTTCGCGGTTTCGTTCATCCAGGTGACAAATTGTGCCGGGTTGCCGCCCGTAACGCCTTCGGCAATGGCATCGGCGCAGTCGTTGCCGGATGGAAGAAGCAAGCCGTACAGTAGGTATTCCAGCGGCTGCTCTTCGCCGAGGTTCAGGTAGCAGGAAGAAGAATCCGGGGCCTTGTCTATGGCTTTTTCGCTGATTTTGATCTTCTGGTCCAGCTTGCCGTGTTCTACGGCCACGAGTGCCGTAAGAAGCTTGGTGGTGCTGGCTGGATAGTTCGTTACCTGACCATTTTGCTGGTATAATATTTGTCCAGAGGTGGCATCCAACAGTAGGGAAGCCCGTCCACGTGGTTCAAAGGTCCCGGCTGCCGCAGGTACCGCAGACAGGACCCAGATGAGAACGGCCATTCCTCCTATTACGTGTCTTTTGTTCAGCAAGCAAATCCCCCTGTCGCAGAGCGAGACTCTCGGCATATGAGATTCGCTGCACCGTAACCGGGAACCTGCCGTTTGTTTGTATGGTAGGTTCAGGATTCCGCACATAGTATTGCGAGGGCAGAATAAAAGAGGAGTTTATGCGGGCCGCCTCGAAGAAATCTGTTTGTTTTGGCCCCGGTGATTTTCTCAGGCCTCTTATTGTCCCTTTAGCAAAGGAGTGGTCGGGGCATGGCAGTGAATGTCATCCTACTGGCCGGTGCAGCCAACAACGGGCCGCTTAAGGATGTCAGCCCTGTCACCAACGAGGCGTTGATCGACATCGGCGGGAAGCCCATGGTGCAGTACGTGATCGACGGTCTCCGGCAATCCAAAGAAGTGAAACGGATCGCCATTGTCGCCCCGCCCGGTGAGATCGAGCCTCATGTGACCGGTGAGAACCTGGAGTTCGTCCCCAGCGCCGGGCACATTATTGACAACATTGTCAATGCGTACCGCGTGCTTCCGAAAGATGACCAGCTCCTGATCGCAACCTGCGATATTCCGCTGATAAACGGTGAGATCATAGACGGCCTTATCGGTCTGTGCCGGCAGAAGGATGCCGACATCTATTATCCCATTGTTGAGAAGAGCATTGGCGAGCAAAAGTATCCTTATGTGAAGCGTACTTATGTCAACCTCAAAGAAGGCATTTTCACGGGCGGGAACTTGTTCCTGGTGAACCCTGCCGTTGTAGAGGCCACAGCTCCAAAGGCACGGGCTTTCCTTGATTTCCGGAAGGCTCCGCTGAAAATGGTAACGCTCCTGGGCATCTCATTCCTGTTGCGGTATCTTCTGTTCCATAACCTGACCCTGAAGGAACTGGAGAAGAAGATTTCCGATATGTGGGGGCTGCGCGGAGCGGTCGTAATCTGCCCCTGGCCCGAAGTCGGCATCGATGTCGACAAACCGAGCGATTTGCAGTTAGCCCGGGCCGTACTTTTGTAGCAGCGCGTTCGCCCCGGCCCTCTGGCCGGGGTTTTTGTTCGGGGGTGTCCAAGAGTGAGTGAGGGGCACAAGCTCAACCGCAGCCAGCGTTTAGTTCACATGACCCGAATTCTTGTGGAGCGGCCCGGCGAGGCAATCCCGCTGAGCTACTTCATGGAGCGCTTTGATGCGGCCAAGTCGACCATCTCCGAGGATCTGGCGCTGATCAAGGAGACGTTGGAGGCAGAGGGTTCCGGTCTGGTGCGTACGCAGGCCGGGGCCATCGGGGGCGTACAGTATTGGCCGTTTCCGTCGTCTAACGAGGTGCAGGAGACCCTTGCCGAGCTATGCCGCCTGTTGCGCGACCCGGGGCGGATTCTGCCGGGTGGTTTTGTCTACATGACCGACATTATCACCCACCCGATGTGGAGCGCCCGCATTGGCAGCATGCTGGCGGCCCGGTTTCACGCGGCCCAGCCAGACGCAATCCTGACGGTGGAAACGAAAGGCATTCCCCTGGCATTGATGGTGGCCAGGGCACTGGGTGTACCCATGGTGGTGGCACGGCGCGAAGGACGGGTGACGGAGGGGCCGTCATTCTCCATCCACTACATTTCTGGTTCAACCCGCCGCATCAATACGATGACCGTTGGTTCGCGGGCGCTGCAGCGAGAGAGCCGTGTTCTGATTGTTGATGATTTCATGAAGGCCGGGGCCACAGCCCGGGCGATGGTTGATCTGGTGACCGAATTGGGGGCGACGGTGGCGGGTGTGGGGATATTCGTCACCACGGCAGAGCCCCAGAAGAAGCAGGTGGAGGAGTACACAACCCTGCTGACGCTCCTCGATGTGGATGAGGAGGAACGCGTCGTCAAAATTCAGCCGGCCCAGTAGAGAGAAAGAGGAGTGAAGAGCGGTTGACGGTGACCATTCAGTCGGTGCGGGACGCCCAGCAAGCGATTTCCGGCCATGTTCGTCCGACCCCGCTGTACCATTCGTACAACCTGAGCATGCAGACAGGCCTGCCCGTCTATCTGAAGGCAGAGAATCTGCAGCGTGCGGGTTCGTTCAAGGTGCGCGGGGCCTTTTACAAGATCTCGTCGCTAAGCAGTGAGGAGAAGGCGCGAGGGGTGATCGCGGCGTCAGCAGGGAACCACGCCCAGGGGGTGGCGATGGCGGCCCAGGCGCTTGGCATTGCGGCGACCATTTGCATGCCTGAAGGGGCGCCCATCACGAAGGTGACGCAGACCGAGAACTATGGGGCCAAAGTGGTGCTGCACGGCCAGGGCTACGACGATGCCTACCAGAAGGCAGTTGAACTCCAGCAGGCACATGGCTACACGTTCATCCACGGGTTTGACGACCCCTATACGATTGCCGGCCAGGGGACAATCGGGCTGGAGATCATGGATGATCTGCCGGATGTGGAGACCGTGTTCGTACCGGTCGGTGGTGGCGGACTGGTGGCGGGTGTTGCGCTCACGTTGAAGTCGCTGAAGCCGGACATACGGATTATTGGGGTGCAGGCTTCGGGCGCCCCGGCATTATATTTGAGCAAGCACAAGGGTGACCTTGTCTATACCGACTCCGTTCGCACGATTGCCGACGGCATTGCCATTAAGCGGCCCGGCAAGCTGAACTGGGACCTGATTCAGCAGTACGTGGACGAAATCGTGCTCGTGGACGAAGAGGAGATTGCCGAGTCAATTCTGGTACTGCTGGAGCGGGCGAAGTTGATGGTGGAAGGGGCCGGCGCTGTGGGGCTGGCGGCCCTGTTGGGCGGCAAGGCGACGCAGGTGAAGGGGCCGGTCTGCGTTGTGCTGTCGGGCGGCAACATTGATGCAAATGTGCTCTCGCGCATGATCGAGCGGGGCCTTGTAAAGGCGGGTCGGTATGTGCGGCTGAGTACCTTTGTGCCGGACCGGCCGGGCGGACTGCAGCGGCTGTTGGCCATGATTGCGGAGGCCGGCGCCAACGTGATTGATGTCCACCATGAGCGCTGGCTGGATAAGGTCACGGTTGGCGAGGTCGAAATCGACCTGTCGCTGGAGACGCGTGACGCCCGGCATGTCGAGCTGATTTTGGCGGTGCTGAAGCGGGAGGGCTACCATGTGCAGGTGATCCCGCCGTTCCGCCCGAACGACTGGTAGGACTTTGGGGAGGGCTGAGCATGGTGAACCGGCCGGCGTGGTGGTTCCGGGGCGTGGGTGGCCTTGGGCTGGTTGTGTCGTTGTTGGCGGTATGGGCCATGGAGGTGCTGCAGCACGAACACTTGTCGTGGTGGCTTCACATACCGCTGACGGTGATTGTGCTGACGCTGATCGGTGGCGGGGCGGCGCTGTTCGGTCTGACGCTGGTTGAAGGCCAGGCGCGTGAAGCGCAGGAGTAACGGCAGGCGCTACTTTCGCCGCCCGAACATCGGGCGAACAAAAACACAAATTTTGGTTTCTCCTGGCAGGAAAATACTGGAAGAAAATGGAATCTCCTTATCACAGACTTGATGAGGAGGTTTCCTGACATGCAGATTTCCGACGTACGTATCCACAAGATCACCAATCCGAGCGAGCAGAAGTTGAAGGCCCTGGTGTCCGTAGTGTTCGACGAGCAGTTCGTCGTGCACGAGCTACGGGTGGTGGAGGGTGCCAACGGCCTGTTTGTTGCCATGCCACGCCGCAAGACGGCTCAGGGCGAATTCAAGGACGTGGCCCACCCCATTACAGCCGCAGCGCGCGAAATGGTGCAAAAGGCTGTCCTGGAAGCCTACCGTGAGGCGGAAGCCAAGGAGACCGTTTCGGCCTAGTTCGTCCAAAACCAGTGCCCCGGGCAATTCGCCTGGGGCATTTTCCTTTGTCAACCTTAACGCCTGTGGTATAATGTCTGCGGACTAAGCCCAGGAGGGATTTCCATGTCGCATGTAACCGTGGTCGTCCTGGCTGCCGGCAAGGGCACCCGCATGAAGTCCAAGCTGATCAAGATCATGCACCCGATTGCTGGTAAGCCCATGATTGGCCATGTGGTCGACAGCGCCAACAAACTAGGCTTTGACGATGTCGTCGCCGTGGTTGGGTATCAGCAGGAGCGCCTCCGGGAGTATCTGGGTGACCGCGTGAAGTACGTGGTCCAGGCGGAACAACTGGGCACCGGCCATGCCGTGCTCCAGGCAGCTCCGTTTATTGACGCGCATCAGGGTGGACATGTGCTCGTCATGTTCGGCGATAACCCGTTCCTGGGGCCGTCGGTGATCGAGCGCCTGATGAAGCGCCATATCGAGTCTGGTGCAGCAGCCACGTTGTTGACAGCCGAGGTCACCAACCCCTTTGGGCTGGGCCGCATTGTGCGCGACCCTGCTACGGGCCGGTTCCAGCAGATTGTCGAAGAGAAGGACGCAACCCCTGAACAGAAGCAGCTTCGCGAGATTTGGCCAGGCATGGTCATTTTCCAGCGCGAGGGTCTGACCGATGTCCTGCGTCAGATTGACAACAACAACGCCCAAAAGGAGTACTATCTGCCGCGGGCGTTCTCCATTCTGCTCGAACAGGGCAAGATTGTGGAGGTCGCCATGGAGGCGACCGAGTACGAGGCGACCGGACCCAACGACCGGATTGCCCTGGCCGAGGCGGAAGAGCGGTTCCGGCGCGCCATTTTGGAGCGGCACATGCTAAACGGCGTCACCATTATCGATCCGAAGTCGACCTTTATCGACGACGAAGTCGAGATCGGACAGGACACCGTGATCTGGCCGTTCACCTTCTTGCAGGGCAAGACGGTGATTGGTGCTGATTGTAAGATCGGCCCCAGTTCCACGATTGTTGCGTCTCACATTGCCGACAACGTTCGCGTCGAACAGTCGGTAGTGGAAGAGTCATACGTGGGTGCTGGCTGCCGCATCGGGCCGATGGCTCACCTCCGCCCGGGCTGTGAGCTTGAGGGCGATGTTGAGGTGGGTAACTATGCCGAAATGAAGAAGGCCAAAGTGGGCCGCGGCGTAAAGTGCCACCATCATTCTTACCTGGGCGATGTTGTGATTGGCGAAAAGGCCAACATTGGGGCGGGCGTTATTACCGCTAACTATAACGGCATCGAGAAGTTCCGCACCGAGATTGGTAAGCAGGCTTTTGTTGGCACCAATGTGAATTTGGTTGCCCCGATCACGGTCGGCGATGGCGCACTGGTCGCAGCTGGGTCTACCATGACCCTGAGTGTTCCCGCCGACGCCCTGGCGTTAGAGCGGGCGCAGCCGGTCGTGAAGGAAGGCGGCGCCGCTGCCCTCCGGGAGAAGTATCGGGCCCGCAAAGCGCAGCAGCAGCAGAGCAAGTAGGGGAGGGCTCGTCAAGTGGTACCCTATCCGGACCGTAAGTTAAAGATCTTCTCGGGCAGGTCGAACCTTCCCCTCGCCAAGGCCATCGTAGAGCACATGGGAATCAGCCTCGGCGACATGAACGTGTCTCGGTTCTCCAACGGCGAAATTCGGGTGGACATTAACGAGAGCGTTCGCGGCGCTGACTGCTATGTTCTGCAGTCAGGCGTTGATCCGGTGAACGAGAACCTGATGGAACTGCTGATCATCGGCGACGCACTGCGCCGTGCCAGCGCCCGCCGGATTACGGCAGTGGTTCCGCATTACATGTACGCCCGCCAGGACCGCAAGTCGCGCGGCCGTGAGCCGATTACGGCCAAGTTGGTGGCGAACCTGATCACCACGGCCGGTTTCCGTCGGCTGCTGACGATCGACCTGCATGCGGCGCAGATTCAGGGGTTCTTTGATACGCCGGTCGATCATTTGAACGCCGGCCCGATTCTGGCGGAGTACTTCAAGAAGAAGGATCTGTCCAACGCGGTCGTCGTCTCGCCGGATAGCGGTGGTGTGCCCCGGGCCCGTGACCTGGCTGAACGCCTTGGCGTAGGCCTTGCCATTATTGATAAGCGCCGGCCCGAGCCCAACGCCGTTGAGGTTATGAATATCATCGGTCACGTGCAGGGCAAGCAGGCGATCATGATCGATGACCTGATCGACACTGCCGGCACCATTGTGCAGGGCGCCAACGCACTGCTGAAGTTTGGTGCGACCGAAGTGTACGCCGCCTGCACGCACCCGGTCTTCAGCGGGGCCGCCTACGAGCGGCTGGCTGAGAGCCCGTTCAAGGAGATCGTCGTGACGGATACGATTCCTGTGAAGAAGGAACTGCTGGGCGATCGGCTGAAGGTCGTTTCGGTGGCGTCGGTCATGGCGAAGGCGATGATCCGCATTCATGAGGATCTGAGCGTCTCCAAGATTTTCGATGAAGACACCAAGCTGCCGAGCGAGGACTAATTGAATCCACAGGGGAGGGGCATTGCGCCACCTCCCCTTGCTAATTCCTGGACTATTTTGCCTGCATTCCGGGCAGACTGAAGGCAAAGGCCCGCGATCAGGGCGGGCCGCCAAGGAGGTCCGGTTTGCGTTGGTAACACTCTCATGCGAACCCCGGGGGCTGACGAAGAGCGCCCGGAATGATGCCCGCCGGCGGGGGTATGTGCCCGCCGTGATTTACGGCAAGGGCGTGGAATCCACCCCGATTATGGTGCCTGGCGTGGCTTTGCGGGACGCCCTGAAGACGGGCGCCCGGAATCAGTTGATTCGGCTCGAGGGCCTGGGCCAGACGCATACGGTGCTGATCAAGGAACTCCAGCTCGATCACAAGTTCCAGGACCTCGTGCACGTGGACTTCATGGAGCCCGCCAAGGGCCGGAAGGTCCGGGTGCGGGTGCCGGTGCGGTTCTATGGGGAGGACTCGGTGACCAAGCGGGGTCTGATCATGACGCATCAACTGAACGAGGTCGAAGTGGAGTGCGAACCGGATCATATTCCGGCGGCCCTGACCGTGGACCTCGCGAGCCGGACCGAGGGTGACCACATTAGTGTGGCGGACCTGAGTGTGCCGGGCGGCGTACGGGTGATGTCGAACCCTGACGCTGTTGTGCTGAACATCGATGTGCCGCTGGTGACGATGGTTCCCGGCGAAGTGGCTGCTGATGTGACGACTGCCGGGGGTTAACTCATAACTTGGCTCCCGCTCGAATCCTTCGGGCGGGAGCCTTTCCAATTGATACGGTCGGTGGATTCGTGTAATATCCTAGTCCGTAGGGATTTAGCATTACCTTGCCGGAGTTGAGGATATAGCCATGCCGAAGTTGATTGTGGGTCTGGGGAATCCGGGGGCGAAGTATGCCGCGACCCGTCATAATGTGGGCTGGATGGCCCTGGATGCCTTTGCCCGCAAGCATGGCGTGGTCATCGAAAAGAGCGGGTTTCACGGCGTCTATGGCGAGATGCGCTGGGGCAGCGCCGCCGAGAAGGTGATTCTGCTCAAGCCCCTGACGTTTATGAACCTGAGCGGCAGATCGATTGCCCCTGCCGTTCACTTTTACAAAATCGCGCCATCCGATTTGTTTGTCGTGTACGACGAGTTGGACCTGCCGCCGGGGAAGCTGCGGATTCGGGAGAAGGGCAGTGCCGGCGGGCACAACGGGATGAAGTCGACGATTCAGGAACTGGGGTCGCAGGATTTTGCGCGGCTGCGGATTGGCATTGGCCGCCCGCTGCCCGGGTGGGAGGTGCCCGACTGGGTGCTGGCCCCCTTCGGGGCGGATGATGCAGCGACCGTCGCCCAGGTGATTCCCCGGGCGGTGGAGGCGATTGAGGCCTTTTTGACCGAGGGCGCCGTGAAGGCCGGGACCAAGTTCAACGGGTAAAGCAAAAACCGTAAAGAGAGGGACCCCTCTATGCAGCTAACCGCTTCTATTACCAAGGGGACCCGGGCCGGGCTCAAAGTCCTGTGGGAAATGTCAAAAGTGATGATTCCGGCGATGGTGGTGGTGAACGTGCTCGACAAGGCCGGGGCGCTGCCCTACCTGAGCCAGGCGTTGGGCCCTGCCATGGCGCTGATCGGGCTGCCCGGAGAGGCAGCCCTCGTGCTTGTTTCAGCCAACTTTATGAGTATTTTCGCGGGGCTCGCCACCATGATGGCACTGTCGCTGACCGCCAAGCAGATTACGATTCTGTCGGCCATGATGATGATTTGCCACGCGGCGGTTTCCGAGACGGCGATTGTGGCCAAGGCCGGCGCCCGGGCCGGTTGGGTGTTATGGACCCGGCTCGTGTCCATGGTGGTCGTCGCGGCGCTGCTGAACTGGCTGCTGCCATAAAGGAGGGCGGATCATGATCTTGGAATGGATCTGGGACGGATTTGTGACCGGTGTCTTGAAGATCGCCGCGCTCTGGTGGCTGGTGCCGCTCATGATTGCGATCCAGGTGCTGAAGGACACAGGCTGGCTGGCCAAAATGGCTGGCTGGATGCGCCCGCTGCTTGCACCCCTTCGCCTGCCCGGCGATGCCGGTCTGCCCATGGTGGCGGGCATGGCCATTGGCTTGACTTATGGGGCCGGCGTGATTCTCCAGGTTGGTGAGGAAGGTAAGCTGACCCGCGCCGAGCTGACCGTAACCTGCGTCTTCCTGGGCATCTGTCATGCGGTGATCGAGGAGACAATTCTCTTCAGCGCAGCGGGAGCCAACGGGCTGCTGCTGGTTTCCATTCGGGCGGTGACGGGGCTGGTGGTGGCGCTGGGCGCCAGCCGAATCTTGCTGCCGAAACGGTAACATGGGCGCGATTCTTGGGAAGACTTTTTCCCATGACGTTACTCTTGCTGTTCGCTGTAAGCCTGGGCGCCGCCGCTGCGGCGTACCTGGGCAATCGTGCCCTGTACCGGGCCCGGGGCGCCCGGGCCGCCTTGACCGTGGTGCCCTGGTGGGAAGAGGCGCTTAAATTGGCCGCTGCGGCGGCGGTGCCGGGCGTGCCCATGCTGTTCGTGCATGTGTTGTTCGGCGCCCTGGAGTTTGCGTATGACCTGCGGCGCGGGGAGAACGATGCGCTCTTTCTGGGCCTGCTCACCTTTGCCGGACATGGTCTCGCCGGTGGGGTGGCGATGCTCGCGGCCGACGGCCTTGGCGGGCTGTGGTGGGCATACCTTGCCGCAGGCCTGACGCACACGCTGTATATGGCAGGCGTTTTGTACCTGGTTCTGCCGACCCTGGGCGCCGGCATGAACGCCCGTCGGTGATGCGCCGGGCTGCCGCCACATATGACAGGAGTGTGGCCGCTGGTTTTCAGGCGCCGGTCGGGGGGATGTTGACCATGCCGGATCGCGACCAGTATAATGGGCGCAGATGCGTCATTTCCAACAAACGCCAATTGGCTAAAGGCGCTGTGGGCTGTAGCCCCCCTGTTTCGGGGCTAGAGCCCTTTGCGCCGTTTCCCGACAGGAGGCTGGGTCAATGGCTTCTGAAAGCTTGATCTCGTTGCTGACAGGTGCTCCGGAGTTCGCCTCGCTAATAGACGGGGTCAAGCGCGGTTTTCCGGACCAGATGGTTTACGGGGTATCAGCCTCGCTCAAGTCGTTTCTTATGGCCGCATTACATAGCCAAACCAAGCGCCCCTGCTTGGTCGTAACCAATACGATTCAGCAGGCGGAGCGCATTCGGGAGGACCTGACCACCTGGCTGCCCGACGCCGACGTGGTTTCGTTCCCGCCTATGGAATACATGCCTTTCGAGGTCGTTGCCCACTCGCCCGAAGTGGTGGGGCAACGGCTTTACGTGCTGGAACGGCTCGCCCGGGGCGAAACCCCGATTGTTGTCGCGCCCGCCACGGCGCTCTACCGCTCACTGACGCCCCGCGATGTGTTCGGCGGCGCACTGCTGACGCTGAAGCCCGGCTTGAACATCGGGCGGGACGGGCTGGTGGCCCGCCTGGTGCGTCAGGGCTACGAGCGGGTCGACATGGTGGAGAGTAAGGGGCACGTGGCAGTTCGGGGCGAAATCGTTGACGTCTTTCCGCTTTCATCGGATTACCCGCTGCGGGTGGCCTTCTGGGGCGACGAGGTGGACGAGATTCGCCAGTTCGACCCGGCCAGCCAGCGGACGATCGATAAGGTGAATGCGGTCTCAGTCGGGCCGGCCCGGGAGTTTATTCTGCCGCCCGGCGACCTGACGGCCGCCGCCGAGCGGATTCGGCATGACCTTGACCAGACTGTGGCCCGCCTGCGGCGGCTACGGGCAAAACAGGAGGCAGCCGAAGCGCCGGACCCGGCGGCGCTGGCGACCGAGGATGCGCCCAAGAAAGGGCGGGGCAGGAAGAAGGAGCTCCCCACGGCGCTCTTTGATGCCGGCGATGCTTCATCCAAACTGCAGGAACGGGTCGAGGCCCATCTGGCGAAGCTGGACGAGGGCATCTACTTTGAAGGGCTGGAGCAGTACGCCAACTTCTTCTACGACCACCTGGAGAGCCTGCTGGACTACTTCTCGGGCCGGGTGCTGGTGCTGGTCGACGAACCCGCACGCATCAAGGACATAAGCTCCGAGAGCGAACTGCGTGACGCAGACCGCCAGACCGCCATGATGGAGAAGGGCGGCCTGCTACCCGGACAACTAGGCCTGTACCTTGGCTTCACGGAGCTGTTCCAGCGCTTCCGGCAGCACACGGCTATTCACTTCAGCGCCCTGGGCCGGGGTGTGCCCGGCATCCACCCGCAGAACGAAGTGGGCATTTCCGCCACACCCATGCAGGAGTTCCACGGGCAGTGGCCGCTGTTCCAGGAGGAACTGCAGCGCTGGCGGAAGCAGGCCTACCGCGTCGTCGTCATGACGGCCACGGCCGACCGCCAGCAGCGGCTGCGTGACCTCATGAGCGACGCCGACATTCTCAGCGGGTCAGGCGCCGGGGGCGTGATTCCGGCGCCCATGCAGGGCGCCACCTGGGTCGGGGTCGGGTCGCTGGAGGGCGGCTTTCAGTGGCCGGGGCTGCGGCTCGTCGTCGTCACCGACGGCGAGGTGTTCGGGCGCGTCAAGAAACGCCGCCGGGCCCTGGCCGGACCAGCCGGGCAGACCAGTTCGGGCGCCGGCCCGTCCAGCCGGGAAGTGGCCCGGGTCGTCAGCTACCAGGACCTGAAGATTGGCGACTACGTTGTGCATGCCACTCACGGCATTGGCAAATACCTGGGCGTCCAGTCGGAGACCATTCTCGGCAGCACCCGCGACTACCTGGTCATCCGATATGAAGGCACCGACCGGCTCAAGATTCCCACTGAGCAGATCGATCAGATTCAGAAGTACGTGGGCGCCGAAGGTCACGAGCCACGGCTCAACAAGCTGGGCGGCTCCGAGTGGGCCAAGGTCAAGAGCCGCGTCAAGGAATCGATCAGGGAAATGGCAGCCGAACTGCTCCGGCTCGCCGCCATGCGTCAGGCATCGCCGGGGTACACGTTCCCGCCCGACACGGTCTGGCAGAAGGAGTTCGAGGACGCCTTCCCCTACGAGGAGACGCCCGACCAGCTCAAGGCGGTCGAGGAGATCAAGCGCGACATGCAGTCGCCGCTGGCCATGGACCGGCTTCTGCTGGGCGATGTGGGCTACGGCAAGACCGAAGTCGCCCTGCGGGCGGCGTTCAAGGCCGCTTCGGACGGCAAGCAGGTCGCCATTTTGGTACCGACGACAATTCTCGCGCAGCAGCACTACGGGACCTGCAAGAGCCGCATGGAGGGCTTCCCGCTCAACATGGCGGTGCTGAACCGCTTCAAGAGCGCCAAGGAGCAGGCCGAGACCCTCAAGGGCCTGGCCGACGGCACCATCGAAGTGGTCGTTGGCACCCACCGCCTCCTGGGCGAAGACGTCAAGTTCAAGGACCTCGGCCTGCTGGTCGTCGACGAGGAACAACGCTTTGGCGTGCAGCACAAGGAACGCATCAAGAAGCTGAAGGCCAACGTTGACGTGCTCACGCTATCGGCCACGCCGATTCCGCGCACCCTGCACATGGCCATGGTGGGCATGCGGGACATGTCGGTCATCACCAGCCCGCCCGAGGACCGGTACCCCGTGGAGACTTTCGTGGCCGAGTATGACGAGGAGCTGATTCGTGACGCCATCGGGCGGGAACTCTCCCGGGGCGGCCAGGTCTTCTTCGTCCACAACCGGGTGCAGGATATCGACAAGGTGGCGGCGCGCATCCAAAAACTCGTGCCCGAGGCCCGCATTGCCATCGGTCACGGGCAGATGAAGGAAGACCGCCTTGAGCAGATCGTGCTGGACTTCCTCGAAGGCGAATACGACGTGCTGGTCGCGACTACCATTATCGAAAATGGTATCGACATTCCGCAGGTGAACACGATCATCGTTGATGATGCCGACCACCTGGGCCTGTCCCAGCTCTACCAGCTGCGGGGCCGGGTGGGCCGGTCCAACCGGCTGGCTTACGCCTACTTCCTGTACAAGCGGGACAAGGTGTTGACCGAGGTCGCCGAGAAACGGCTGTCGGCCATCAAGGACTTTACGGAGCTGGGCGCCGGCTTCAAGATTGCCATGCGCGACCTGGAAATACGGGGCGCCGGCAACATTCTCGGGCCAGAGCAGCACGGTTTCATCGTGACTGTGGGCTTTGACCTGTACACGCAGCTGCTGGAGGAAGCGGTGCGTGAGCTGAAAGGCGAGGCGCCGCCCGTCAAAGAGATTCAGCCGTCCATCGAACTGCATGTGGATGCGTTCGTCTCCGACCAGTATGTATCTGACGCCCGGCAGAAGATTGATGCCTATAAGCGGATCATCGCCATTCGGAGCCTGGAGGACATGGAGGACGTGGCGACCGAGCTGGTGGACCGCTTCGGGACGCTGCCGGACCCGGTCAAAAACCTGCTCGATATCGCAGCGCTGAAGGTCCAGTGCGGCGCGCTTGGCGTAACGGCGCTTACGCAGATGAAGGATCTCGTCACGGTGAAGTTTTTGCCTGGGGCGGCAGGCAAGGTGCCGCTTGACCGGTTGATTCTGCTCAACCGGAAGCCCGAGTTCAAGGGCCGCATCACGGTGCCGCGCGGCACCAAGGTAAACCAGTTCTCCGTGAATGTAGCCCAGTTGGACCAACGTTCCCTGTTGAGGGTGCTGCGTGAGCTGATTGCCAGTTTGCAGTCGTTGATGCTCGAAACGGTTCGATGATAAAATACCCTTAACGTGCAAGAAGCGTCCCGCTTAACGGGACGCTTTTGCGCTTAACAAAGGAGGGTACTGCAGTGGCAAAGCGTTTCGTGGCGGCGGTCCTGATGGTCATGATGCTGGGCGCCGTGCTCGCCGGCTGCGGGCAGCCGAAGCTGAGCGAAGGGACCGTGGCGGTCGTGAACGGCCGCACCGTTACCCAGGATGATCTGAACACCCGGGTGAAGATCTTTGAGCTGTTCTTCAAGCAGCCGATGACCGATACCGCCAGCAAGCAGCAGGTTTTGGACCAGATGGTGCGGGACCGGCTGATTCGTGACCAGGCTACCCAGGCCGGCGTGACCGTGACTGACGAGCAGGTGGAGGCTGAAATGGGCCGGTTCCTGGGCGCCCTGGAGAACCAGTATGCCGGCCGCGACGAGGTGAACAAGCGGCTGGGCGAACTGGGCCTGACCAACGACCAGATTGCCACATTCCTCAAGGACTTCCTGATCGGACAGGGCATGGTCGAGAAGAAGAAGGCCGAAGTGCAGGTGACCGATGATGAACTGCGCGCATTCTACGAGGCAAAGAAGGACACGCTATACACTTATACGGAGGATGTTACGCGGGCGGCCCATATTCTGGTGCCGCTGGACCAGCCAGACAAGGCGGAGGAGATCGCGGCGAAGGCTGAGTCCGGCGGTGACTTTGCCGAACTGGCCAAGCTCTACAGCGTTGATCCGGGGACTGCCAAGCTTGGCGGCGACCTGGGATACTTCACCCGCACTGACATGGTGGAGGAGTTTGCCGAGGCGGCCTTCAGCATCGAGCCCGGCGAAACGAGCGACCCGGTTCAGACCGAGTTTGGCTGGCATATCATTCTGGTGAAGGACCGGCGTTCAGCGGGCCTGCTCGACTTCGATAAGGCGCACGATGACCTGGTGAACCGTGTGCTGGCGGAGAAGCAAGAGAAGGCCTACGACCAGTGGCTGGCCCAGTTGGAGCAGAACGCCAGGATTCAGAAGGCTACCATTACCGGCTAGGCCCAAAGTACCACCCTCCGGCGGCCTCGGGATGATCAAACGGTGCTGGCAAAAATGAATAGAAGTTGTAAGCCCTGCCGTATACTATCATCAACCGAGCCGAAGTCGCAGCCTAGAAGAGGAGGGTTGTACTTGAAGGCCACGGGAATAGTCAGGAGAATTGACGACCTTGGCCGGGTCGTTATCCCCAAGGAGATTCGCCGGACTTTGCGGATCCGGGAAGGCGACCCTCTCGAGATCTTCGTCGATCGCGATGGTGAAGTGATTCTCAAAAAGTACTCGCCTATCGGGGAACTGGGAGAATTCGCGAAGGAGTACGCCGACTCTCTCTACGAGGCTATCGGGCACACTGCACTGATTGCCGACCGCGATACCATCATAGCTGTCGCTGGCGCACCAAAGAAGGAATTCCTGAACAAAGCGGTTGGCTCACTGGTGGAGCGTGTTATGGAGGACCGTAAAACGCTCGTGGTGAACAAGCCTGGCGACAACAAGGCTCGCGGGTCGCTCATCGGCGACGAAGAGGACGATACTCGCTTCTCTGCCTATGTGGTAGCGCCGATCGTGTCGGGCGGGGATCCCATCGGAGCGGTGATCATCTGCTCACGGGAGCCCGAGTCGCAAATGACCGAGACCGAGATCAAGCTCGCTGAGACTGCCGCTGGGTTTCTAGCCAAGCAGATGGAACAGTAAGTTAGACTCGGACCTCTAGCTGACGTAAGTCGGCGGAAGGCGGCAGTGGGTTCAAAGAACCCACGAGAGACCCGGTATAGTGCTTCCTTGCCGTGCGAGGCGGGCTGGTTGCCCCCTCGCACCATTTTTGTTGTTGGGCTTTACGCGCACTTTCGTTCGGCGTACGATTGTAGCGGTGCACGTTGCCCCTCCCCGTGTGGGTGGGAGTAAAAGGGCCGGAGTTGTCAGATCTACATGAGTCGAAAAACTGAAAGCTTCATGCGCGGTGCGCTTTTGCTCACCCTGGCGGCACTGGTTTCCCGCCTGCTGGGCGCCCTGTACAAGCCGGTCATTGCCCGGATGTTTGCCCCGTTCGACGGGGCGATGGGCGCCGTGGGCATAGGCCTTACCCAGGTTCCGCTCACTACATATCAGGTGATTCTTTCCTTTACCTCGGTCGGCCTGAACGTGGGCATTTCCCGGCTGGTGGCGGAGCGAATGGCCCTGGGCGACGCCCGGGGCGCCCGGCGGGTCTTCCGGTTCTCGCTGCTGATGATGGCCATTCTGGGATTTGCCGCCTCGCTGGTGATGTGGTTCGGCGCCCCCTGGATTGCCGGCTTCCTCTCCGAGAACCTGGAGGAGACCATTCCCGGCTTCCGGGCGACGGCCCCGGCCCTGTTCATCACGTCGGTCATGGCGGCCTTCCGGGGCCTGTTCCAGGGCTTCCAGCAAATGAGCCCCAACGCTACATCGCAGATCATCGAGCAAATCGTGCGGGTAGGCTCTGGCACGGTGCTCACCTATTTCTGGGTGCGGAAGAGCGTGCCGCTGGGCGCCGCAGGCTTTAACTTCGGCGATGTGGTGGGCGCCCTGGCGGGGCTGCTCTACCTGGTGTACCTGGCGAACCGGCGGAGCGGAAGCATGTGGGAGCTGTCGCCCGGGGCCGAGTCGGAGGACGCTGCCGAGGTTCGCCTGCGGGCACAGCCGGCAGAGCGCGCCGGGGTGCTCATTCGGCGGATTCTCAGCGTGGCCACGCCCATCGCGATCTCCGGCGCCGTAGTTCCGCTGATGATGCAGGCCGATACGTTCTTCGTATTCCGGGCCTTCAACCGGGTCGGCATGGCGCCGGACGATGCCACTGCCCTGTATGGCGTTCTGACCAACGCCTTTATGATTGCCTACCTGCCTGCCGTCTTCACGGCGGCCATTTACACCAGCCTGCTGCCGTCGATTACGCATGCGATGACCCTGGGCAACACGGATGTGGCCCGGCGCCGGGCGAGCCAGGCCTACCGCATGACTTTCCTGGCCGCGATTCCGGCCCAGGTGGGGCTCTATGTCCTGGCGACCGGCGTTTACGCCTTGCTGTTTGAAGATGTGGCCGGTGGACAGGCCATGGCCGCCATGTCATGGGCGGTGGTGCCGATTATGCTGCAGCAGACGACCTCAGGCGTGCAGCAGGGCGCCGGGCGGATTGCCCAGCCGGTTCTGAACTTCGTCATCGGCGCTGTTCTGAAAGCGGCGCTGACGGCCTGGTGGACGGTGCCGTACGGCATTCAGGGCGCCGCCTGGGCCACGGCCGTGGGTTTCGGGGTGGCTGCCCTGCTCAACCTGGTGAACGTGGAGCGGCTGCTGGGCCGGACCCTGAAGACCCGGAATATGATCTTCAAGCCCCTTGCCGCCGCCCTGGGCATGGCCGGGGCTATCGCCCTGGTGCGGGGGCCGCTGGGCCGGCTGATCACCTGGGCGCCCCTCCACACGGTAACGCTGGTCGCCGTCGGCGGGGTGGTCTACGGGGTGCTGCTCCTGCTGGTCGGCGGGGTGAAGCCGCAGGACCTGCAGGGGCTGCCCGGCGCAGGTCGGATTCTGGGCGCCCTGCGGGGGCGCAAGCGCATGCGTGGCTAGACTTGGACGCCCCCTTGCCTTATGATTGGATGAGGCAAGGGGGCTTTATTTTTGCAGGCAAATTCCCAGGCGCAGAGCTTTATGCGGGGGGCCATGCTGATTACGCTGGCCCAACTTGTCACCAAGGCTCTTGGCGCGGTCCACCGGCCGGTGGCACAGTCGATGATCGGCGACGAGGGGCTGGCCCTGGCTACCCCTCCTAGTAACGCGTACTACATCATGCTGGCGATATCATCGGTGGGGCTGAACGTAGCCATTTCCCGCCTGGTCTCCGAGCGCCTGGCGCTGGAAGACTACCGTGGCGCCCGCCGGGTTTTTCAGGTTGCCTCCCGCATGCTGCTGGTCAGCGGGGCTGTGTTCAGCATACTCTTTGCGTTCATGGCCAAGCCGCTGGCGGCCTATTTCCACATGCCTGAGTCATGGCTGGGCTTTGCCGTACTTGCCCCGGCCCTTTTCCTGGTGTCGGCGCTCTGTATTTTCCGGGGGCTCTACCAGGGCATGCAGCAAATGCAGCCCAGTGCCATGTCGCAGGTGGTGGAGCAGATTGCGCGGGTTGGTATCAGCCTGGTCTTGATCGCCATCGTCTCCCACCAACTGGCGTGGGGCGCCGCGGCGTTCAACGCTGGCAATACGATTGGCATTGGCATGGCCGTTCTCTACTTCCTATGGGTCTATATGAAAGAGCGCCCCACCGAACACTGGACTACGACGGCGCCCGGTGTTGAAAGCTATGACCATGCGCCGGTGGGCCTGCTGCTGCGCAAGATCCTGTCCATCGCTGCGCCGCTGGCGCTCATGGGCGCCGTGCTGCCCATCATGAGCCTGGCCGACAGCAAAATCGTCATCAGCCGGCTGCTTTCCATGGGCGTTCTCGAGAGCGTGGCCAAGGAGGCGCAGGCCTGGCTGGCCAACGCAGGCGCCCTCCGTGACCTGCCGACCATCCTGACGACGGCCCTGTATGTCAGCCTGGTGCCGGCGATTGCCGAATCCTTTATGACCCGCCAGATCGAGCAGGCCCGCTACCGGACTGCGACCGCCTTCCGGCTCACGTTCATGATCGGCCTGCCGGCAACGGTTGCCCTGCTGGTCGCCGGACGCGACGTATACAACGTCTTGTACAGAGGCAACGGGTGGATTGTCATGTCGCCGCTGGCGCTCAGCTGCCTGTTCATGATGCTGCAGCAGACCGCCTCGGGCGCCCTGCAGGGCATGGGAATGATCTGGGTCAGCGTGCGAAACATGTTGATCGGTGTCGGGGTGAAGATCGCCCTGAGCTACTGGTGGACAGGTATTCCCGCCCTCGCCGAGCGCGGCGCTGCCTACGGTACGGACGTTGGATTCTTGGTGGCCGCTGCACTGCAGCTCTGGGCGCTGTGGAAGTACATGGGCTTCAAGCTTAACCTGCGCGCCGATGCCCTCAAGCCGCTGCTGGCGTCGGGCATTATGGGCGTGGTGCTCTGGCTGACGGGGCTGGCGCTGCACGCCGTAATCGGCTACGGCCGCCTCTCGGGGCTGCTGGTCGTGCTTGTTGGGGCTGCCACCTACGGGCTGGCGATTCTGGCGGTTGGTGGCGTGACTATGGCCGACATTGGCCTGATTCCGGGCTTCCCCCAGCGTGGGGTTGATCTGCTCCGTCGGTATCGCCTTTTGCGTGACTGAACGGTCCGCCGGCCATAAAGGCGTTGTGATGACTGTAGCCAAGGGGGAAAACCTGTCATGATTACAATTGTCGGCCTCGGCCCCGGCAGCCCCGGGCACCTGACCATGGGCGCCCTGGAGGCGCTCAGGTCCGGCCGCCCCGTTTTGCTCCGCACGGCGATTCATCCGACCGTCGATGCCCTGCGGGCGATGGGCGTTACCTTTACGAGCTGTGACGACCTGTACGAGCGGGCACACTCCTTCGAAGCTGTCTATCAGGCCGTGGCCGAACGGGTTCTACAGATGGATGATGTGGTCTTCGCCGTACCTGGCCACCCGCTGGTGGGCGAGAGCAGCGTCAAGCTGATTCAGGCCCGGTCGCCGGAGCGGGTGGAGTTCATCACTGGCCCGTCATTTCTCGACACGCTGCTGATTACGCTGGGGCTGGACCCGGTGGACGGCCTGGAGTTGCTGGACGCCCTCCAACTCGACCGGCGGCTGCCTGCGGGCGATCTGCCGGCGGTGGTCATGCAGGTACATAGCCGGGCCGTCGCATCGGATGCGAAGCTGGCCCTGATGGAGCGCTATCCCGACGATCATCCGGTCATAATCGTGCGGGCGGCCGGCGTGCCGGGCGAGGAGCGCCGGGTGGAGGCGCCGTTGCATGAGTTAGATCATTACGATTGGGTAGACTACCTCACAACCCTGTATCTCCCGCCGCTCAAGCAATCGGAGCCCATTGAGGCCAACCCGCGGCGCTGGGCGCCGGCCCGGTGGCCGGTCGACCCCCTCGTGGAGGTCATGGCCCGCCTGCGGAGCCCCGAAGGCGGTTGTCCGTGGGATCTGGAGCAGACCCATGAGAGCCTCCGCAAGTACCTGCTGGAGGAAGCTTACGAGGTCGTAGAAGCCATCGACAGCGGCGACCCCGACGCGATTTGTGAGGAACTTGGCGACGTGCTCCTCCAGGTGGCTTTTCACGCCCAGGTCGCCCGGGAGAACGGCACGTTCGACATGCATGATATCGTGCAGACGATCACCGAAAAGTTGGTTCGGCGGCATCCACACGTGTTTGGCGACGTCAAGGTGGAGACGGCGGACGACGTGACCCGCAACTGGGCAGCCATTAAGCAGCAGGAGAAGGGCGCCGCGGCGGCGCCGGTCTCGCTGATGAAGGGGATTTCAGGGGCCCTGCCGGCGCTTTCACGGGCCAATGAGGCCCAGAAGAAAGCGGCCAAGGTTGGGTTTGACTGGGACGATATTGAGGGGCCTGTGTCCAAGGTGCGGGAGGAACTGGCGGAGGTTCTGAGCGCAGCGCCGGAGCAGGTGGAGGGCGAGGTTGGCGATCTGCTATTTGCAGTGGTCAATTTGGCCCGCATGCTCAAGGTTGATGCCGAGGTCGCGCTGACGGGGACAACGGCCAAATTCATGCGCAGGTTTCAGCACATTGAGCGCCGGGCGGCCGAACAAGGTCGGATTTTGTCGGAAATGACCCTCTCCGAGATGGATTCCCTCTGGGAGGAAGCGAAGCAGGCAGAAATGACTCAAAAATACGGGAAAAAATAGAGTCAGCACTAGAAAGTACAGGAGGAATTCGTGAAAGCCTTGCCGAATACGGCTCAGCGGGTTCTACCTCACCACACAAGCTACCGAAAGGGGAGTTTGAATCTTGAACAAGCAGGAATTGGTCGCTAGCGTCGCAGAAAAGTCCGACCTTACGAAGAAGGACGCCGAGAAGGCCATCAACGCCGTTATCGAGAGCATCAAGACCGCGCTGAACCAGGGCGACAAGGTTTCCTTGGTTGGCTTCGGCACTTTCGAAGTCCGCACCCGCGCTGCCCGCTCGGGCCGCAACCCGCAGACCGGCGACACCATTAAGATCCCCGCCGGCAAGGTCCCCGCCTTCCGTCCCGGCAAGGAGCTCAAGGAGAGCGTGTAAGTTCACGCACCCGGACCGGGCCCTCTCTTGGGGGGTCCGGTTTCTTGTTTGTGGTGGGGCGGCGTCACCGGAAACCGGTTTAACTCCCTGGTGGGCTCCGGCCCTGTGCACAGTGACTAAGAATAAACGTAACTGGGTTTCCCCCCGGCGAGAGGTGAATACATAATGCGCATTGACAAGTTTCTCAAGGTCTCCCGGATTATCAAGCGGCGCACCCTGGCCAAGGAAGTCTGCGACGGCGACCGGGTCATGATCAACGGGCGCCGGGCCAAGGCCGGCACCGAAGTCAAGCCCGGCGACGTGGTCGCCATCGATTTTGGCCGCCGGCAGCTGACCGTGCAGATCATCGAGGTACGGGAGAACGTCCGGGCCGCGGAGGCCAAGGAACTCTACGAAGTGAAGGCTGAGACCTTCAAGACCGAAAGTGAACTGCCCCACCTTGAAGACGATCCCGAGTAGGGCTCGCCCCAGATAGGCCCCTAACCAAAAGCCATGCCCGCGAAAAATGGGCATGGCTTTTTCACATCCTTATGGAACAATTTTGTCGCGAATCTCGTCTTCTACATTCGGTGGATTCAACCGGCCTGACTGCGTTGCCTCCTCCAAATCTTAACTCGGAGGAAACCTTTATGTCCCGGCGCTTATCCGGCCTGTGGGGCCACCCGGAATTTCTGAAACTATGGACGGGCCAGACCATCTCCCTGTTTGGCTCGCTAATCGGCCGTATCGCCCTGCCCATGATGGTCGTGCTCGTGCTCGACGCCACCCCCATGCAGGTCAGCCTGCTGCGGGCGGTGGAAGTCGCCCCGGGCCTGGTCGCCGGCCTCTTTGCCGGCGTCTGGGTCGACCGCCTGCGGCGGCGCCCCATCATGATCGTGGCCGATATGGGCCGCGCCGTGCTCATGGGGCTGATTCCCCTGCTCTTCCTGCTGGGCAGCCTCACCATGGGTTACGTCTATGCCATCGCCTTCTTCATTTCGATTCTGACCATCTTCTTCGATGTCGCGTATCAGTCATACATGCCGACCCTGGTCCAGTCAGCGCACCTGGTTGAAGCGAACAGCAAACTGGAGGCAACCGCCTCCATCGCGGAGATCACCGGCTTCGGGCTGTCGGGCTTCCTGGTTCAAATCCTGACCGCACCCATCACGATTCTGATCGATGCGATCTCGTTTGTGGCATCCGCCATCTTCCTGCTGCGCATTCGCACACCCGAGGCAGCGCCCCCGCTCCCCGAAACCCGGGAGGGCATGTGGTCAGAAATCAAAGCGGGCATGCAAGTGCTCTTCAGCCACCCTGTACTGCGGGCGCTGGTCGCTGCCGACGGCCTCAGCAACCTGTTTGGCAATATCATCGGTACGGTGATCATGCTCTTTGTTCTGAAGGAACTGCAGGTGTCGCCGTCGCTCGCCGGGGTGATTTTCGGGTTCGGCGGGGTGAGCGCGTTCTTTGGCGCCCTGCTGGCGGCCCCGGTCGTCCGGCGCTTCGGCCTCGGCAGGTCCCTGATCGTCGCAGCCTTCATGTCGGGGGCGTCCGTGGCCTTTCTGGCTGGCGCCACCGGCCCCATGCCGATCATTATTGCCATGCTCATCGCCCAGCAGCTCTTTGGCGACGGTGCCATGATGGTCTTCGCCATCAACAACACCAGCCTGCGGCAGGCGATTACACCCGAGCGCTTCCTGGGCCGGGTCAACGCCACGCTGCGGGTATCAGACTGGACCTTCATGCTGGTAGGCACGCTGGTTGGCGGCGTACTTGGCGAGGCCATCGGCCTGCGGGGCGCCCTGGTGGTCGCCTGCCTGGGCAAACTGCTCGCCGTGGTGTGGCTCTGGTTCTCGCCCGTTCGTGAGATCCAACACCACCCGGACTCAGCCGCCGCAGAAGCATGAAAATGGGGCTCCCCGTCATCAGCGGGGGGCCCCGTTCCACACTAGGACAGCATCTTGCGCTCCACGTCCTGGCCGTTGAAGTTGTAGACAACCCGGTGGTTATCTTCCACCGTCTCCAAGTGAACCGGGCGCTGCCACAGGTGATACACATGGGGCAGCGTCTTCTTCACGTAGATGTTGTCAAGCTCGACACCTTCGAACGCATGGCGCAAGTACAACTCCCCGCGCCGGTTGTAGTCGTTGTCCTCGGCGTAAATGTATGGGAACCCGCAGTTAGTGATCTGCTGCACGATACCGTCGCGCACCTTCTCCCAGCCCGTGGCGGTAATGCGCCACTCGTCGCCCTGCTTGGCGAACAGGAACAGGTCCAGCCGCTCCACCAACTCCTTGGTCAGGTAGTTACGAATGAACGACACGTCACTGTCAACCTCGCGCACCTCAAAGATCTTCTCGCGACCGTACCGCCGCTCGATATCTTCGAACATGTGAAATCCCAAATGATATGGGTTGAGCTGGAACCGGCTCGGCGCCAGCACACCGGCATGCATGCGGGCGAACTCCAGGCTCTCGTCGGGGGTGAGGTCCAACTCCCGCATAATGCGGGCATGCCAGATGGACGCCCAGCCCTCGTTCATGATCTTCGTCTCCATTTGCGGGCGGAAGTAGAGCATTTCATTGCGCAGCGAGGAGAGAATGTCCCGCTGCCAGTCCTGCAAATCCGGGCACCGCTCCATGATGAACAGGAGCAGGTCGCGGCTCGCCGCGGGCTTTGCATACTGCTCCACCGCCGGGGCCGGCGCCGTCACCTTGCCGATACTGTCCAGCGACCAGAGATCATCGTACGGCGACTCCTCCCGGAAGGCGGGCCTAGACGGCGCCTTCGCTTCTGAAGCAACCCCCCCGCTCCCGGGATGCGGGTCAACGTGCTCATGAATGGCGAGCACCGCATCGAGGAACCGCTCGACCTTCGCCCGGCCCAGGTCCTGCTCGTACTGGAGCACCCGGTTGGCGAACGAGGCCATGGCGTGCACCATCTGCCGGTTCGTCTGGCGGAAGCGGTAGTTGTTCTTAAAAAAGTCGCAGTGCGCCAGCACGTGCGCGGCGATCAGCTTATTCTGCAGCAGCGAGTTGCTATCCAGCAGGAAGGCGTAGCACGGGTCGGAGTTGATCACCAGCTCGTAGATTTTCGACATGCCGTAGTCGTACTGGGTCTTCATCTGGTGGAACGACTTGCCGAACGACCAGTGGGAGAACCGGGTCGGCATGGCGTAGGCCCCGAAGGTGTAAATGATGTCCGCCGGGCAGACCTCGTAACGCATTTCGTAAAAGTCCAGGCCAAAGGCCTGGGCCTTTTCGACGATCCGGTCGATCGCTTCCTGGAGCAGACCCATCTCATCATCTGACATGGGCTGTCGTTCGCTGTGACCTTTTGGCGAAAGCTGCACGGCTAACTCACCCCCTGCACGGCGGCCATGGCGTCCGGCCCGAAGAAAGTCCGCAGCGCCTTGAACACCTCGCTCTTGTCCTTGATAATGCACGACGAGAAGCGCGGGTGGTGCACCTCCCGCTGGAACAGGGCGTGCAGCGTGCTGCTGCGGTAGTAGGCCGGCCCGCCGGCGGTGGCGTCGATTTCGCCGTAGCCGAACATGGCGCAGGCTTCGAGCAATTTCCCAACCAGCTCAACCGACTTGGCGTTATCCGACGACAGGTTGTCGCCGTCACTGAAATGGAACGGGTAGAGATTGTACAGGTCGGGCGGGTACTTCTCCTTGATGATCCGCAGGGCCAGATCGTAGACCGACGAACAGCGGGTGCCGCCGCTCTCGCCCTTTGTGAAGAACTCCTCTTCGGTGACCTCCCTCGCCTCCGTGGAGTGGGCCAGGAAGTGGATGATCACGTTGTCGTACTTGGTCCGCAAAAACCGGACCATCCAGAAAAAGAAGCCGCGGGCGATGTACTTCTCAAACTCGCCCATCGAGCCGGAGGTGTCCATCATCGCGAGGACCACCGCGCTGGTCTGCGGCTCGAACTTCTCTTCCCAGGTCTTGTAGCGCAGGTCCTGGCGGCTGAAGCCCTCCAGGGGCGCCCGGCCGTGCAGGAGGTTTCGCTTCATCGCTTCCATGATGGTGCGCTTTTTGTCGATATTGGCCTGGAGGCCCGTTTTGCGGACATCTTCCCACTGATACTTTTTGGCCGTCAGGTCGGGCTGCTTCTTCGGGTCGAGGTGGGGCAGACCGAGGTCTTCGAAGAGCAACTCCCCGAGCTCGTCGACGGACATGAGCGCTTCGTAGTAGTCCTCGCCAGCATCTTCGCCGGCGCCCGGCCCCTTGCCGGGGCCTTTCTGCTGGGCCGAGCCGTCCTTTGCGATCACCTGGCCTTCCTGGCTGTTACCGTTGCCCTGGCCGGCCCGCTCCTGCTTCTCCCAGCTGTAGCGGAAGCGGTACTCGTTCATGGAACGGATGGGTACCTTGACCATGCGCTTGCCATCGCTGGTGATGATCGATTCGTCGGCGATGATGTCGGCCAGGTTGCGCTTGATCGCCTCGCGCACCTTCTCCAGGTGGCGCTCCTGATCCATCTGCCCCTGGCGGTGCAGGGACCAGTCTTCACGGGAGATGCTGAAGCGGGATGATGCCATACGACCGTCGTCCCTCCTTGGCTAGAGGCGTTCAGGGGCGGGCGGCCGAGCCTGCCCGCCCCCTTTTTGCCTGTCGTTACCGGTTGAGCAGCGAGCCCGTGTACCTGAGCAGCTCGTTGGCGCACGAAGCGCAGTAGCCGTGCTCCTTCATGAGGCGGGCGACGACCTCGTTGATGCGGCGCAGTTGCTCGGCGTCGGGTGTTTTGGCGGAGGTGGTGATTTTGACCACGTCCTTCAGGTCGGCGAAGAGCTTCTTTTCGATCGCTTCCTTCAGCCGCTCATGGCTGTCGTACGCAAAACCGATGCCGCGGCGGGCGTAGGTGGAGATGCGGATCAGAATCTCCTCGCGGAAGGCCTTTTTGGCGTTTTCGGAGATGCCGATCTGCTCTTCGATCGAGCGCATCAGCTTTTCATCGGGCTCATGCAGTTCGTCGGTAATAGGATCCTTGATTTTGCTGCCGTTGCAGAAGTTCTCGACGTTGTCGAGGTAGTTGTTGAGCAGGTTGCGGGCGCTCTCCTCGTAGGCGTAGACGAAGGCCTTCTGGACTTCCTTCTTGGCCAGTTCGTCGTACTCCTGACGGGCCAGGGCGATGAAGGCGAGCAGCCGCTCCTTCTCTTCACGGGTGATGGAGGGATGCTGGTCCAGCCCGTCCTTCAGGGCCCGGAGCACGTCCAGGGCGTTAATGCAGGACTTCTCGCTGTTCTCGCCCTTCTGGATGATGGCGGACGAGATGCGGTTGATGACGTACCGGGGGTCGACGCCGTTCATGCCTTCGATGCCGTCGAACTCCTGCTGCAGCTCGTAAACGTCCTTCAGCTTGAACCCTTCGACCTCAATGCCGTCGTACAGCTTCATCTTTTTGACCGGGTCCATGCCGGCCTTTTTGGACTCCCTGAGACGGCTCATGACGCTGAAGACGGCGGCCGAGTACAGGGCGTGCGGGGCAATATGGACGTTCCGGGAGTCGGACTGACCGATCAGCTTATCGTAAATCTTGACCTCTTCGCTCACCTTCAGGTTGTAGGGAACCGGCATGACGATGATGCGGCTCTGGAGCGCTTCGTTTTTCTTGTTGGCGATGAACTGGCGGTACTCGGTTTCGTTCGTGTGGGCGACGACCATTTCGTCGGCGGAGATGAGGGCGAAGCGCCCGGCCTTGAAGTTGCCTTCCTGGCTGAGGCTGAGCAGGTTCCAAAGGAACTTTTCGTCGAGCTTGAGCATTTCCTGGAACTCCATGATGCCGCGGTTCGCCTTGTTCAGTTCGCCGTCAAACCGGTAGGCGCGGGGGTCAGATTCGGAGCCGTACTCCCCGATGGTGGAGAAGTCGATGGAGCCGGTCAGGTCGGCAATATCCTGCGACTTGGGGTCGGACGGGCTGAAGGTGCCAATGCCAACGCGTTCCGACTCGGAAAGGACGACCCGCTCGACGGGGACCTTGTCCACCTGGCCGTTGTACTTTTCCTTAAGCATGAGCCGGCACGACGGGCAGAGTTCGCCTTCAATGACGACGCCCAGCTGCTGCTCAACCTCGGCCCGCAGCTCCTTGGGAACCAGGTGCAGGGGCTCTTCGTGCATGGGGCAGTCCTTGATGCCGTACATGGCGCCGGCCTCGGTGCGGCTGAAGGCTTCAAGGCCACGCTTGAGCATCATGACGAGTGTGGACTTGCCGCCGCTGACGGGGCCCATAAGCAGCAGGATGCGCTTGCGCACATCCAACCGGCGGGCGGCGGGGTGGAAGTACTCCTCCACGAGGCGTTCGAGGGACTTGTCAAGGCCGAAGAGTTCCTTTTCGAAGAAGTTGTAGCGGCGGATTCCGTTGACTTCCTTGACACCGGCCGACACGATCATGTGGTAGATGCGCGAGTGGGCGAACTGGGCGACATGAGGGTTCTTCGCGACTAGCTCCAGGTAGTCGGCGAAGGTGCCCTCCCAGGTGAGCTTACTCTCACTCAGTCGGTGCTCTTCCAGGCGCTTCAAGAGACTATGCATTCGACCGCCTCCTCCTGGCATGCTTGGTTTCGCGCTCGGGGCGAAATCCTGGACACACGGGTTAATGTTCAGTGCTGAAATGACTGGGCGAAGAACTGTGTATTTATATCCCAATACGTGAACGCGTGGAGGTCGGTTCGGTACTGAACGCGCGATTTGTACGAAAAGGTTTGGAGAGGCGTGTGGGTCGGCGTCCTAATCATCGCGGCGGGTGAATAGGCATGGGAGTGACGCCCGGGTTCTCTCTTCGAGGAGGTAGTCGCGAGGTATGGAGAACAGCCGGCACGGCCTGCAGATTTTCGACCGCGAGCAGATGACGGTGACCGGGGTCACCGCGGTGGAGAGCTATGATGACGAGCAGATTATTATGGAGACGCATCTGGGGACGCTGACCCTCAAGGGCGAGGATTTGAATATCAAGCAGTTGGATTTGGAGACCGGCCGCTTTGCCGTGGAAGGGTACGTGAACTCGCTTGCGTACGCCACCACCCGGGCAGGCAAGGTAAGACAGGGGCGGACGCGCAGCTTCCTGGAGCGTCTCCTGCGGTGAGGTCAGGCGCGTGGATTTTGTACAAAGTTTGTAGTGGAGCACGGGGTGATTTCCTCGTGCTTTTTTGCTGCGGGCGCGGAGGAGTTCGCGAACTCACCGCGAAGAAATGTAGGGCCACGTAATACTCGCCATTCGGACCGGTCTGTCCACAGGGCTTGTCGCATACCTTTCTCCTGAGGCGCCTGCGGTGCCGGGAGGGGGACGAGTCTTGCAGCGGCTGGACCTGCAGTTCTATGGCTTTTTCATGATTACGCTGTGCGGCGCCGTACTGGGCACGCTCTTCGACCTGCTCAGGGTAGCCCGGGGCCATTACCGGCCTAACGCCTGGCTGGCGGCGGCCGCCGATTTGCTGTTCTGGGCGGTGGCGACGCTGGCGCTCTCGGGCGCCCTGTTCTTCGGGAACTGGGGCGACCGGCGGGGGTATGTGGTGGTCGCGCTGCTTCTGGGGATTGGGCTGTACTACTGGCTGGCAAGCCCGGTGGTGCGGGCGATCTACCAGGCGATTATCGGGGTGTTGGAATGGGTGGCGGATCTGATCGCCACACTAATAATGCGGCTGTTGGTGGCGCCGGTGCTCTGGGTGGCGGGCGTGCTCTGGGCGGCGGTTCTAACGATCGCCGACTGGGTGGCCGACCTGGGCATGGGCGTGTGGGGCCTGCTGGTCCGCCTGGGCGGCTGGCTGCTGGCGCCGTTGAACGGGCCTTACCGGTTCTTAAGGCTGCACTACTTGCTGACGAAACGCCGCCTGAAGCGGCGGCTGCGACACTGGCTGTTGGGCCCGCCGGGGGGCCGAAAACGGCGGTAGTGTCTCATAAAGGAGTCTGACAATCCTTCCAGCGCGCACTGCTGTAGATTTTTACAGCGCGTGAGAAGGATTTTCGGCGTTGCCCGAGAAACGTATAAAAACTGTATCAAGGATGTACACAGGTTGTACTCACTTTGTACACAGTATATCCACAGGCTGTGCACAACGATGAAGGCGGGTCGCTGCTGTGAATATCGAAATTCGCGGTGCCGAAAAGCTCAGCTTTCGCGAACGGCAGGTCGTCGTTCTGAAAGAAATGGGCATGAGCAACGATGCTGTTGCAAAGCGCCTATCCCTGGCGTCAGGCACCGTCGCGACCTTGTACAACCGGGCGAAAACAAAGGGGTATCAGGTCGTTATCGTCCTGCCCGGCGACACGCTCGGACTCTTTGACTCCGCCGACAGGGAGGAAGAGGAATGAGTTCTGTAAGATTGAAACGCCATATTGATGATCATCAGGCTGACTCAGGCGCGCCCGGACCAGTACGCCGCCCCAAGCGCAACGCGCTCAAGCGGCACTGGCTGTCTGGCGCGCTAATTATTGCCCTGGGCGCGGTGAGTGTGGTGAGCCTCAAGAGTTTCTACGCGACTGAACAGCAGCTTGAGGCGGTTAACGCCCGGGCCGCGCAGCTGGACCAGGAAATTGAAACGAAGCAGCGCCAGGTAAAGGCGCTGGACGACAAGATGTCACAGATGACGAGCGACCAATACCTGGAGTACCTGGCCAAGACCATGGGCTACGTGTACCCGAATGAAACGGTGTACCAGAAGGGCGATCCGAAGGGGAATTAAATGGAGCGGGCGCCCTGGGCGCCCGCTTTTTGTGTGCTTGCTTTTCAGGGCGCCAGGTCGTATCATTGATTTCGCTGCTCGCCCGAGTGGCGGAATGGCAGACGCACGGGACTTAAAATCCTGCGGTCGTAACTGGCCGTGCCGGTTCGAGTCCGGCCTCGGGCACCAAAGAAGAGAAGGGCTGTAGGGTTTTATCCCTACAGCCCTTCTCTTCTTTGGTCCTCTAGAAGCCCGGGCAGACTGCTTGCTTGTGGCCGCGGGCATGTGGATGTGCGCGAGGGTAAACCGGAGTTGGTGCAGCAAGTGTGCTGCCTCGGAGCGGCAAAGGAGATCCTGGCGCCGGTCATGAAGTAGTGCGAAGGATGTTACGCTTCTGCCTGTGGGGTGTGAATGTAATGCGGTCTTTTGATCAGGTGACCCTCCGTACCGCTCGCCTAGTTCTCCGCCCGCTTCGGGAGGATGACGCCTCCGACCTGTTCGAGATTTTCTCGGATCCCGCCGTGATGCGCTTCTGGTCAACGCCACCGTGGAGCAGCGCGGAGATGGCGAACCATTTTATTGCCAGGACCAATGCAGCGCTGGCAAGTGGTGAGTATCTTCAGATCGGCATTGAGCGCCAGACTGATGGACGGATCATTGGCACGTGCAGTCTCTTCAGTTTCAGCGAGCAGTGCAAACGGGCCGAGGTGGGGTATGCGCTGGCACATGCGGCTTGGGGCCATGGGTTTATGCATGAGGCGCTGTCTGCCTTGCTGGACTGGGCCTTCTCTGACGTTGGCCTCAATCGTATTGAAGCCGACATCGACCCGCGCAATGAAGCATCCGCACGGACCCTCCGGCGTCTGGGGTTTCAAGAAGAGGGCTTCTTGCGGGAGCGATGGATTGTAAACGGCGAAGTGACCGATACAGCTCTGTATGGCCTGCTGCGGCGGGACTGGGCGTTCGCGGGCGCCAGCCCTTCCGGGTCCTGCCAGCCCGGGTGAGACGGGGGCGAGGCTGGGGCCGGGGCCAGGGCAGCCGGGGATTCAGCTGGCCTTGGAGAAGCCCTTGCGGGTCATTTCGCCCCACTGGTGGCCGCCCTTGAGGAAGGTGTAAATGCCCCGCAGGCGCCACCAGCCCGTCAGCTGCCGGTAGCCGAGGTTCTCCAGCACCGCGATGCCGAACAGCGCCAGCAGCTGCCCGTACGACCGGTACCGCCGGAAGCTCAGCTCCTCGGCCAGAACCGCCGAGACAGAGAGCAGGATGCCAAAGAGGATCGACAGCGCCAGGAAGACCTGGAAGGCGAACCAGTTAATCAGCCCGAGCCAGGCGGCAACGGGAATTAGTACATAGCCCGACAGCTCAATGACCGGCCCGAAGACCTCCACCAGCCAGAAGTACGGCATGGCAGCCATACCCGCGGCCTTGTAGCGGCGCCGGAAGAGCATGCCCCGGTGGCGAATGAGGGTGTCGAGCAGGCCCCGGTGCCAGCGGTCGCGCTGGCGCCCCAGCACCTTGGTTGACTCGGGCACTTCGGTCCAGCAGACCGGGTCGGGCACGAAGGCGACCTCGTACTCCTGCCCCCGCTCGGCCATCTGCCGGTGGAGGCGGACGACGAGTTCCATATCCTCCCCGACGCTGCTGGTCAGGTAGCCGCCCACTTCGGCCACGGCCTGGGTCTTGAAGAGGCCGAAGGCGCCGGAGATGATCAGCAGGCCACCGGTGGGGTTCCAGCCCATGCGGCCCAGGTAGAAGGCCCGCAGGTACTCCACGATCTGAAAGAGGGCGACCAGGTTGCGCGGCAGGCCGACCTTGATCACCCGGCCGGCGTGAACGGCACACCCGTTCACCACCCGGATGAAGCCGCCGGTTGCCACCGTTCTGGGGTTCTGGAGGAAGGGCTGCACCACCCGCTCCAGGGCGTCTTCCTGGAGGAGCGAGTCGGCGTCCACCGCGCAAAAGAGGGGGCAGCGGGAGAGGGAGATACCTACATTCAGGGCATCGGCCTTGCCGCCGTTCACCTTGTCGACCACCAGCAGGTTCGGGTAGTTCGGCGAGGCGTAGGTGCCGCGAATCGGTTTGTGCGACAGCGGACGCAGGGGCGTCCGCTGCACGGGTTTCAGGCCGAAAGTGTCGACCAGGGTTTGGAGCGTGGCGTCCTTGGAGCCGTCGTTGATGACGATGATTTCGGTCTCCGGGTAGCGGACCAGGCTCATGGACCGCACACACTCGACAATGGTGGCGGCCTCGTTGTAGGCGGGCATGAGAATGGAGATGGGCGGGGTCATACCCGACTGGTAGAGACGGTACGGGGTCACGTGCCGGGTATGGATAAGGTGCGTGAGAATCGCCTTGAACGCCAGGAGCGTCATGACGACGTAGAACGTGTCCACGAAGATAAAGTAGCTGAAGATCAGGCCGTTGTAGCCCAGGACGATGGTGCTCCACCAGGTCATACGACCGTCACCTGCCCCTCCGGGAGATATGGGCTGAGCACCTCACCCAGCACCCGGGTCAGCATGGAGGGGGCGCCGGCCTCGGTCGCCAGGCGGCGCCGGTACGCTTCCTCAAGTTGCAGGTGGACGTCGGGGCCCATGGCGGCGAGGGCAGTGGCAGCGTTGAAGATGACCCAGGGGTTCTCACCTGCGAGGAGTCGGAAGACCGCCGGTGCGGCGGTGGGGTCACCAATGCGCCCCAACGCCCGCAGCGCCTGTGCGCGCACTTCCCAGGCCTCATCATCGAGGGCGGATACCAGCAGTTCCACGGCGTCCGGGGTTTCCAGGCGGCCCAGGGCACGGCAGGCCGCGGCACGCACATCGGCACTGGAGGAGGTCTGGAGCGGGCCGGCGATGACCGGGCTGGCAGCCACGGCCCGCATATCGCCCAGGATTTCCAGGGCGGTGGTCACGCCCCGGGCGCCCGGGTTGGCGCTGATGAAATCGACCAGGCTGGGCACCGCCTGGGCGCCGGCGCCCAGGATCACATCAGCGATGCGCAGGGTGCTCAGCAGGTTGGGGTCGGCCAGGGTCTGCACCAGGTCATCGATCCAGTCGGTGGCGCCCAGTTCAAGCAGGGAGCGGCCTGCGGCCATGCGCACTTCCACATTCCCATCCCTGAGCAGGGGCCGCAGAAAGCGGGAGACGTTCGCGTCGCCCATCAGGCCGAAGCGCCGGGCGCCGTCAGCCCGGCGCCACCACTTGCGGGAGCGGGTCCGCCGCCGGTTCCGCTGCAGCGCACCAGTAGCGTCAAAGACCGGTGCCAGCCGTGACCGGACTTCGGGGCCGAACTTGGCCGCGTACTCCAGCAACAGCTCCTCGGCGTAGGTGTAGTCCGCCCGGGGAAGCTGCCGCAGGAAGCGGACTGGGTCGGTCTCTTCGGCTACCAGCATGGCGACCGCCTCCTCCAGGCGGGCCCGGCGCCGGGCCGCGTAGCCCTCCTGCCAGAGCGACAGAAAGCGGTGCAGGATCGTATAGGCCACCATGATCAGCAGGAGAATCGCCAGGCTATATACGGCGAGCAGAGCGACCTCCAGGGCAACAGGGGTGTTATCTGCCATGGCTGCGCAACTAACGGAGCGCCCGCTGGACCCGCGCGACCACCTCGGCGGGGCTGAACGGCTTGACCACGTAGTCCGTGGCGCCATCCTTGAAGCCGTGGAGGATATCGCGCTCCTGGCCCTTGGCCGTCAGCATGATCACCGGCAGCTTGGCAAACTCCGGCTCCGCACGGAGAGACCGGAGGACCTGGTAGCCGTCCATCACAGGCATCATGACGTCGAGCAGGACCAGGTCGGGCCGATGCTCCCTGACGGCAGCCAGGCCGGCGCCCCCGTCCGGCGCATGGATGACGGTAAAGCCGTTGTTGGTCAGCTTGATTTGGACGATGCGGGCGATCTGCGGGTCATCTTCGACGATGAGCACCTTTGGCATGGGAAGGCCTCCTTGGGGGTGTGCTACGAATGGGCCGGGTTGCCGGCCGAGGGGGACGTAATGCCGCGGTGGGCGGGGAGCGTGACCACAAACGTGGTTCCCGTGCCAACTTCGCTCTGGACTTCGATGGTGCCGCCGTGGTGTTCCACAATCGCTTTGGTGATGGCCAGGCCCAGGCCTGTGCCGCCGACCTCGCGCGTGTACTGGTTGTCCACCCGGTAGAACTTCTCAAACAGGCTGGGCAGATGATCCGGCGCCACACCGATCCCCGTGTCGGCGAAGGTAAAGGTCAGCCGGTCGGCATCGGCAGCGGCCCGGATGGTAATGCCCCCGGCCTTGGTGTACTTGACGGCGTTGGAGAGCAGGTTGCTGAAGACCTGGGTGATCCGATCCGGGTCGCCGTACACGGGCGGCAGCGCCCCTTCGACGGTCACGTCGCAGGTAAGCCCCTTGTCGGCGGCGCTGACCCGGAAGGTCTCCACGACGTCACGCAGCAGTGCGGCCGCGTTCACTTCTTCCTGCCTGATGTGAATCCGCCCCTGCTCGATCTTTTCAACATCAAGCAGGTCGTTGATCAGGTTGGCGAGCCGTACGGTGCTGCGGGAGACCAGGTCCAGGAACTCACGCTGCTCATCAGAGATCGGGCCGACGTCGCCATCTAAAATCAGGTCGACGTAGCCGCGAATGGCGGTGAGCGGCGTGCGCAGCTCATGGGAGACCGTGGAGATGAACTCGGTTTTCATGCGGTCGATTTCGGCCTCACGGGTCACGTCGCGCAGGACGAAGAGGCTGCCCAGCAGCTTGCCATCTTCGGCAAAGACCGGCGTGGTGAAACGGTGGAGCACACGGTACTCCGGTTCGGCGAACTCCAGCACATCGGTGCTGGTGGTCTGGCTGAGCATGGCCTGAATGAAGCTGCCGGCCGCCTTGGGGTGCTTCAGGCGGGGGCGAATCAGCTCGCCCAGTTCATCCATCGTCAGTTCCTGCCGGGAGTCGGCGCCGAACAGGTGCCAGAACTGGTCGTTGACCAGAATGGGCAGGCCGGAGAGGCTGACGAGGCAGACGCCTTCGGACGTGGATTGGAGGATGGCCCGCAGGTTATCGCGCTGGGCCCGCACCCGGTCCCGCTCCTCTTCGATCTGGGCGCTCAGCTCTTCAATGTGGGCGGCGCTGTCCTGCAAATCGGTGAAGGCTTCGCTGAGTTTCTCATAGCCCAGGGTGTTGCTGAGCGTGGCCGCCGCCTGGGCCGCCATAATCGTCAGCCAGTGGATATCTTCCTGCGGAAAGGGCGCCGGGCCGGTGCGGCCCAGGGCGGCCACCGCCAGCGTCTCGCCGCCGAAGCGAATAGGCACGTAGAGTTCGTGCTCCACCGGCAGGTCGGTATGGTAGACCGGGCGGAGGAGCGCGCCGTTCGGGTAGGTGACAGCCAGCGGCTCGTCGGCAGTGAGCGCCTCCTGGAAGAGGCCGGTTACCCGGGGCGCCGCCGCAGCCGCTTCCGTAAGCCCGACCTGCGCCTGGATCTTCAAATCGCCGGTGGAGTCCAGCAGGGCAAGGGCGCCCACTTGGGCGCCGGAGGCGGCCAGCAGATCGGCCAGGAGCCGCCGGGAGAGCGAGGGAATGTCGGTGCTGACCATCGACCGGGAAAACTGGTTCAGGCGCCGCAGCCGGTCGCTGTCGCGTTCCAGCTGGGCCATGGTGTGGGTGAGCATCTCCTGCTGGGCATGGAGCTCTTCATTCTGGGCCGACATTTCGACCTGCTGGTGCATGAGTGAGTCGCTCATGCGGTTGAAGGCGGTGGCAAGGCGGCCCACCTCGTCCTGGGCGCCGACGGGGACCTGGTAGCCGGCGCCGCCCGTGGCCACCTGCTCGGCTGCATCCATGAGGCCAAGGATGGGCCGGGTGATGGAGCGTGCCAGCGCATAGGCGGCGAGCGTGCTGAGGAGAACCGCGCCCAGGGCCGCACCAAAGGTGCGGTTCCGGCTCTGTTCGGCGGTGCGCGTCACCTGCGCGGCCAGGTCAGCGGCCTGCCGCTGTTTGACCGCGTTCACTTCGCCAATCAGGCTGCGAATCTGGTCCATGATCGCCTTGCCGGCCTTGGACTGCACCATGGCGACGGCGGCTTCCTTCTGCTGCCCCTCGACCAGGGCGATCTCGGGGAGCAGCACTTCGTCGTGCCAGCGGCCAATCAGGGTGCGGATGCGGGCCAGCCGGTCGAGTTGGGACGAATCGTCGCTCATCAGCTCCTCGAGCTGCGTGAGATGCTCGGAGTGCTGCATCATGCCGACCTCAAACGGCTCAAGAAACTCACGGTTTCCGGCGATGACGTAGCCACGCACGCCCGTCTCCATATCGACGAGGTCGGTCAGGAGTTGTTCGATGTGGTGAACCACTTCGACGGTGACCTGTTGCTCTTTTTGGCTCGCGGTCAGCGCATTGACGCTGGATGTGGAGAAGGTCAGGGCCAGCAGCATGAGGAGGATGACCAGACCGCCTACCGATGCGATCTTGAAATGAAGGGGGAGATTCCTGAGCCACTGCATAGGCCCACCACCTGGTTGGTAATACATATATAGTAACTGATGTGTAACGTCATAAGAAGCTGGTTTCTCATGTCAGAACCTTGCCCGGTGGCCGGTGGGTCTGCTGTTAAATGAACTGCCTGAAACGGAGAGGGTGCTTCAAACGTCAAGAGAGCGAGGGAGGGATCTTGCATGCGTCGACTGTTCGCTGCCTTGATCTTGCTGCTGCTCTGGACGGAAAGCGCCTTTGCCGATTCGCCGGCTGTCCCGGTCTCGTGGGAGCGGGAGGTTGGTCCCTACCGATTGGTCGTGCTGGTGCCAAGTGATCCGACACCGCTGCCGTCGGGGAAGCAGTACCCGGCATCGGGGCTGTACTGGGCCGATGGTGAGCCAGAGCCGATCTGGACGATCAATTTGGTGACCGGTGGTGGGCATGTCTTCCTCACAGAGGATGGCCAATACCTTGCCCAGATGGGCCCATGGCCGTCGACCGGCAACTATGACGAGTTGGCCGTGGTCTTTTACCGCAACGGGAAGACCACGAAGACATACCGAGTTCGTGATCTGGTGCGACGGCCGGCGCTGCTTCCGCAATCTGTCTCGCACTATGCATGGCATGATGAGGTTTCGTTTGATGCCGACCAGCGGCGCCTGACGGTGGCGACCATCCCGGGCACGACCTATGTCTTTGATGTGACGACCGGAGCGATTGTGAGCCCTGGTGCCGCCAGGAGGATGCTGGTGCCGGTCATGATGTGGACGGGTGCCGGGTTGTTGGCAGCTGGGCTGTTGTGGGTGCTTGTGAAGCGGCGCCGCCGGGCTTGACTGCCTTTCTCAATCGGAAAACGCCCTGCCGGGATGACCCCGGGTTTCGAACCAAACAATCGAGGTCTTCGTATACCCATATGTGTGGAAATCGAAGGAAAGGCCGTGTTTGATGATGGGCATTCGAACGATTTCGGGTACGAAGGTACTGGCGAACCTGCATGGCGACCGGCAGACCAACGTGAAGAACCCCGTCCTTACGGTTAATGCAGACGGTATCGGGCAGCTCTCCGTGCGCTGCACGGAACTCGTAGCGATGACCGGGGCGAACGACAGGGTGATGCGTGATAAGGTGATCAACTTCGCTGCCGGCATCCCCGATGAGGATGCGTGGACGAAGGAGCAGGTCGCTGAACGATTGAGCATCTGGTCGGCCAGGGGGCGCTTTTGTTCCGGGTAGCGTATCGAAAGGGGAACGGGGTGGTGCAACTGAGCTACCCCACCGGGAGCAGCCGACCGACCTTTAACGTGCTGCCGGCGCTGAAGGATGAGGGCATTGACGTGCCGACGGGTATGTGCCTGGACGTGCCGGTGGCGCTGGTGCTGGATGAGGGCGTTCTGAAGGTGGAGGTCATGTTGCTCAAGGGCGAGCAGCGGGCGGTAAAGTCCCGGGATGAAGAGGAAAACGAAGCGTAATCGGATAGAGGGGAGGCCGCCGCACCGTTCGCTGGTGCGGCGGCCCTTTCCATGTTCTTGTCTTTTCCTTACCATGTGGGTTTTTTGTCTGGAGTTTGCCGATTTCATGCAATGTGCCGTCGTGGTGTGATCGTAATCAGTCGCTTATTGTGACCTTATCTTTGGAAATTGACCCCTCACTTTGACAGTGTGTTTGGTTTTCTAAAAATAAGGCCGCCACAAGTAGACGATAGGTAAAAAAGTGGATAACACAGTGGAAGGGTAAGGAAATGATATGGGTAACTCAATGGCAGCTTGCTGGCGGGACGGAGCATTATCTGCCAAAGATATGTCCGGGATTAGCGATCCACATCCCTTCCTTCGGACGTGAACCGTCTAAGGGTTGGGAGGGATCAGATGATGACGACGAACTGGCCGGCGCATCTGCCGGTGGTGCAGGTACGAGTGGCCCGCCCGACGGACAAGTTGGCGGAGGTCGTGCGCTTTTACCAGGAGGGGCTGGGGCTGGAGGTAATCGGCGGCTTTGAGGGGCACGACGGGTACGATGGGGTGATGCTGGGGCTGCCCGGGCGGGCGTACCACCTGGAATTCACCCGGCACGAGCATGGCAGCCCGTGCCCGGCGCCGAGCCGGGACAACCTGCTGGTCTTTTACATACCCGACAAGATCGCGCTGGATGCGATGGTGGAGCGCCTGGGCGCCATGGGCCACAGGCCGGTGGAGCCTGAGAACCCCTACTGGGGCCGGCGGGGCGTCACCTTCGAGGACCCCGACGGCTGGCGGGTGGTGCTGCAGAACACGGCGGGCATTTAGGCAAGCGTCCGCTTCGGGGCCCGCAGCAGCAACACACCGTTGATGAGCCCGGGGGGCAGTGGCGGCCCGCACTGGGATGTGTTACCATACTTGCGGTAATACCCGGGGTGACAGGAGTGGGGCCAAGTGAAGCGGGATGCCGTGGGGCGGGCTCGGTATGAGGAGATTGCGCAGGACATCGCACAGCGGATTGCCGATGGGGACCTGGCAGAAGGCAGCCGGGTGCTGGGCCGCTCCGCCCTGGCCGGGCAGTACCAGGTATCGCCGGAGACGATCCGACGGGCTGTGGCAATTCTGGCCGAGCGCTCCATTGTGCAGTCGGTGGCGGGCAGCGGCATTCGGGTGCTGTCACGCTACGCTGCGGTCGAGTACCTCGATTCACAGCACACCCGCACCACGCTGGAGGAAGGCGCCCGGGAACTGCGGGCGCTGCTGCGCCAGCGCGACGAAATCAACGCCCGCATCGAGGCGGCCCTGGACCGGGTCATGAGCCAGGCGACCGGCGCCCTTTCGACCCGCAACGTCGAGGAGGTCGT
The DNA here is from genome assembly GCA_029239785.1 of Symbiobacteriaceae bacterium. Taxonomy (GTDB): domain Bacteria; phylum Bacillota; class Sulfobacillia; order Symbiobacteriales; family Symbiobacteriaceae; genus JARBUG01. Next base: position 21,617 of record JARBUG010000007.1, on the reverse strand, counting down.
CATCAAGAAGGGCGCCTGGGTGGCGGGCCGGTCGCTGGTGGATATCCGCCTGCGCACCTGCACCGGCGCCACGGTCGCGGCCCTGACCCGGGGCGAGGTGGACTACTTCTCGCCGCCGGTCGATATGGAGTTGAAGCCCGGTGACGTGGTCACGCTCGTGGGCGCCGAGGCCCAGCGGGCCCGGGCCCGGGAGATTCTGACCGCGACGGAACCGCCGGCCGAGGAGTAAGCGTGGGGGGCTGAAAACCCCGTTTGCGGTCGAGGGGCAACGCCCGGCTGGACCATTTTGGATCGATGGCTAGGGCGGCGTCGGGAATGAGGCGCGTGGGTTCCAGCGGTCGGTCCGCTGCTGCATGCGAACCCGTACCGGGGCCGAGGTCCCCGTGATCAGTTGGCCGACGCGCGCGGCCGCCGCCGTGATTCGTTCCGCCAGGACCCCGTCCGGCTGGTCGAACAGTTCAACCACAACCTCGGCTGTATCGCCGGTGTATCGGTACCCCCAGTTGCCAAGTCCCAGGCCGTCGGCCAGCACCGGGGGCATGAAGCGGAGCACGTTGTGGTCGTGCGCCGTCTCCCCGAGAAAACGGTCAAACCCGCTGTAGCCTTTCATGAGTGAATCGCCGCCGGGCAAGAGGCATAGAGCCGGGGGGGCGCCCGGGGCGTCGGTCGGGTCCCACGTAGGTCCATGCACCAGGAAGGTGCCAGCCAGCCCCTCGACGCTTACCTCGGCAAGCTCCCCGGCGCAAGACCGCAAATGGTCCCGCACCTCCCGCTTGGTCCAGCCTGTCCACCAGACGATATCATCCACGGTGACGGGACCAAATGTCTGGATGTACGCCCGCACCAGGTCGCGTCGCAACTCAGCAGGGTCGCGGGGCTCCAAAGGCACCCCCGGATACCACTCCGACACCAGGGCGACCAGGTTTGGGCGGGTCACGTCCCGGGCATCACCGTAATACTCGCTGCTCCGGTGGCGCGCAAACCCCGGCTCCTTGATGAGGGTCACCTGACCGGAGAGCTGCATGGCCTCCAACGCCACAGCCAGCGCGGTGCCCACCGGAAACCCCTTCCGGTGCACCGGGCGCTGCAGCCCAGCCGGGAGCCGCCGCTTCAGTTCGCCCACTGCCGGGGGCTGCCCCGCAACCGCTGCAGCAATCTCGGCTGCGATCGCCTGGTACTCGCCCTCCGGCACGCCCCAGGCGCACAGGAACTCGGCGTGGGACTCGGTTCGGGCTGCGGCAAGAAACAGCGGTGCCAGTTCCGGGGTAACCCAGTAATAGGTTCCCCGCGGCCCCCGGACACGCAGGAGGCTGCGGGCTTCATGGACCGCCTTGTCGAACTGGGCAGGCGCAAACCCGTTCACCCGCCAGAACAAGGACAGGTAGGGCGTTGACCCTTCGGCGCCCCGGCAGCCGAGCATGCGGGTCACAGCCTGCTCGACGCTGTCGGCGGGGGTGGACAGGCACTGTTGGCGCGATCGGTACCGCTGCAGTTCAGAACGTATGTAGGTTCGCATTTTTCAACCTCCACTGACGGCTTTCACCAGGAACCAGCGCCAATCCTCCTCGGCCAACCGACAACGACCCGACAACCGGCAGGTTGTCGGGTTTATCTTTTTTGGAGACCGACTCATCCCTTGATCGGTGCGGGCTGGCGGGCCGCCAACCACCCCCATCCCCCACCCCGGGGTGGTTGACAAACAGACAACCCAACACATAAAGTAAAGTTGTCGGTTGTCGATTTGGCCATCGAAGAGGAGGAAGCCCATGGTTCGATTTGAACACGTCAGCAAGGTATACGCCGGGGGTCAGAAGGCGGTCGATGACCTGTCCCTCACGATCGAGCGTGGAGAGTTTGTCTGCTTCATCGGCCCGTCGGGCTGTGGCAAAACCACCACCATGAAAATGATCAACCGCCTGCACGAGCCGACCGCCGGCACCATCTCCGTGAACGGCCAGGACATCATGCAGATGGACCCCGTGGAACTGCGCCGCTCCATTGGCTACGTCATCCAGCAAATTGGCCTCTTCCCGCACATGACCATCGCCCAGAACGTCGAGCTGGTCCCCCGCCTCCTGGGCTGGGACGCCGCCCGCCGGCAACAGCGCATCAACGAGCTGATGCCCATGGTCGGCCTCGACCCGGCCATCTACCGGGACCGGTATCCCAAAGAGCTGTCGGGCGGGCAGCAGCAGCGGGTCGGCGTCATTCGGGCGCTGGCGGCGGAGCCGGACCTGATTTTGATGGATGAGCCCTTCGGCGCCCTGGACCCCATTACCCGGGAGACGCTCCAGGACGAGCTGAAGCGGCTCCAGGCCAAGCTGAAGAAGACGATCATCTTCGTCACGCACGATATGGATGAGGCGCTGAAGCTGGCCGACCGCATCGTCGTCATGAAGGAAGGCCGGGCGCACCAGGTGGCGACGCCCGAGGAGCTGCTGCGCAGCCCCAAGGATGAGTTTGTGGCGCAGTTCATCGGCCGTGACCGGCTCTCCGAGAACCCGTCCACGCTGCTGGTGCGGGAGATCATGCACAGGCGCCTGGTCACCGTTGATCCGAAGCACGGCATCGCCGAGGCGGTTGTCACCATGCGGCAGCGGCACGTCAACTCGGTGCTGGTCACCGACGAGCAGGACCGGCTGCTGGGCATTGTGACCGCCAAGGAGATCGAGGAAGTGAAGCGAGGCACCGTGGCCGACGTGATGCGGACCGATGTGCCGACCGTACTGCCCGATGCCCACGCCCGGGATGCGATTGGCCGGATGTACCTGGACGGGCTGGATCACCTGCCCGTGGTCGATGAGCAGCGGGTGCTGGTTGGCCTGATCACCCGGTCGTCGGTGGCGGAGGTGCTCTCGCGGTCGGCCTGGCAGGACGGTGGTGCAGCATAATGGGCGAACTGATTCGTGTCATCGCGAACCCATCGTTCGTGGACAAGCTGCTGCAGCAGACCCTGATCCATCTGAGCCTGTCCGGCGCGGCCGTAGCGCTGGCGATTCTGGTGGCGGTACCGGCAGGCATCTGGCTGACCCGGGCGCCCCGGCTGGCCGAGCCAGTCATGACCGCCGTCGGCCTGCTCCAGACGATTCCCAGCGTGGCGCTACTGGCGTTCATGATTCCCCTGGTCGGCATTGGCACGCCGCCCGCCCTGTTGGCGCTCTTCCTGTATGCGCTGCTGCCGATTCTGCGCAATACCTACATCGGCATTCGCGAGGTGGACCCGGCGGCGAAGGAAGCGGGGCGCGGCATGGGCATGACCTCCTGGCAGATGCTCGTGATGGTCGAACTGCCCCTGGCCTTCCGGGTGATGATGAGCGGCATTCGGGTCAGCACGGTGCTGATCATCGGCTGGGCGACGCTGGCGGCCTTTGTGGGCGGCGGCGGCCTGGGCGACACGATTATGACCGGCTTTGCGATGGTATCGACCGGTCACATTCTGGCCGGTGGCATTCCCGTAACGCTGATGGCTTTGTGCGCCGACTTCGTCCTGGGCCGCCTGGAAAAAGTGGTGACGCCCCGGGGCATCCGGGTGTAAGGGGGGGAATGGCCTATCGAGACGATTCAGTACATCATGCAGAACGGGGACCGGGTCTTCGGGCTGACGCTGGAGCATTTGCAGCTGGCCCTGGTCGGCGTCTGCTACGCCCTGCTGGTTGGCGTGCCAATCGGGATTTTGATCAGCCGGTACAAGTGGCTGGTCGACCCGATGCTGTGGCTGGCGAACGCCATTCAGACCGTGCCGGCCTTGGCGCTGATGGGTTTCGTCATGCTGCTGACGGGCCTGACCCGCTCCACCGGCATCATCGTGCTCTTCCTGTACAGTTTGATGCCGATCATTCGGTCCACCTACACCGGCATCACCGGCGTTGACCCGGCCACGATTGAGGCCGCCCGGGGCATGGGGATGACCCGGTGGCAGATTCTGTGCATGGTGCAGGTGCCGCTGGCGGTGTCGGTGATTCTGGTGGGGTTCCGGGTGGCGATGGTGATTGGCATCGGCACGGCCAGCATTATGTCGCTGGCGGGCGCCGGGGGCCTGGGGCAGCTGATCTTTGCCGGCATCGACCGGGTCCAGGACAAGATGATTCTGGCAGGTGCGCTGCCCGCGGTTTTGCTGGCGGTCGCGGCTGAGTTGGGCATCGGGGCGCTGGAGAAGCGGCTGATTCCCCGGGGCCTGCGCTGAGGATAAGGAGGTAGTTTATGCGTAGCAGGCGATTGGCGATGATCATGGTGGCCCTGGTGATGGTGATGGCGGTGCTGGCTGGCTGCGGCAAGGGGAGCAAGGCCGGGGCTGTGACCATCGGCTCGAAGGATTTTACGGAGTCGATTCTGCTGGGGGAACTGGTGGCGCAGCTGATCGAGGGCAACTCGTCGATGAAGGTGACGCGCAAGCTGAACCTGGGCGGCACCAAGGTGAACTTTGACGGTCTGAAGAGCGGCGACCTGGATATGTACGTCGATTATGATGGCACGGCGTACGGCATCCACCTGGGTCATACTGAGCCGATTACGAACCCGGACGCGATTTTTGATCAGGTGAAGCGGGAGACGGAGGAGAAGTTCAAGCTGACCTGGTCGGCGCCGTTCGGCTTCAACAATACGTATGCGCTGGCCATGCCCCGGGCGCTGGCCGAGCAGTATGGCATCAAAACGTATTCGGACCTGGCGGCCCACTCGGGTAAGTTCGTGTTTGGCACGACCAACGAGTTTATGGGCCGGGCGGCTGACGGGTACGACCCGATGGTCGCGAAGTATGGGTTCAAGTTCAAAGATGTGAAGACGATGACCGCCGGCCTGCGGTATCCGGCGATTGAGCAGAACGAGATTCAGGTGATGGACGCCTACGCGACCGATGGCAAGCTGAAGGAGTTTGACATGGTGATTCTGGAGGATGATAAGAAGTTCTTCCCGCCCTACAACGGCGCCGTGTTGGTACGGATGGAGACGCTGGAGAAGAACCCGGGCCTGCTCGACGTGCTGAACAAGTTAGGCGGGACGATGACGGATGAGATTATGCAGGAGCTGAATTACCGGGTCGAGGTGAAGGAAGAGGCCGTGGAGGCGGTCGCGAAGGATTTCCTGACGTCTAAGGGGCTGGTGAAGTAAAACCATACGGCTGCATCAATGATCAAGCGTCAGGAGCCCCCAAGGGGCTTCTGGCGCTTGATCCATGTGATAACGGCAACAAAATATTAACAATAACATTACAGTCAGACTTATCTAGAAGGGAATCTTCAGATTGCCGTAGAATTCGCTGGTCTAGACAACTCAGATGTCTGACAAGAGGGATGCATGATGGCAACGGCCACTCGCAACCGGCAACCCTTGTATCGGCAAGTGGCTGAGGAGATTCGCCAGGCGGTGTTGAGCGGCGTATGGCCCCCGGGCGAGCGCTTGCCTTCGGAGCCAGACCTGGCGCGGCGCCACGCCGTGAGCCGGGCGACGGTGCGGGAAGCCTTGCGGGTGCTGGAGCAGGACGGCATCGTGGTCGCCATCCGGGGTCAGGGGACCTTTGTGCGGGCGGGCGAGGCGCTGCCCCATGTTGGCATCAATACCCTCTACAGCATTACGGAAGCGATTCGCAAACAGGGCTATACGCCCAGCACTACGGAGGTGCGGCTCTCCCGGTCGCGGCTTGGTGAGGCGATCGGCCCGGGCCGCCCGGGCGCCTCCCTCCCGGCGGAGGAGCCCGTGGCCGTTATTGAACGCACCCGCCGGGCCGACGGTCACCCCGTCGCCTATACGCTTGACGCCGTACCGCTGCGTCTGCTCGACCAACTGCACTGGGAGGAGCGGCTCACCGACGGTTCGCTGTTTGACCTGTTGCGGGAGGCCGGCGCCGAGGTCGATTATACCCACACCCGGCTGTATGCCGTGGGGGCGCCCCGGGAGGCGGCGAAGCGGCTGGACGTGGCTCCCGGCGCACCGCTGCTCCTGTGCGAGGAGACGGTGTACGACCGCAAGGACCGGCCGGTCGTGCTGGCCCGTGACTACTATCGGACAGACCGCATTGAGGTGCTGGTGGTTCGGGACCGGAAGAACGGGTAACACAGGGCCCCGCAACTGCCCTGTTGCCATATCGCCATGGGGGATGAAAGGAGGGTAGCGCTCCACTCGCGCAAGGGATTCGACCCGGATGAGACGATTTCAATCCTGTCCATTGAAAGAGGAGGATTGCTTTGTCGTACGGGATCGGAATGGCACTCGTGCTAGCCATCTTGGCCTATGTATGCATCCTTGCGAACCTTGGTCCAAGCCTGATGTGGCATGAATCGATTATCGTCGGTACGATCACGGGTTTGATTGTCGGCGACGTGCAGATGGGCTTTACCATCGGCGCGACACTCACATTGATGTCTCTTGGCATGTGGACGTATGGTGGAGCGACAATTCCTGACTTTATGACCGGCGCCATTTTGGGCACCGCGTTCGGCGCCCTGCCCGGCGTTGGCCTGGAAGGCGGTCTCGCGGTTGCCGTGCCGGCCGCCCTGCTGATGACGCAGCTCGACGTGCTGGGCCGTGCGACCACGACCCTGTTCATTCACGGCGCCGACAAGGCCGTCGCCCGTGGCGATGTGAAGGCCGTGACCCGCTGGCACCTGTGGGGCCATCTGCCCTGGGGCCTGACCCGTGCTGTGCCTGTCTTCCTGGCCATCTGGCTGGGCGCCGAGCCGGTCACGAAGTTTATCGAGTGGATGCCCGACGCCTTCATGAAGGCGATGCGGCTGACCGGCGCGATGCTGCCGGCCCTGGGCTTTGCCCTCCTGCTGACCATGATGCCCGTCAAGAAGTACTGGCCGTTCGCGGTCATCGGTTACGTGCTCTTTGCGTACCTGAAGATGCCGATGGTCGGCATCGCCCTGATGGCGGCTGCTGTCGGCTTCCTTTACATCAATGTGAAGGGAGTGGCGAACCGTGGCTAGCCCGCAGAAGACGGAGAAGGTACTGCCCGAGTACGGCCCGGTTACCAAGGCGGATCTGTCCAAGGCGGCGTGGCGGCATAACGTGACCCTGCAGTGGTCCTGGAACTACGAACGGATGCAGGCGCTGGGCTACCTGTGGTCGATTATGCCCATTCTGCAGCGCCGGGCGAAGACCCAGGAAGAGCTGGTCGCCTCGATGCAGCGGCATCTGGTCTTCTACAACACCAACCCCGCCGTGGGCTCGCCGGTCATCTTCGGCGCCTCGTGCGCCATGGAAGAGCAGACCCAGGGCGAAATGGGCGACAGCCTGAAGGTCGCCCTGATGGGCCCGTTCGCCGGCATCGGCGATACGATTATGGCGATTCTGCTCCGCCCGATCATCGCCGTGCTGGCAGCCTCGTTTGCTTTGAGCGGGAGCTGGGCCGGATTCTTCATTATGCTGGCCTTCGGCCTCTTCTGGTTCTGGCAGAAGTTCCCCGAGTTCTGGTGGGGCTATAAGCAGGGCGTCGGCCTGGTGCATCAGGTGGCCGGCGGCGCACTGGACAAGCTGACCGAAGGTGCGACGATTATGGGTCTGGTCGTGGTGGGCGGCTTCGTGCCCAGCATCATGTCCAGGCTGGTTACGACCGTAAAGTTCGCCCAGTCCGTTACGGTGGACGGCAAGGCGACCGAGAAGGTCGTCGAACTGCAGCCCGCCCTCGATCAGTTGCTGCCGTACATGATTCCGCTGCTGGTGGTCGGCTTTGCTTACTGGCTGCTGAAGAGCCGGAAGCAGTCGCCGATGATGGTCCTGCTCTATTTGACCATCCTGGCGTTTGCGCTGAGCTTCCTGAAGATCATGTAGCTGCTGCGGGGCGGGGGCCAGAAAAGCTCCCGCCCTTCTACCACATGGGAGAGGGGGAGGTCCTGGTGATTGGCCTCGTTCTGGTCAGCCACGGACCCCTGGCAGACGGCCTCAGGCAGGCCGCGGAGATGATTATGGGACCCCAGGCGGCCCTGGCCGTGCTGGGGCTGGAACCGGCGCAGGACATGGATCGCTTTTGTGATGAACTGAAGCGGTTGGTCCAGGCGGTTGATCAGGGGCAGGGCGTGTTGGTGCTGGCCGACCTGTTCGGCGGGAGCCCGGCCAATACGGCGGCGTATGTGCTGGGGCCGACGGTTGAGGTGGTTTGCGGCGCCAGCCTGCCCATGGTACTTGAGGTGCTTAGCTTCCGGGCGGACAGCGACTTGCCTGCGCTGGTGGCGACCGCCATGCAGGCGGGTGCCGCGGCACCGCTCCGGTTGGCGGATATGATCTCGAACTAGGAGGGGTTGTTGTGCCGGTTGTGCATATGCGCATCGATAATCGACTGATTCACGGTCAGGTCACTGTTACGTGGGCGAGCAACCTGAACGCTGATCATATGATCGTCTGTAATGATAAGGTTTCGGTGGACCCGATTCAGAAGATCATGCTGCCGGCCGCCGCCCGGGGCGTGAAGTGCTCGGTGCTTTCGGTGGCGGATACGCTGGCGGCCTGCATGTCGCCGGAGGCGGCGCAGGAGCGCATATTCGTGATCGCGAAGTTCCCGGCGGATGCCGTCGCCCTGCTGGACGGCGGGCTGAAGCCCGACGAGATCAACGTGGGCAACCAGGCGCCGATTCCCGGCACCGAGTTTCAGATGGTAACGAAGAGCTGTGCTGTGACGAAGCAGGATGCGGTCATGTACCGGGACATCGCCGGGCGGGGCTACTTTTTGACGTATCGCATGGTGCCCTCGGAAGGCAAGTCGAACTTCCTCGACCTCCTGACAAAGAAGGGGCTATAGTGCTGAAAGTTGGTTGCCATATTGGCGTGGTTACCCCGCCCATCCCGACGGCGATGGGCGGGTATGGCGCGCGCAAAGGGCCGGCAGTCGGGGTGCACGATGACCTGTATGTCCGGTCGCTGGTGTTTGAGGCGCATGGGGAAAGGTTTGGGCTGATTACGTGTGATTTGCTGAATTTCGACCGACACGTGGTGGAGCGGGTGCGGGGGCTGGTGGCGGCCGCGACGGGGATCGCACCGGAGCGGCTGATGCTGGCGGCGTCGCATACGCACTCGGGGCCTTCGACCCGGATTCTGATGTTTGGCGAGCCGCCTGCGGAGTATGTGGCGTGGCTGCCGCTGCAACTGGCCAGCAGCGTGATTCAGGCGTGCGCCGACCTGGGTGAGGCCGAGGTGGCGGGGGCCGTAGGTGAGGTTGCCGGGCTGGGGGCGAACCGGACGGATCCTTTGCTGCCGCATGATCCGTCGGTGCGGCTGTTGGCCGTGCGGGGCGGCGGGCGGCTGAAGGCCGTGTTGCTAAACTACGGGTGCCATCCCACGGTGATGGGGCCGGAGAACTTGCTGGTCAGTGCGGATTGGCCGGGGGCAGCGGTCGCGATGTTGGGGCGGGCGCTGGGGTACCCGGTCTGGATTGGGTTTGCGCAGGGCGCCGCGGGCGATGTGAGCGCCCGGTTTGTGCGGCGGGAGCAGTCGTTTGCTGAGGTGGAGCGGTTTGGTTCGCTACTGGCCGGGAAGGCGTTGGAGTTGCTGGGGAACTTGCCGTCGGGTGAGGCTGGCGCCGACGCTGTCGGGGTCAGGAGCCGGGTGGTGAGGTTGGAGCCGCAGGCCATGCCTGCGCAGGCCGAGGCGGAGGCGGCGATTGCCGCGGCCGAAGCCCGGCTGGCTGCGGTGCGCGCGGCCGGCGCTTCGCCCGGGGAGGTTCGCATTGCCGAGACTGCGCTGCAGGGCGCCCGCATTGCCCGGGACCGGGCCGGCTGGCAGGATAAGCTCGAACTTGATGCCGAAGTCCAGGTGGCCCGCCTCGGGCGGGACGTGGCGCTGGTCGGGCTCGCCTGCGAGCCGTTCTCCGCCCTGGGCATGGAGATTCGGCGCCGGTCGCCGTTTGCCACCACCCTGGTCATCGGCTATGCCAACGGCTACTGCGGCTATATGCCCGACCAGGGGTCGTTCGCCCGGGGCGGGTACGAGGCGCTGTCGGCCTTCACGGCGCCGGGGTCCGGCGAGCGGCTGGTCGAAACGGCCCTGGCCCTGCTGGGTGAACTGAAAGTTGAGGTGGGCTGATTTGCAGCTCTTTGTAAGTCGACGGATTCAGTGTGAAACGGGTCTCGTGGACGGGTTTGTCCTGGTGAAAGACGGGCGGATTGTGGAGATTGGCGAGGGTCCCGTCCCGGAAGCGCTGTCGGGCGTGCCCCGCATCGACGTGGGCGAGGACCGGATCATCCCTGGGATGATCGATTTGCATATTCACGGGGCCGGGGGGTGGCCGGTGGAGGGCGTGGGGGCCGCTGAGTTGGGCAGTCTGGCCGCGTACCTGGCCGCCTTTGGCGTGACGGGATTCCTGCCCTCGGCATCGGCCCGGGCGCCCGAGGTGCTGGAGCAGACCGTGGTTGCCATTCGTGACGCGATGGCAGCGGCGCCGAGTATTCTGGGCGCCCACCTGGAGGGGCCGTATCTCAGCACCGCCATGAAAGGTGCCATGAACGCCAGCGTCTTCCGGGCGCCGTCCTTGGCCGAGGTCGATCATCTCATCGCGTTGTCGGGCGGCACCATTCGCCGGGTGACGCTGGCGCCGGAGCTGCCGGGGGCGCTGGAGGTGTCGGCCCACCTGGTGGCCCGGGGCGTGGCCGTGGCCGGCGGGCATACCGATGCGACCTACGACCAGACCACGGACGCCATCGACGGCGGGGTGCGGATTGCGAATCACACCTACAACGCCATGAAGGGTCTGCACCACCGGGAGCCCGGCGCACTGGGCGCTTACATGACCGACGACCGGGTGCTCTGTGAAGTCATTTGCGACTTCCTGCACGTCCACCCGGCGGCGCTGAAGGTGCTGCTGCGGGTGGCGGGGTACGACCGGGTCGCGGTCATATCGGACGCGATTCCGGCGGCAGGCATGCCGCCCGGCGATTATCACCTGCTGGGGCGCGATGTACGCATTGACGAGCAGGGCTTCTCCAAGCTGGCCAACGGGACGATTGCCGGGTCGACCAAGCTGATGTTGGACGGCCTGCGCAACTTGGTGGAGGGGCTCGGAGTCGCCTGGGCGGACGCGCTTCACATGACGTCGCAGACTGCGGCCCGGGCGATTGGGCTGGGCGCCCGCAAGGGCAGCCTGGCGCCGGGCAAGGATGCCGACCTGGTTGTCCTGAGCGCTGACTGGCAGGTGCGCTACACCGTCATCGGCGGGGAGATTGTGCGCCGGCCCGAGGACCCGGCCCCGGTGCTGAACCCGGCCTTCCTGGCTGCACGCATCTGCCACTAAGCAAGCACGAGAGAGGAGCCAAGCACCATGCCAATTTCCGCACCGGCTCTCTTTGCAGAAGCACAGGCCGCGATTGCCAAGCTCGAAGCAACCCAGATGGAGCAGATCCGCAAGGCGGGCGAACTGCTTGCCAACGCCATCATGCAAGATGGTGTGATTCAGGTCTTTGGCACCGGGCACTCGAAGGCCTTCGCCATGGAGATGGCCAGCCGGGCGGGCGGCCTCGTGCCGGCGAACGCCATCGATATGGAGTTGCTCTTCCTGCGCCAGGTGCTGCCCATGTCGCTGTGGCACAGCCCTGAGCTGGAGCGTGACCCGGAGACCGCCAAGCTGGTGTTGGCCCAGTACGACATCCGCCCGACGGATGCGTTTATCATCGTGTCGAACTCCGGCCGGAACGGGTCCACCGTGGAGATGGCGATGCGGGTGAAGCGGCACGGCCATCCCCTGATCGTCGTCACGTCGCTGGCGCATACGACGCAGGTGACGTCGCGGCATCCCAGCGGGAAGAAGCTGTATGAGATTGCCGATATCGTCATCGACAATTGCGGTCCGTACGGGGACGCGGCACTGGCCGTTGAGGGTCAGGATTATCAGGTTTGCGCCGTGTCGTCGATTACGGGCGCCCTGATCGCCCAGGGGCTGACGGCGGAGATCATCGGGTGCCTGCAGCGTGCGGGCGCCGAGATTCCCGTGCTGATCAGCGCCAACGTCGATGGCGGCGATGCGCATAATGAGGCGCTGCGGAAGAAGTATGCGGGCCGCATCGGCGGTGGGGTGGGCGCATGATTGGCGCATACTACACCGCCGTCACCGGCATGCTGTCAAAGGTGATGGAGACGCAGGGCGCGGCAATCGCCGAGGCCGGGCGCCTGGGGGCGGAGGCGATTTTGGGCGGTGGCCTGATGCATGCCATTGGCACGGGCCATTCGCACATGATTGCCGAGGAGATGTTCGACCGGGCCGGCGGCCTGGTGCTGGCGAATGCGATTTTGGAGCCGTCGCTGATGTTGCATGAGGGCGTGCAGCGGTCCAGCTCGCTGGAGCGGCTGCCGGGGTATGTCCAGCGGTTGATGGAGTTGGAGCCGCTTTCGCCGGGCGATTTGCTGATTGTGATTTCGAATTCGGGGCGGAATGCGGTGCCGGTGGAGGCCGCCTTGTATGGTCGGGAACGGGGCCTGCGGGTGGCGGCCATAACCTCGGTTGCGCATTCGGCCAGCCAGCCGCCGAACCACGCGAGCGGGAAGCGCCTGTATGAGGTGGCGGATGTGGTGATCGATAACTGCGGCGTGCCCGGTGATGCGGTGCTGCCGGTGGGGGGGCCCGCCGTGATGGCCTGCGCCACTTCGACAGTCGTCGGCGCCTTCATCATGCAGGCGATTACGGCGGCTGTGGTGGAGCGGTTGGCGGCGGCAGGCATGAACCCCCTGCCCGTGCTGCGCAGCGGCAACCTTGAGGGCGCATCCGACCACAATCGGCGGGTGCGGGCGGCGTACATGGATCGGATCGCGAAAATGCGGGCCTATTTAGGTTAGGGGGCCATTATGGAGATACGGATTGGTTTCGATGCGTGGGGTTCGATTGGGCGGACCCATGTGGTGGGGCTGCGGGCGCTGCCGGTGCTTTTCCCGGACCTGCCGTTCCGGCCGGTACTGGCGGCGGTTGCGACTCGGAACCCGGCGAAGAATGAGGCGTGGGTCAGGCAGGCCGGGTTCGGTGGTGTGGTTGGCAGTGCGCTGGAGTTGGTGAATGGTCCGGCTGTGGATGCGATTGATATTTGCACGCCGAATGCTTTGCATACGGAGACGGCGATTGCCGCCTGGCGGGCGGGGAAGGCGGTCTACTGCGAGAAGCCGCTGGCGGAGAACCTGGCTGCGGCCCGCCGGATGGTGGAGGCGTGGCGGGAGGCGGCGGGGGCCAGTGCCTCGCAGGTCGCCTTCACCCTGCGCTTCTGGCCGGCCGTGGCCCGGGCCAAGGACCTGCTGGCCGAGGGGCGCCTGGGGCGGATACTCTCCTTCCGGGGCCGCATGGTCCACGGCGGCTACCTGGACCCCAACCGGGCCTACTCATGGCGCCTCGACAAGGCCCTGGCCGGGGGCGGGGCGCTGGCCGACCTGGGTATCCACGTGATCGACTTGGTGCATTTCCTGCTCGGCCCGGTGGCCGGGGTCGAGGCCCGCATGCGGACCTTCGTGCCCGAGCGCCCGGCGCCGGACCGGCCCGGGGGCCGGGCCCGGGTCGAGGTGGACGACTGGGCCGAGTTGACCTGCACGCTCGGGTCGGGCGCCGTGGGCACGATTGAGGCGACCCGGGCCGGGGACGGTCAGGAAGAGACCGTGCTTGAGATTTTCGGGACCGAGGGATCGCTGCGCATTAGCTCGAACCTGGGCAACATCTTCCCGCAGTGGTTTGAGCGGTCGGCCGGCGCCCTGCGTGAGCGCAACGCCGAGAAGCCCGGCCCGTACCTGGCGGCGCTGCTGCGGGTCTTGCCGCCCGCCCGCATGACCATGGGCGCCTTTGTCGATGCGCATACGGCGTCGCTGCACTGGTGGCTGCGGCGGATCGCCGACCCGGCCTGGGCCGCGGGCCTCCCGCCCCTGGCCGCGACCATGGAAGACGGGCTGGCTGCCCAGGAAGTGCTGGAGGCGGCCTACGCCAGCGCCCGGTGGAGCTAGGTTCCAACTGCAGTTCGGTCCGTTCCTACCCGAGAGCCACGGCGACACGTGGGCTGGCGTCCGGGGCGCCCTAGAGACCCAGGCAGCGGGCGTAAACAACAAGATGTAAACCAACGCCCAGGCGGACCTCGATGGTCCGCCTGGGCGCCTAGTTAGACCCTTTGGTGGTGGCGATGCGTCAGGCGGGCTGGGTCTGGCCAGGGGTTGAGGAGCATCGGGAGCGGGTAGTTCAAGATTCCGTGCGGCAGCACGGATCATACATCTGTATAAGTCGCCCCGCCGCGACGAGCGCCCCTGGCCGGACCCGGGCCGCCCCCCACCGCCTACCAACGATCCCCCAGTCCGCAGGCCTCAGCAATCTGCACCGCCTGCTCCCGCACCGCGTCATCCCCGGTGACCTCCGCCTCCACCATCAACGACCTGATCAAGACAATACGTGGGGCGAACCGGTTCAGCCGCAGGCGCCACTTTCGCATGGGCCGCAGCCACCGGTGCGCCTCCGTGAAAAGCCCCGCCCGCACCAGGACCTCCGCCGCCAGCGTGCAAATCGCAAAGCTGGAGACCGGAATGCGCCGCGGATGCCAGGGCCGCTGTGCCCGGGCCCATGCGACCGCCTCATCCAGGCGGCCCAGCGCCAGCAGCGCCCTGATGCGCGCCTCCTGGACCGAATCACGGTCGGTCGCGTCACCAGTCAGTGCGGCGTACGCCAGCGCTTCGTCGGCCAGGGCCAGGGCGCCCCCCGGGTCGCCTTCGTCCAGTGTTACAAAGGCGAGTTCCCGTTTCGCCCAAACCAACATCTTCGTGTCGCCGATCTCCGCGGCGAGCATGCACGATTCCCGGGCCGGGGCCGCTGCCTCCCGGAGCCGCCCGGCCCGCCGGTAGGACATGGCCAGGGTGCTCAGTTCGAAGCCCACCAGGCTCCGGTTCCCCCAGCGTCGGGCCTGGTCCACTCCCGCCTGGTGAAGCGTCAGCGCCTCCTGGAAGTTCCCCGCCGCCAGGTGGTAGCGGCAGACCAGGGTCTGCGCGGAGACATGCCAGCCCAATTCGCCCAGGCGCAGGGTAATGCGGCAGGCCTCCTTGGCATACCGGAGCAGCTGCTCGTAGCGGCCCCGCTGAAGTTGCAGGGTGGCCAGCTCGATGAGGCACCAGGCCTGGGTGAGCTGATGATCCGAGCGCTGCGCCCATGCCAGCGCCGTCTCCACCTCCTGGCGGTATCGCCGGTCACGGCCCAGGCGCCAGTAGAGGCGGGCGACGATCAGGTGGACCCGGGCCACCTCGTGGGGCGGCACATCTGGGTGGTCACACAGCAGAATCGCCCGCCGCCCCTCGGCCAGACCGGCCTCGGGGTCGCCCATGCGCCCGACCAGCTGGGTGCGTGACCCGGCCACCCGCACCAGCAGCGTGCGGTCGCCCCGCAGGTTGGCCAGTTGCTCCAGGGCGTCCAGGTCATCGGCCATCTCCCGCAGGCGGCCCACGGCCGAGAGGACTTCGGCCCGACCCCAGAGCGCCGCCGTCAGGTCGTCGTAGAGCGCCAGCCGGTCATGGCTGGCCGCCTGCACGGCGCGGGAGAAGAGTGCGATGGCGTCATCCTTGGCGGCAAGCTTGGTGGCATCGTCCCCGGCACGCACCAGGGCATCGGCGGCCAGACGCCAGTCGAGTCCCTGCTCGGCGTGGTGCGCGACCAACGAAGGATTCCTGACAACCCGGGCCGCCGCCCGGTGCAGGGCCTGGCGCCGCGCCAGACTCATCTCCCCCAGCACGACTTCACGGAACTTGGCATGGTAGAACCGGTAGCCGAGTGCCTCCTCCACCAGCAGGCCGCGCACGGTCAGCTCTTCGATCGCTGACAGCGCTTCGAACTCAGGCAGGCCCACCATGGCGCACAGGTCCGGCACCTGAAACGACTGGCCCAGCACGGCGGCCGCCCGCAGGACCTCGCGGGCCTCGTCGGAAAGGCCGACCAGCCGCCCCCGCATCGTGCGTACGATGACCGGGGGCGTTGTCGCGGGCGGCGCCATTTGGCCCGGGTCGCCGGTCCGCACCAGCTCAGTGATCAGCAGCGGATTGCCGCCGGATTCTTGGTAGAGCCAGGGCCAGGGGCCGGACGACGGCGGCGCCCCGGTGCGGCAGAGCGCTTCGCCCAACTCAGCAGTTTCCGCCTCCGAGAGCCCCTTCAGCGGGATCAGCACCAGGCGCCCCGCGGCGGCGCCCCGGTCGACCCAGCCGGCGATATCATCCCGCTCGGCGAAGGCATCGCTCCGGCAGGTGCCCAGCAGCACAGCCCCGGAAAGCCTGGGCCAGATCGACTCCAGCGCCGCCAGGCTGGCCGGGTCCGACCACTGCAAATCATCGATGGCGACCACCAGCCGGGTCACCGCCGATGCCTCGCGCAGCAGCTCGGTGCAGGCCGTAATCAGGCGATGGCGGTCTTCGCCCGGGGTGGTGCGCACGGGCGCCCCCAGCTCGGGCAGCAGCAAGCGGAGGGCGTTCTGCACCCCGTCGCCCGCCGCCCGCAGAAACTCGGGGCTCAGGCTGCGCATGATCTCGGCCAGCAACTGATACGGCGGCGGCGAGCCGCTGTCGTGGCAGGCCACGGAGAGCACGGTCACCGGTCGGCAGACGGCAAGGACAGTGTTCATCAGCGTGGTTTTGCCAATGCCCGGCTCGCCCACCACCAGTGCCTGGTGTGGGCCGGCGCCCTGCACCAGTGCAGATAGGGCCGTCACTTCGGCCCGGCGGCCGACGAAGAGACCGGGCGCCGGCGGTGCGGCCTCGGGGGCGCCTGTGGCAGAGGATGCGGCCGCTCGCCCGGCCCGGGCCGCGAGGCCCTTAGTCTCGGGGCTCGGTTCCACGCCCAACTCGGTCTCCAGCGCCGAGGCGCAGGCAAGGTACTGCTGAATGGCAGCCGTCGCTTCCCCAAGCGCCAGATAGGCGGCCATCACCATGCGGTGCGCATCTTCCCGCAACGGGTCGTCGGCGGCGACCCGACCCGCCAGGGTCAGCGCTTTCCGATACTGCCCGGCCTCAAACGCAACCGCCGCCTGCTGCCAGAGCGAGCGGTCCACCTGCGCCTGAAACCGGGCCCGCTCCTCCAACGCCCACTCATCGTCCCAGCCATCCAGCAGCGTGCCCGTCAGCAGCCCCGCGTGGCCGTTGGCCCGGTAGACGTCCAGGTCGATCCACACGGCCTCCGGGTCCAGCCAGACCTTGTCCCGGTAGGTCTGAATCGCATCTTCCGCATCGCCCAGCGCCTTGCGTGCCCGCCACAGCGACAGGCGAAAGTTGCCTGCCGCCGACTGCGGGTCCTTATCCGGCCAGAGCTTCTGCGACAGCGCCTGCCGGGCCGACCGTTGACCGACCTGGAGCGCCAGCATGGCCAGCAGCGCCGCACTGCTATGTGTGGGGAACTCGATTTCCGCTCCTGACCGGTCGAGCACGCGAAACCGGCCGAACAGGTGGATACGCATCTGCAACCGTGAAAACCCTCCCCTGTGAACGGTCCATGAAACGCTTTTGAAATGGACTGTCTGTTATCTTCGCATGTATGGGAGGGATGCAGATATGAGAGAGCGATTGTATCAGTATGCAAGAGTCTTGATGGTCTGCCTGTTGCTGCTCGGTCTATTGCCGGCGGGACAGGCCCGGGCGGCGGAAGCGCCGACCTATGCGAGCCGGGCCACCATCGAGCCCGGGTCAGTGGCGGCGGGTGAGTCGGTGGATATTGCCGCCGAAGTCACCAGCCAGGTAACCAATACGATGATCGTTTGGGTCGATGTGTTCGACTGGATCGGCCGGCAGGTCCATCACACGGAGCACAAAGGTCAATCCTTTGCCGCCGGTGAGACCAAAACCTATGACGTTGCCTACACACCGGCGCTGGATGCCCTGAAGGGCGACTACACTGTACGGGTCCTGCTCTTCAGCGAGACCATGGGGGCGCTGTACCATTGGAACGGTGAGGCCGGTAAATTTCGGGTGACCGAACCGGTCGGCCCCCTCCATCTTTCGACCGCCGCAGTCAGCACCAACACGGCGGTTGCAGGCGATACGGTCACAGTTACAGCGACGGTCAAGAGCGCCGTCGCCAAGACCATGCTGGTCGATGTGGAGGTGTACGACTCCGTCGGCCGGCGGGTGCATCAGGAGATGATGGACAACCAGGTCTTCGAGGCGGGGGAAACCAAGGATTACAGCACCGCCTTCACCCTGCCGCTGGATGCGTTGAAGGGCACCTACACCGTGAAGGTCGGGCTGTTCGGGGCGGGTATGTCCACCATGCTCGACTGGAACAACAGCGCCGCCCAGTTTACGGTGACCGACCGCAACCTCTATACCGCCACGGCCACCGTTTCGGCGGCGAAAATCCTCGCGGGTGAGACGGTGACGGCCACCGCCGAAGTGAGCAGCCTCGTCGACCGTGAAATGAACGTGGTTGTCGGGCTGTACGACCCCTACGGGCAGCAGGTCCAGGAGCGGCGCTTCGACGGCGAGATGGTGCTGGCGGGCGTGCCCCGGCAGTTCCCGGTCACCTGGGCATCGCACGAGGACGACTCGCCGAAGGGCGATTATCAGGTCCGCATCAGCCTGCACGCCACGGACCGGGCGCATATGTATCTGGCCAACAACGAGGCGGCCACCTTCTATGTCGATCGGATCGATCCGTACGTCGCCTCGGCGACCGTAGCGCCTGCTGTCATTCGCCCCGGCGAGACCGTGCAGGTCGTCGCCAGCGTGCGGGCCAAGGAGACGGTCGATGCGCTGATCGACATCGAAATCTATGATGAGCGGAACCACCGGGTGCTCCAGGAGGTTTTTGATAACCAGCACCTGGAGGCGATGACGCCCCAGGAGTGGAGCGTTTCGTGGACGCCGACCGCCGGTGTGCAGGGCGGCGAGTACACGGTGAAAATTGGCGTCTTCAACCCCGGCTGGGGGATTCTCTACTTCTGGCAGGATATTGCCGCCACGTTCACCGTCGATTCGCCCGTCGAGTACAGCGCTGACGTCACGGTCTCGGCCGGGACCGTGCAGGCGGGCGAGACGATCGACATCGCCGCCACCTTCGCCTCGGAGGGCGCCGTGGATGTACTCCTCTACGCCGAGGTGCGGAACCCGAGCGGCGCCCGGGTCTACTATGACTTCATCGACAACCAGCACCTGGCGCCCGGCCAGCCGGTCACCTTCCCCACTACTTGGGCCGTGCCCAGGAGTGCGGCATCCGGCACATACAAGGTCCGGCTGGGCGTCTTCAACCCGGGCTGGGGCATCCTTTACTGGTGGGAGAACGACGGCGCCGAGTTCGTGGTGGAAGGCGGCGCAGAGAAGCCCGATGAGCCCCTGCCCCCGCCCCCCCAGGACCCCCGCCTGCCCGCCCACCTGGGCATCGGCCTGGCTGCCTACCCGAGCCAGAACGGCCTGACGGGCTGGATGCCTGAGAGCGGCGTCCCCTGGGACTACGCCTACCAGTACCTGGCCGGCGGCGTCAACACGGGCGGCGGCTGGGCGCACTGGAACCGGAACGGCACCTTCGCCTCCAACTACGCGAAACTGGCCGGAGAGCAGGGCGCCATTCCCGTCTTCACCTACTACCAGATGCTCCACAGCTATGGCGACTGCGACTACTGCGAGGAGCCCCGGCGTGACCTGGCCAACCTGAACAACCCGCAGGTGATGGAGCAGTACTTCCAGGATTTCATCCTGCTGCTGAAGCGGCTCTCCGCCGAGACCTACGACGGCGTGGAAGGCTACGGCGGCACGGCGATCATTCATGTGGAGCCCGACCTGTCGGGCTACGCCCAGCACGCCGTGATGCGGGCCGACCGCTGCTTCGGCTACTGCGACGGCGTGGGGCATGATCCGTCGCTGCTGCGGGCGGCGGTGGCGAACTCGGGCGTGCCTGAGGTGGCGGACTTCCCCAACACTTGGCAGGGCTTTAACTGGGCGCTGCTGCATCTCCGGGACCTGTATGCGCCGAACGTGCTGCTGGGCTTCCATGTCAGCGGCTGGGGCACCATGCAGGACGTGGGCGGCAGCACCGATCCGTACATGAACGCCTGGGCCATCGGTGAGGAGATTGGCGCCTTTGCGGGGGCCAGCGGCGTGACCGACTCGCCGGAGGGCGTTTCGACCTACGATTTGATCTTCAACGATGTGGCGGACCGTGACGCCGGTTTCTACAAGTACGTGCTGGGCCGGCAGCATGCGTTCTGGGACAAGACGAACCAGTCGTTCCCGAACTTCCACCGCTGGGAGGAGTTCCTGAGCGGCGTGGTGCAGACGGTGCAGAAGCCGGCGGTGATCTGGCAGATTCCGCTGGGCAACCAGTACTTCGCGACCATGAATAACACGCATCGTCATTACCAGGACAACCGGGCGGAGTACTTCTTTGACCACATTGAGGAACTGGCCAAGGTGGGGATTGTGGGCCTGCTCTTCGGCAGCGGCGACGATAACAACTCCACGCATTTCGACAGCCGGGGCGATGGGGTGTTCAACGCCGAACCGATTTGCACGACCGACGGCACCAGCGAGGGCCAGGTGTGCAACGACCATCTGAGCGCTTACCCGGATGATGACGGCGGCTACCTGCGGATGCGGGCCGGCGAGTATTACCTGGACCCGTACCTGCTGCGCTAAACGGTTGGAGGCCATTGCAGTGGCGATCTGGATTCTGAAGTAGACAGCAGCGCCCCCCGGGACTCCTACCTCCCGGGGGGCGCTGTTCGCTTTTCTCGCCGGCAAATCGGCAGAGACCAGCGGCGTGGTGCACGTTAGCTATTCTATGGCAGTGCAAAAGTCCCTTGCAACGCCTTTGCAATTTGACCACCGTAGTGTAACGGGGACCCTGCTCTCACGGTCGGGATTGCAGTTTCTGCTGTAATACCGACCGGCAAACCGAAGGGGGCATTGCTATGAGACTGCTACAGGCCCACCATGCCCGCTGCATTCTCGCGAAATTGAGCGTCTCCCAAGTGATCGAGTATCCCTCTACGGTTGCGCGGATCCAACGGCCGTGCCCTCATAACACAAGGTATCTGTTTGAGCGCTTTCGCTGATTACGGTCGCTACCGAAGTATCGCAGTAGTCAAACGTCCACCACACAGTTAGGCTGTAATAGTACCAGCTTATCGTCTCCTGCTTACCGACAGTGAGAATATCCCGCATGTCGATGGGCCAGTTGCTGACCGCTTCACACAGCGATGGGTCGTCGTCTGAGAGCATGGACACCGACTCAGCCTTTGCGTACAGCGCCTCTTTGGTTGCGGGGTCATAGCCAATAAAATACAGTGTGGCTCCGCCAACCTCAATGGTCTGAGGAACATCGCGGACTGAGGCGGCAACAGCGGGCTCCAGAGCGTCCATTACGGCGGGCGCTCTTCCTCATTGTGGACAGGTTTTTCGGAACTCAACCCGGGAAGAAAACGGACACAGCAGCGGCGGATCCTCGGACATTAGCGGTCAGACGATCACGCGGTAGTGGAGATGAACAACGCCGCTTCGGAAGCGGCGCTCACCAAGGAGCTCGAGCTGCATACGGAGGTTCTCCGGCAATGATCGCTTTCCTCCACCCAGTACAATCGGATTAAGCAGCAGATGACACTCATCGATCAGTCCCGCACTCATCGCCTGCCCAGCAAACTCGGAGCCGCCAATCGAAATGTCGGCTCTTGAAGACTCCTTCAGCCTCCGGATCGCATCAGGATCGAATTCGCGCTCGATCCTAGTCT
>JARBUG010000108.1 GCA_029239785.1 Symbiobacteriaceae bacterium | reverse complement strand
GCCGGTCAGGTTGGCGCGCCCCAGTTCGGCCGCACCTTCCTTGAAGATGACCTCGCCGGTGGGCGTGCCGGTGCCGGGGCTCTCCACCGTCACCGTGGCGGTGAAGGTGACTTGCTCCCCATACTTGGTGGGGCCGGGGGCGGCTGTCAGGGTGACGTCGGTATCCGCCGCGCCCACGCCGAACGGGGCGACGGCAGAGGTGCTGGTCAGGAAGTTGTCATCGCCGTTATAGACCGCCTTGAATTGGTGGCTGCCTACCGCAATCTGGTCCGTTTCGAACCCGGCAACGCCCGCGGCATCTACCGGCTCGACACTCAGGACGGTCTCGCCATCCATGAAGGTGATGGTGCCGGTAGGCATGCCGGTGTGAGCCGGGGTTACCCAGGCGACAAAGGTGATCGACTCGCCCTTGACGCTGCTGCCCACCGGCGAAACGTCAAGTGCGGCGGTGGTCGGCGCCTTCGCCACCGCCTGGCTGATGGCGGCGGACGTGCTATCAGTAGCGGTCGCGCTGTTGCTGAAGACCGCGGTCAGCTCGTACGTGCCCGGGGCCAGGTCGGCCTTGTTCAGAATGGCCGCGCCGGCCACGACCGACGCCGTCCCAATGACGGTGCTCCCGGCCTTAAAGGTGACCGTGCCGTCGGCGGGCGAGCCGAACGACGAGGTAATAGTCGCCGTCAGCCTGACGTTCTCACCGTATACGGTCGCACTCTTGCTGCTCGCCAGGGTGGTGGTGGAAACCGCCTTGTTGACCACCTGCGTGAATGCGTTCGATGCGGCGGCGGCGAAGTTGGCGTCACCGCTGTAGTGAGCGGTGATGGTGTGGCTGCCCGGCGCCATGGTGCTTGTGCTGAACGAGGCCGTACTGCCGGTCAACGTGACGTTGGCCAGTTCGGTGGCCCCTTCCATGAACCGGACGCTGCCCGTCGGGGTGCCGGCACCGTCACCGGCAACGCTGACGGTTGCGGTAAAGGTGGCCGCCTGCCCATATTCGGAGGCCGCGGCCGGACCGGCCAGGGTGGCGGCCGTTGGCGACTGGGCAACCGTGAGGGTGTAGCTGGTCGAGCTCGCGGCGAACGAGTCATTACTGCTGTAGGTGACGGTGATGGCCCGGTCGCCCACGGTCAGAGCCGGGGTGACCACCGAGGCCTTGCCGCCGGCAAGTGTGACGGTGCCCAGGGGGGCGCCGTCCATGGTGAAGGTGACAGTGCCGCCCGGGGTGCCGTTGGCAGGCACTGCCGCGGCCACGGTCGCCTCCAGGGTGACGGACTGGCCGAATACGGGAGTGGGGGCACTTGCCGTGACCGAGGTCGTGGTAACGCCCTTTTCGATCACCTGGCTCACCGTGCCGGAGCTGGTCACAAAGGTGGAGTCACCTTCGTATGCCGCCGTGATGGTGTGAGTGCCGATAGGCAGGGTGGCGATGCTGAAGGTCGCCTGAGCGGAGCCGTTCAGGGTGCCGGTGCCCAGGGTGGTGGCGCCGCTTTTGAAGGTGACGGTGCCCGACGGGGTCATGCCTTCAATGGCATCCGTTACCGTGGCAGTATACGTGATCGACTCGCCCAGCGCCGCAGGCGACTTGCTGGTGGTGACGGTGGTTGTGGTCACGGCTGACTCCAGAACCTGGGCCAGCGGGGCCGAAGTGCTGGTGTCAAAGTTGCCGTCGCCGTTGTAGACCGCCGTGATGTTGTGGGTGCCGACAGTGAAGTCGGACTTGGCATAGTAGGCCTTGCCCTCTGCATTCACCGTCTTAGTGTCAAGGACCGTGGTGCCTTCCTTAAAGGAGACGGTGCCGGTCGGGGTGCCGGCGCTGCTGGTGACCGTCGCCGTGAACGTGACGGTGCTGGGGTAGACCGCCGGGTTCGGGCCGGAGACCAGGGCCGTGCTGGTGGCGGCCTTGTTCACTGTTTGGGTCATGGCGGCACTGGTGCTGCCGTTGTAGGTGCTGTCGCCAGCATAGACAGCCGTAATGCTGTGGCTGCCGACGGGCAGGGTGCCCGTCCAGGTGGCGGAGCCGCCGGACAACGTTACAGGCGCGCCCAGGTTGTTGCCGCCGTTCTTGAACTGGACCGTGCCGGAGATGGTGCCGGCGTAGGTCGAGGTGACGGTGGCAGTCAGGGTGACCTGCTGCTGATGAACCGCCGGGTTGGGGCTGCCGGAGACCGCTGTGGTGGTGCCGGCTTTGTTAACCGTCTGGTTGACGGCAGCAGAGGTGCTGCTGCCGAAGACAGCGTCGCCGCTGTAGGTGGCAGTGATGGCGTGGGTGGCGCCGGGCGCAAGGCCGCTGGTCGTAAAGGTGGCCACGCCCGCTGCGAGGCTCTTCGTGTCCAGCACGGTTGCACCGTTTTTGAAGGTGACGGTGCCGGTGGGCGTCCCGCCCGCCCCCGTGACGGTCGCCGTGAAGGTGACCGATTCGCCGGGGTCAGACGGGGTCTTGCTGCTTGCCAGATTGGTTGCCGACGGCACGGGGTTGATTTCGACCGCGCCGATGTCTACCGTGCCATTGTAGGTACGGGGCAACCCGCGCTGGTCGGTGGTCAGCCCACCAACCTGGGCATTGTTGCCGGCGTCTTTGGCCGGGCTGGTGAGGTTCGGTTCGTGGGTCCGGCCCTTGCCGCCGTTGTTTGCCAGCGGCTTCAGGTCGGGGCTGACGCCGAGCTTGTTGCCGTTGGACGCGGTCAGGCTAGAGCCGCTGCCAACGATATTGTTGGAACTGTTGGCAGCGATAAGCGCCAGACCGGTTCCAGACCCGGTGCCGACAAAATCCGAATAGCCGCCGCTGCCGGTGTTACCCGCGACAATAGAGTTGTGCAAGGTCAGCACGACACGGCCGTTGTTGGCCTCAATGCCGCCGCCGTTGCCCGCGGCCGTGTTGCCAGTCACCGTCACGTGCCGAAGCATATTCGTGGCTGAAGATCCTGAGGGGAGACCGATTACCATGCCGCCCGCGCGGCTGTTCGTCGATTTGTTGCCGCTGATGGTGGAGTTGACCATATTCACCGGTCCTGTGAGGTAGAGGCCGCCACCCATTTGGGTAGCCGTGTTTCCCTCAAACGTCGTCCCGCTGATTGTGACAACATAGTTATCAGACGGTCCAGAAAGTGAGTACAAGCCGGCGCCATACTCAGCAGTGTTGTTCGCGAATACGGAATTGTAGATGTCATACTTGGCGTTCACGTCAAGAGTGACACCACCGCCGTTACTTGCGGTCGAATTGCCTCTGACGATTGTATTTCTGATCACGACATAGCGGTTTGCACCGCCCGCCAGGTACATGCCGCCGCCGGTCGAAGTGGCATAGCTGTTCTCGATGATCGCGTTGTCGATGGTCAGGGTACTGGCACCGCTCGAGGCCCAGTCCAACGCGCCGCCATATGCGTCATCCATGGCGGTATTGGTGTTCTTCCCATTGCGGATTGTGAGGTTCTTGATCGTCGCGTCAAAAGACGTGGTGTTGCCGTACGGGCCGACCGAGAGGACCCGGTCAACCTGCCCGCCGTCGACGATCGCCTTCGTCGCATCCGGGTTCTCCGTGACCCCGTCTGCCATAACGCCAGTAATGGTGACTGCGTTCAAAATGTCCAGGTCACCCGTTAAAGCCTGGTCATCACCGACGCCAGCGAGCGAAATCAGATAGGTACCTGGAGTCAGCCTGATGGTGTCGTGATCTGCGTTTTTGTTGGCATTCTGAATGGCGGCGCGCAGCGTGCACTTGCCACCCGCATCTGCACATACGCTGTCGCCCAGGTTGTTGTCTACGGCATCATATGTCGCGTTTACCAAAAAATCGGACGCCTGTGCGACAGGCGTCCCCAAAAAGAGTATAGCTGCGAGCGCCAGCGTGCCAACAAAAGCCCCGCTGACGACCCGAGCGGCATAACCAAACCGTTCTGCGAACGATGTCATATCTAATGCGACCTCCTGGCTACGGACGAGGCGGGAAGATACCCTGCAGCGCAATAATGAAATTCAGGCCCAGATAGGGCTGCCGATTATTGTGGGGCTGGCTGCCGCCGGCAAGGCCGATGGCATCGAACTTCATCTGCTGGTTGATGGGGCCGTCGGTGAAGACTTGGGCAGCACCGCGGCCGGAAGTCCCGCCCCAAACGTTCCCCTGGACCGCATTGACCGTCGGTCCGCCGTCATAGCACTGCGGTACATGGTTGTGGGCCGGCATTTGCGTGGTAAGCAGGGTGACGGTGGTGGAGCCGCCCGTCTCTCCCAGGTTCCGGTTCGTCAGCCCGGGTCCCTGGCCGGCCTGCATAGGCGCCCGGCCCTGCAGGTTGGGGAGGGCGAAGTTCGTCTTCCCGTCGCCGCCGTACGTCACACCGAGA
The DNA here is from genome assembly GCA_029239785.1 of Symbiobacteriaceae bacterium. Lineage (GTDB taxonomy): Bacteria > Bacillota > Sulfobacillia > Symbiobacteriales > Symbiobacteriaceae > JARBUG01. The sequence goes on along the minus strand of JARBUG010000108.1, from coordinate 11,741 downwards.
ATCGAAAACAGCGCTGTGTTCTGCGAAAGCGGCACCAACTGCCCATTGCAAAGGGCATAGCCCTTGGGGGCAAAGTTCCCGGCAAATAGCTTGATCTCACCGATGAAAGGATCCATGTTGCTCCCCCTCTCAGTCGCGTGACGGGAAGTAGCCCGTCAGGGCGATGCAGAAATTAACGGTCCGGTAGGGCTGCCTGTTCTCATGCCCCTGGCTGGATCCAGCCACGCCGATGGCAGCCGTGGACAGCGTAACGTTTGACTGAGCAGCGTACGGGCTGACAGGGCTTGTCCCCCACACGTTGCCTGTCGCGGTCAGTTGGTTGACCTGTGTAGAACTGCCGAAAGCAGAATGCATGTGCTGGGGTATTTCTTGCACAGTCAGGGTGTGGGTCTCTTCGCCCGCCGACTGGCCCAGGGTTACGCCATTGCCGACGTGAACCGGTGTGCGGCCCCGCAGGTCCGGCAGGGCGAAGGTGGTCTGCCCGTTACCGCCGTAGGTGATGCCCAGTATCGAAAACAGCGCCTGGTTCTGGTTGATCGGCAACAGTTGTCCGTTGCACGCCGCCCAGTTTCTTGGCGCAAAATTGAAGCCATACATCCTGATTTCGCCCAGGAAGGGTTCTGACATCCGCGATGACCTCCTCAATCCCACGAGTGTTGGATCAGTTCTGCGGCGGGTATTCGCCCTCCAGGGCGATGATGAAGTTCACGGCCAGGAACGGCATCATGTTGTCGTGCGGCTGGTTGCCGCCAACGGGTGAAAGGAGTCCTGCATTCATGGCTGCATTCGGAGCGGTCGCAGTGAACTGTTTGATGGTGGAACTGGCCCAGACGGCGCCTGAGGGCTCACTGTTGCTGCCCGGTTCGCTTTGCGCATAGGCCGTGTGGGTGTGGGCGGGCATCTGGTTGGTAGTCACGGTGACCGTCTCGACGCCGCCTGCGGCGCCCAGGTTATAGGTCGTGCCGGTGGACGGGTTCTGCCCCATATGGACGGGAATCCGGCTGCGCAGGTCAGGCACGGCAAAGTTGGTCTGTCCGTCGCCGCCATAGGTGGTGCCAATCAGGGAGAACAAGGCCTCATACTCCGAAATGGAGAGCAACTGTCCGTTGCACAGCGCCCAGCCCATAGGGGCGAAGGTGCCGGCAAACATCCGAATCTCGCCAATGTACATGTCGCTCATGGTTGTCCCCTTTCTGCGGAAGGATCAGGGCGCCACTCCAGCAGGATGTAGAGCCCTTTGTCGGCGATGGTCCCGAAGCCGAGCCGGTGGTAGAGCCGAAATGCGGGACTGTTCATCTCCACGTGAATGCGCACCGCCTTCTTCTGCGGTGCGGCCTCCGCCTGGAGATCGGTCAGAATCCGGGTACCGAGGCCAAGGTTCCGAAAAGCCGGCAGGATCGTGAGGTCTAGAATATGTAGTGCGTCGGACTGCCGGTCCAGGTAGAGGCGCCCGGCAGGGCGGCCATCGGCCAGAATGATCTGGTGTTCGGCCTGCGGATGGTATGTCTGGTAGTGGGTCAGCTGAGCCGTCAGCTGCATGCGCAGGAAAGCACTGCGCTGCTCGTCGGACCAGGGAACCAGGGACATCTCTGCAGCCCGGGTCGAGGCGTAGGCCGCGAAGACCAGGCTGTCGTCTGCGGGGGTGACGGTGCGCAGGCCAATCTGCATCTGCGTTGTGGCCATGCGCTTAACGGAATCGGCTGAAGACAGCTTGGTACAGGAAGCCGTCTCTCTGCTGTGCGATGGGGACCAGGAACAGAGGCGTGGCGCCGAGCGCAGGGTGTTCCATCTCGTACATGCCCTGGGGCAAAAAGGTGTCCAGCGGACCCCGGAAGATGGCCGAGAACTGCTCGTGCTTAGGCGTGGAGCCCTTGTCTTCCACCCCGGTCAGTTCCAGGTCAATGACCAGGCCGGGGGCCGGGGTGAGGCGGAACGTGGTGTGAAGGTGCTCGGTGAGAATGGGCAGGGTCAGTTCGGCGAGCATGCGATCACCTCGGGTGTAGGGGTTGCCATGTCATGGCGTAGTGGGTTTCGCTCTCCCCGGTCCGGGTAAAGCCGAGCCGGGCGTAGAGCCGCTGGGCCGGGTTGGACTTCAGCACATGGAGGGTAACGGGGAGGTTGGCAACGGCCCCCTCCCTTTGCAGTTCCGTGATGGCTGCGGTGCCGAGGCCCTGGCCCCGGTGGGGTGGCAGCAGGGCGATGTCGACCAGGTGAAGGGACTGTGGGGTGCGGTTGACAATGATGTGGCCAGCCGGGGCGCCGCCCTGCAGGAGGATGTGGTGGGTGGCGTCTGGGTACTGAAGGGCGTAGGCTCGCTGCTGCAACTGGAACTGCATCTGTAGGAAAATTGCCTGCTGCTGTAGGTCCCAGCCCCAGGCTGCGACTTCGTCCTGCCGGGTGGCGGCGTAAATGTCGGCAAGGAGTTGTGCGTCGGCGCTTGTGGTTGGTCGTTTCTCCAGAACGTCCACCCCCGTAAAGAACTATTTCGTATGGATATATAATAGCATACCAGTCTATCGCAGTCAAAAACTTCCTTTCTATTCACTTGATTAAGACTTACTAACACACAGTTCATCAACAATCGGGGGGGTCTATGTACACTCCCGCGGCGGATAAGCCCACACAAGCGCTCAGCCCACTCGAAACCGAGTGGGCTGAGCGCTTGTATTGTCCCAGGACAATGTTGCTGGGTGACCGCGGCTGATTGTCTCTGGCTGACCTGTGCCGGCGCCCCTACAATAAAGTGAGAGACCGGCCCAGGAGGTGATCCCGTGCAGATTCCCATCGACCGCAGCAGCGACGTGCCACTCTATGCGCAGATTGCGCGCTTCATCCACCAACAGATTCGGATCGGGAACCTTCCGCCGGGATCATCGCTGCCGCCCATTCGGTCGCTGGCCGGGCGGCTCGGCGTCTCCAAGGCAGTCGTGAGCCTCGCCTACGACGAACTGGCCACAGCCGGCATGGTCGAAGGGCGGGTCGGCGCCGGCACGGTGGTCACCGCCTCCGGGGAGCAGGCCGCCCGGCGCTGGCAGGAGATTGACCCCGGTCCCCCCACCGACCAGGCCGGTGCACTGTACGACCTGCTCCGCCTGGCCAACCGCCCCGGGTTGATCCGGTTCAACCTGGACGCGCCCGCCAGCGGCCTGCTTCCCACGGAGGCCTTCAACCGCTCGCTGCGCGCCGCCCTGCAGGAGCACGGGCCGGAGGCTTACGCCTACGGTCCGCCGGAGGGCGCGCCTCAGCTTCGGGAGATGATCGCCCGCTACCTGGCCACACGGGGCATCTCCACGAGTCCCGACCAGATTCTCATCACGGCCGGCGCACAGAATGGCATCGATCTGGTGGTCCGCAGCCTGGTCTCGCCGGGCGATACCGTGCTGGTGGAGTCGCCCTGCCACCTGGGCGCCCTGCAGGTCTTTGCGGCCTGCCGGGTACACGTTCAGGCAATCCCCGTGGACGGAGACGGCCTCGACCCGGAACGGGTGGCCGACTTCTGCGCCCGCTTCAAGCCCCGGCTGCTCTACACGAACCCGACCTACCAGAACCCAACCGGCAGCACGATGCCGCTGGAGCGGCGCCGCCGCCTGGTCAGACTGGCCGATGAGCACGGGCTCACCATCCTCGAGGACGGGGTCTGCAACGAACTGGAGTTTCACAGCCCCGCCCCTCCGGCGCTCTGCGCCCTCGGCGGGCCGGTCATACATGTTGGCTCCTTTACCAAGTCGCTCCTGCCAGGGCTGCGACTGGGCTACCTGGTCGCCAGCCCGGAGCAGGTCCAGCGCTTCACCCGGGTTCGCCAGGCGACCGATGTGAACAGCCCGATGGTTCTTCAGTTGGCACTGGCCCACTTCATGGCCGCAGGCCATCTGGAGCGGCATCTCCCCCTGCTCCGTCAGGAGCTGAGCTCGCGGCAGAGGCGCCTGCAGACCGCATTGGCCGCCGCCTTCCCGGCTGGCACGAACTGGACCGCTCCCGCCGGCGGCATGCACCTCTGGGTGCGCCTGCCCGAGCAGGCAAACGTGGTGGACCTGTACCGGCGAGCCCTGGCCAGCGACGTGGCCTTCGCCCCGGGGGACCTCTTCTTTCCCGGCCCCGCGCCGGCGCCCTACATGCGCCTCAGTTATGGGAACGTATCGCCCGGGGAGATCTCCGAGGGAATCGCCCGCCTGAGCGCAGTCCTTCAGGATGCTTGTCGGTAGATCCAAACGCAGCATGAGACGGAGGATGTCATTGTGAAAACCATCGGCCTGATCGGCGGCATGAGTTGGGAATCGAGCGTGGAGTATTACCGCATCATCAACCAGGGTATCCGTGAGCGGCTCGGGGGCCTGCGGTCGGCCAAAATCCTGCTGGACAGCTTTGACTTTGAGGAGATTGCCTGCCGGCAGCGGGCCGGCAACTGGGACGAGGCCGGCGAAATGCTGGCGACCTCAGCCCGGCGCCTTGAGCAGTCCGGAGCAGACTTCGTCCTCATCTGCACGAACACCATGCACAAGTTGTTCGGTCCCGTGCAGGATGCGGTGCAGATCCCCCTGGTGCACATCGCCGATCCCACGGGCGCAGCCATCAAGGCCGCCGGTATCAAGCGCATCGGCCTGCTGGGCACCGCCTTCACCATGGAGGATGATTTCTACCGGAAGCGGCTTGAGGAGCGGTTCGGCCTCGAGGTGCTGGTGCCGGAAGCCCAGGCAGACCGCCAGATGGTTCACCATGTGATCTTCGGTGAGCTGTGTCAGGGCGTGGTGAGGGACGAGTCCCGCGCCGCCTACCGGGCCGTCATGTCCCGCCTGGTGGAGCGCGGGGCGGAAGGGATCATTCTCGGCTGTACCGAGATTGGGCTGCTGGTCGGTCCCGCCGATGCGAGCGTCCCCCTGTTCGACACGACTCACCTCCACGCTGCCGCAGCGGTAGAGCAGGCACTGGCGGGGTAACCTTGTAATCCGTCTCTACCACGGGTATAGTAGAGACGGATCTACATCAAAAAATGTTGTTAAAGGAGGTGCATGTATGGGGGAGTGCTCCACGCCTGGCTGCAAGCGTGTTCCCGGTCTGAAACTGTTGCCCGACACCGAGGCGGGCAGACTGGCGGGGCTGACCAAAGCCCTCAGCGACCCGATTCGGGTGCAGATTGTGCACCTTCTGGAACAGCATGCCGACCTCTGTAACTGCGACATCGAAGACAAACTGGGGCTGACGCAGTCGAAGATCTCCTATCACCTGAAGGTGCTCCTGGACGCCAACCTGATCACCCGCCGTGTGGCAGGTACCTGGAGCCACTACAGCCTGGTTGCGCCAGATCTCCTGGCGCGAGTGCGGGCGTTGGACGTCCTTAAGCGGCCCTAGTCCGCTCTTCTTTTTTTGCTTTTGGAACAAGAAATTTTGATGTAACCGCCATACGATGGCAGAGTGACAAAGAGGAGAGATGCACCATGTCCAAGGTTCAAGTCTTTGAGCGTGCTATGTGCTGCTCCACAGGCGTCTGCGGCCCCAACGTTGACCCCGTTCTCGTGCGCTTCGCCGCCGACCTCGACTGGCTGAAGGGCCAGGGGGTGGACGTTGAGCGGAACAACCTCTCCCAGCAGCCCCTGGCCTTCGCCACAGCCGAGATCGTTAAGAACGCGATGCACGCCCGCGGCCTGAAGGTCCTGCCCATGGTCCTGATTGACGGGCAAGTCGCCTTTGAAGGCGCCTACCCGACCCGTGCGGAACTCGCTGCCCGTATGGGCCTGCAAGCGCCGAACGCAGATGATGAACTGACGGTCATTCAGCCCGGGCACTGCTGCTAACCGAGGAAGAAGGGGCATTATGCGCTTCATCGACCAGGCTGCGCGGTTTCTCTTTTTCACCGGCAAGGGCGGGGTCGGGAAGACCTCTCTCTCCTGTGCCACAGCCCTTAGGCTGGCGGACATGGGGCGCCGGGTACTCCTGATTAGCACAGACCCGGCATCTAACCTGGATGACGTGTTGCAGGTGAAGCTGGGCCCAGCGCCTCAGCCGATTCCGGGGGTCGTGGGCCTGCACGCCGCGAATCTGGACCCCGAGGCCGCCGCTACCGCATACCGTGAGAAGGTCGTCGGTCCCTACCGTGACATTCTCCCCGAGGCTGCTTTGACCAACATGGAGGAGCAACTCTCCGGGGCGTGCACCATGGAGATTGCGGCCTTTGACGAGTTTGCCCTGCTCCTGGGCAACCCCGAGGCCACCGCTGATTTCGATCATGTCGTATTTGATACGGCGCCCACGGGCCACACCCTGCGGTTGCTCTCACTGCCGATGGCCTGGCAGGGGTTCATCGATACCAACACCCACGGCGGCTCATGCCTTGGCCCACTGGCGGGCCTGCAGGAGCAGCGGGAGTTGTATCACGCCGCAGTGCAGGCCCTCGCCGACGGCACTCGCACGACCCTGCTGCTGGTGAGCAGGCCCGAGCGGGGCGCCCTGACCGAGGCCGCCAGGGCCAGCGGCGAGCTGGCTGAACTCGGCGTATCCAACCAGTGGCTGCTGATCAACGGCATCTTCCATGCGCGGGATCAGAAGGATCCAATCGCTGCAGCGCTTGAGCTACGCGGTAATACGGCGCTGCGGTCGATTCCCGATGCCCTGGCCGGGCTGCCGCGGGAGGAGATCCCCCTGGTACCACGGTCCCTGGTCGGGATCGAGGCGCTGCGGCAGATGCTGGCGCCGGTCGATATGACGATCCAGGCGGGTGACGTCCATGTGAATCGCACCGACTTACCGGCCCCCTTGGTGGAGCTGGTGAATGCCCTCTCCGGGCAAGGCCGCGGTGTGATCATGACCATGGGAAAGGGCGGCGTCGGCAAGACGACGATGGCCGCCGCCATCGCCGTTGAACTGGCGTCACGGGGGCACCGGGTTCATCTGTCCACCACCGATCCCGCGGCACATGTGGCGGCTGTGGTTGACGGGGGCCTTCCCGGCCTGACAGTCAGCCGGATTGACCCCAAAGCTGAGGTGGCGGACTACACGGCTGAAGTCATGGGCAGCGCCGGCAAGGACCTGGATGCGGAGGGGCGGGCCCTGCTGGAAGAGGACCTGCGTTCTCCCTGCACCGAGGAGATCGCCGTTTTCCGGGCCTTTGCCGCGATGGTCGAGCAGGGCCGGGACGGCTTCGTCATCCTCGACACGGCGCCGACTGGCCACACCATCCTCCTGCTGGATGCAACCCAGGCGTATCATCGCGAGGTCAGCACACAGGCCGATCACACGCCAGAGTCAGTCAAGCAGCTGCTGCCGAGGCTGCGGGATCAGGCGTTCACCCGCATCCTCCTGGTTACCCTGCCCGAAGCCACGCCGGTCTTTGAGGCCGAGCGTTTGCAGGCGGATCTCCGCCGGGCGGGCATCGAACCGTTTGGCTGGGTCATCAACCAAAGTCTGCTGGCCGGTGGCACACGCGACCCGCTCCTGCAGCAGCGGGCCAGCTACGAGCTGCCGTTGATTGAGCAAATCCGGCAGCAGCTTGCTGCCCGGTGCGCCCTTGTTCCCTGGCTCGCGTATGAACCCGTCGGCACTGAGCGACTGCTAAAACTGCTCCGTGCCTGAGATTGGTCTCCGCAAAAACAAACAGGGGGAGTCGGCTTTGACGAAGCTGAGCGTGGCGTTTGTCTGCACCGGGAACTCATGCCGGAGCCAGATGGCCGAAGGCTGGGCCAGGGCGCTGGCCGGAGACAAATGGGAGGTTTACAGTGCCGGACTGGAGGCGCACGGGGTGAACCCCCGGGCCGTGCAGGTGATGGCGGAGGCGGGCGTTGATATCGCAGGGCAGACTTCGAAGACCCTGGACTTCGACATCTACCGTGGCCAGCAGGTGATCATCACCCTCTGTGGGGATGCGAACGAACGGTGTCCGATCATGCCGCCGAGCGCGCTGGTCCGGCGCCATTGGGACCTGCCGGACCCGGCCAAAGCAAAGGGCACGGAAGAAGAGATCCTGGCCCAGTTCCGGGCTGTTCGCGACGATATCCGCCATCGCATTGAAGCACTGCTGACCGAGTTGGGGAGCTAGATCCGGTTTCCGATCAACCCACCTGGAGGAGGCCCGATCATGGACGCACCGGTCTCGAAGCGTCTGTCCTTCCTGGATCGTTTCCTTACGCTCTGGATCTTCCTCGCCATGGCTCTCGGGGTCGGCATCGGCTATCTGGTTCCGGGAGTGGAAGGCTTCATGAACCGTTTTCAAGTCGGCACCACAAACATCCCCATCGCGGTCGGCCTGATTCTGATGATGTACCCGCCGCTGGCAAAGGTTCGGTACGAAGAACTGGGCGACGTCTTCCGCGACTGGAAGGTGCTTGGCCTCTCCCTTGTTCAGAACTGGATTGTCGGGCCGTTCCTGATGTTCTTCCTGGCGATCCTCTTTCTGCAGGGGTACCCCGAGTATATGGTCGGCCTGATCATGATCGGCCTGGCGCGCTGCATCGCCATGGTGATTGTCTGGAACGATCTGGCCAAGGGCGATACCCAGTACGCCGCCGGTCTGGTCGCCTTCAACAGCATCTTCCAGGTTTTCTTCTACAGCGTTTACGCATGGTTCTTCATTACGGTACTGCCGCCCATCTTCGGTCTGCAGGGCAGCGTGGTTGACGTCTCGATCGGGCAGATCGCCGAAAGCGTCATGATCTACCTGGGTATCCCGTTCGCCGCCGGCTTTGTCACCCGCTTTCTGCTGGTGCGGGCCAGGGGCAAGCAGTGGTATGAGACACAGTTCATCCCAAAGATCAGCCCGTTGACGCTGATCGCCCTGCTCTTCACGATCGTGGTCATGTTCAGCCTCAAGGGCAATCTGATCGTGCAGATTCCGCTCGATGTCGTGCGGATCGCCATCCCGCTGCTCATTTACTTTGTAGTGATGTTCCTGGTCAGCTTCTTCATGAGCAAGCGGGTCGGGGCGTCCTACGCCAAGAGTGCAACGCTCTCCTTCACTGCTTCGAGCAATAACTTCGAGTTGGCCATCGCCGTTGCGGTCGCCGTCTTCGGCATCAACTCGGGAGCGGCATTCGCGGCTGTCATCGGGCCGCTGGTGGAGGTGCCGGTGCTGATTGGTCTGGTAAATGTGGCGCTGGCATTCCGGCGCCGCTACTGGCCCAACGCAGCCTAGCAGACCGTCCTCCCACCTACAGGGCACGCATCGCCGAGAAGCGGGCAATCATCGCCTCGGCCAGCTTGGTGGCGGCCGCAATCACGAAGACCACCATGGGGTCAAACCGTTCGATCAGCAGGCCGCCCAGGGTAGCGCCGACCGGCATGGCAGCGGTGGAAAGCACCCGGGTGAACGAGAGCACCCGCCCCATCAACTCCGACGGGATATTCTCCTGACGTACCGAGGTGGAGAGCACGACCCAGGCGACGTTGCAGGCCGAGACCATGCCGAAGCCGAGGCCGGGCGCCCACCAGGTCCGCACCAGCGCCATGACCAGCAGGCCGGTCATGCCGAACAGCAGCATGGCGGGGTAGAGTTGGCCACGCCGGAACCGCCGGGTCAGGGGCACGATCGCCAGCGAACCGATGATGCCGCCGACTCCCAGCATCGAATAGTTGAGGCCGCTGATTTCCGAGGTGAGGCCCAGCACGCTCCGCAGGTAGAACATGAGGACGGCGCTGACCATGCCGAAACCGAAGTTGCCGATCATCGCCTGGAGGCTGAGCACCTTGATGACGGCGTTGCCCCAGAGCCAGCGGAACCCCTCCACCATGCCGGCGAACACACCGCTGGCGGTGGCGCCGCTGCTGGTGATCCTGAAGGCGGGCAGCATCAGCACGGCGACAAGCGTAGCACCGAAGGAGAGTGCGTTGATCCACATCGCACCGTAACCGCCGAACGCTGCGATTACCAGGCCCGCCAGGGCCGGGCCGCCCATCGAGCCGAGCTGCATGATCAACTGATGCGCCGCATTCGCCCGGGTCAGGTCCTTGCCGGCCAGTTCCGGGATGGCGATGGTCGTGGCCACATCAAACATGAGCGAGATGAGGGACAGCGAGAAAGCCACGACGAACAGGTGCCAGACCTGGAGCATTCCCAGCAACGCCAGGAGCGGAATGACCGCCACAATCACCGCCCGGAGCAGGTCGGACGTAATCATCAGCCTGCGCCGGTCCATCCGGTCCACGAAAACGCCCGCCAGGGCGCCGAACAGGAGAATCGGGATGATTTCGGTAGCGTACAGGGTACCCATGATGACGGCGGAGCCGCTCAGGTCGTAGGCGATCCAGGGAAGGGCGAACATGTAAAGCGCATCGCCGAGCTTGGAAATGGTCAGACCGGCGAGAAAGATGCCGAAGGAGCGGGACAGGCCGGTAAACGTGGCCAGACGGTTGCGAACCCCCACTGCAGCTACCACAACGAGAACCCTCCTAGAGAATGAACTCCATGATCCGTGCGTCGACCCAGGTGCCGTCCAGGGGCTCCTGCCCGTCCGGTCACTGTGGTCGGTCAGCCACTGGCGGCAGAGGCGCCCGGTCCAGATTGAGCCGCATGACCGTGGACGTCGAAGGACAGACGCCCTGGAACTCTGGCGATGCGAAGACCTCACCCGGCAGGTCGGCACGGGTTACCTTGATGAAGCCAAACCGGGGGAAGAAGCGGTCGGCCGTCGTCGTCAGGAGGACTGCCTGCTTTACGCCGGCATGATAGGCCTGGTCGAGCAGGCGGCGGACGATTTCCTGGCCCAGGCCGGTGCCCCGATCGGTCTTGCTGACTGCCACCGAGCGAAGCAGCGCCGTCGTTCCATACACTTCGAGTCCGGCGCTGGCCACCAGTTCCTCCCCCCGGAAGGCCAGGAGGAAGTGCTGCAGGTGGGCTTCGGCGCCGGCCAGCGGCAGTTCCGCCTGGGTCAGGAGCGTCGACACGGCCGACCAATCAGCCTCGGTTGCGTTGCGGTAGAAAACGTTCTCCATCAGCGGTCATCCCCCAGCTTCATTCGGATTGGATGGGCGTGCTGCTTGATATCGTTGTATTTAACAACGTTGTCTGAGACAATAATATGCGAGTGATCAATTCGTTGTCAAGCACAACCATACATCTTTTTTTAGCATTGACGTGCCCGCTGCACACGCCCGCAAGGGTTCCTACTCCTGCTGATCGGCCTGACCATCGCGGAAATACGCCTGGCAAGGTGAGGTTGTCCAACAGGGGGCGATACCTGTGCGACCCGCCGGACGAATGGGACCCCGCGAGCGCCTCACCGCCCGCGGGGTCTTCCTTTTTATTGCGTCCGCTTGCTCACGTCCCCGGCATCGCACGTGAAGACCAGGGTTTTCTCCCCCTGCTTCGTCTCCAGGTGCACCGGGCGCCCCCAGATCCGCTCCACATACTGCAGCGTCTTCTCAGCGTACTGGCAATCCAGGTCCTTCCCATCGTGGTGGTGCTTCAGGTACAGTTCCTTGTGCCCCCGGTAGTCTCCGTCCTCCACCACGATATACGGTGTTCCATGGTTGCTCAGCGCTTCGCAGATCGTGTCCCGCACCCGCTCCCACTGCTTGTCGGTGATCTTCCAGTCATCCTCCTCCAGCTTGTAGACGAACAGGTCGAGATCCCGGCAAAGCTCCTCCGTCAGGTACGACCGGATGAAAGAGACGTCGTTCTCAAGCTCCCGCACCTCGAAGATCTTCTCCCGGCCGAAACGCTGCTCGATATCCTCAAAGATCTTCAGCCCGACGTAGTAGGGGTTCATGCGGCTGTGCCCGGGCGTGCATACCGAGCAGTGGAGCCGGCCAAACTCAAC
>JARBUG010000107.1 GCA_029239785.1 Symbiobacteriaceae bacterium | reverse complement strand
GCCCGGGGATCGTTCAGGCTGGTCACGCTGTCGTTGCCCGGGTCGCCGTTATGAAAGCGATCCAGGAAGACAAAGTAGATCGACTCGTCGGTCCACGAGCGCGGGGTGGCGGTGGCAGCCGACGCCGCCGATGCCACCACCGGCGCCTGAGCGGGGAGAAGGGCGCCGAGCGACAGCGCGGCGCCCACCAGCATTGCAGCAGCCCGTTTCATGGCTACCCCTCCACCAGAGATGCCAGCGCCTTCGGCGCCAGCACAGCGATGCCCCGGGCCGGCAGTTCCAGCACCGTCCCCGTCACCGTGCCCGTCTGCATCTCGCCGGCCAGCAGGTCGACAAGGTCGGTATCAGCCGGCACATCGACCGTCACGTTCCGGCCGGAGTTGTTGATCACCACGTACACGCCTTCCTCATCCATGGGCCGCTCGGGGGCGACCACGGGCGTGGGCAGGCGGCGGAAGCCGAGCACGTTGGTCACCGGGTCGGCAATAAACGTCTCCCAGGCGCCATCGTTCAGCCAGGGGAAGACCTTGCGCAGCGCGATCAGGCGCTTGTAGAGCGAAAGCATCTCCTTGTCCTGCTGCGCCTCATCGTGCCAGGGGTAGCACCGGCGGCAGTCGGGGTCGTTCTCGCCGGGCATGGCGATTTCGTCGCCGTAGTAGACCAGGGGCACGCCGTGGTTGGTCAGGCAGAGCACTGCCGCCTGGGCCGCCTTCTGCCGCCCGCCCAGCTCGGTCAGAATCCGGGTCGTATCGTGGGAGCCCAGCAGGCTGAGCTGGCCCTTCATGATCTCGTGCATGTGCGTGAAGCGAATCCGGGTCAGCAACCGGTCGTACTCCACCACATCGATTTCGCCCTTCATCCACATGAGGGTCGCATCGCGCCAGGGGTAGTTCATGACGGCATCGTACTGGTCGCCCTGGAGCCAGTCGGTGGCGTCGTGCCAGATTTCGCCCAGAATCCAGGCGTCCTGCTTTGCACCCTTGACGGCGTCACGGAAGGCCCGCCAGAAGCCGTGGTTCACTTCGTTGGCCACGTCGAGGCGCCAGCCGTCAATGTCGGCCTCACGAATCCAGTAGGTCGCCACATCCAACAGGTACTTCTGCAGGCCGGGGTTGGCCGTGTTCAGCTTGGGCATGGAGACGACCCGGTTGGCGAAGGTCTCGTAGTTGCACTCTTCCGGGCTGACCGGGAATGCGTACAGGTTGTAGAACCAGTCGGCGTACTTGGACGCCGGCCCCTTCTTGATCACGTCCTTGAAGGCGAACCATTCCTTGCCGGAGTGGTTGAAAACCGCATCCAACAGGAAGCGCATGCCCTTGGCGTGCACGTCGGCCACCAACGCCTTGAACTCCTCGTTGGTGCCGAAGGCGGGGTCGATCTTGTAGTAGTCGGTGGTGTCGTACTTGTGGTTGGTCGGTGCCTTGAAAATGGGCGTCAGGTAGATGCCCTCGATGCCGAGGTCCTTCACATAATCGAGCTTCTCACGAATGCCCGCCAGATCGCCGCCGGCCTGCGATTCCCGGTTCGGCTTTTCGCCCCACTTCAGCTTGTTGCGCCGGGGGTCGTTCTTCGGGTCGCCGTTGAAGAACCGGTCCGGGAAGATCTGATAGAAGACCGCCGTCCGCAGCCACTCGGGCTGCTTGAACATGTCCGCCCGATGGATGTAGGCGTACTGGAAGGTAAAGTTCTTGGGCCGGCGGGAGACCGGGCCCTGCTCGGTCAGCCAGGCGTAGGTGCCGTCGATCCCTTCCACATAGATCGTGTAGCGAATCCGGCGGGTGACGGACGGAATGGTTACGCCCCAGTACTCGTGAACGCCATCGTCGCCGAGGCGCTCCATGGCCTTCGCATCGTCGGTGTCGTGGGGCCAGGCATAGCGATCACCGTGCACGCAGGTCGCCGCGGCCAGATCGCCCACGGCAGCCTTCAGCACGAGACGCAGGTGGTGTTCATCAACCGGATATGCAAACGGAATGCGTGAGCTGTGGACGAGGGCAGACAACTGCATGCAAACTCTCTCCTATCCCTTGACGGCGCCACGAGTGAGGCCGGATTCGACATACTTCTGCGAGAAACCCCAGATGATGGCCAGCGGCACGCACGATAGCACGGTTGCAGCCGCAAACTGGCCCCACTTGACCGAGAACTGGGTCGAGAATGTCTGCAGGCCCTGGGCCAGCAGCATGTCGTTGGGCGACTTCAACAATGCGCGGCTCATGATGTACTCGTTGAAGATGCCAACAAAGGTCATGAGGAACATGACGGCCAGCATGGGCCGGGCCAGGGGCAGAATCACCTTGTAAAAGACCTGCCAGTCGGTGCAGCCGTCCACCCGGGCCGCTTCGTCGAGCTCCTTGGGGAGCCCGTCCATGTAGCCCTTGATCAGCCAGATGTTATACGCGCTGGCGCCGGTCAGCACCAGCAGCAGGCCCCACAGGTTGCCCATGTTTAGCTTGAAGAGCACGTACTGAATGGCTGCGATGGAGACGTAGTTCGGCATCATTTGAAGCAGGAGCAGGGCGCGAATCCCATTGGTCCGGCCCTTGAACCGGAGCCGGGAGAAGGCGAACGACGACAGGACGGTAATGCCGACCTGAAGAATGCCGACCGCAAAGCCCATCAAAACCGTGTTCCTGATCCAAATGGGGAACTTGGTGGTGGTCAGCAGCAGCTTGTAGTTGTTCAGCGTGAAGCGAGCCGGGTCGGGGAGCAGGGAGCCCGAGTAGAAGACGTCGCCGGTCTGGAGCGACGCCGTGACGATGGAGAGAATCGGAATGAACGTGACAACGATCAACGCCCAGATAATCAGGCGGGTAATCCAGACTTCGATAATTTCAAACCGGCGGAGTTTGCCGCCAGTGGCCTTGCGTCGTGCCATGTTATTCGTCCTCCTTAAAGGCACCGGTTACCTTCATGTTAAACAGGCTGATGCCGGCCACCAGGAAGAACAGGATGATCGAAAGGGCGCCCGACAGGTCATAGCGGTTCAGGTTGACCGTCAGCTTGTAGCCCACCGAGGCCAACAGGTCGGTATAGCCTGCAGCGAAGGGACCGACGCGGTTCGGGCCGCCGTTGACCATGAGCAGCGCCGTGTTGAAGTTGTTGAAGTTGAAGGCGAAGGAGCTGATCATCAGCGGCAGCGAGAACCGGAGCATCATGGGGAAGGTGACCTTCCAGAACTTGTCCCACACGTTGGCGCCGTCCACTTCGGCGGCCTCATAGAGCTCAAAGGGAATCGCCTGCAGGGCGCCCAGGCAGATCGTCATCATGTACGGGAAGCCAAGCCACAGGTTGACAATCAGAACGGCGACCCGGGCCCAGGTGGCTTCCTGCAGCCAGGGAATCGCATCAATGTGGAAAAACTCAACCAGGAGCCGGTTAATCATGCCGTTACTTGTATTGAACAGGCCCTGCCACGCAAGGGCGGCAATGGAGCCCGGAATGGCCCAGGGAATAATCAGGAGCGCCCGATAGAGCCGGGTCTCCTTCAGGTTGGGGTTGTTCAGCAGCACGGCGACAAACATGCCGGCCGAGAACTGGGTTAGCACCGAGAGCAAAGAGTAAACAATCGTCCAGCCAAAGACGGGGAAGAAGACCTTCGAAAAGGAGCCCGAAAAGATCTCCACGAAGTTGGCCAGGCCGACCCAGTGGAAACCGGTCTTAAAGGTATAAAGGCTTGCGTCCGTAAAGGCAAGGTAAACCGTGAACAGCATCGGTAACAGGCTGAGCAGCGTAATGCTGATGAGCGCCGGCGAAAGATATGCGTATGGCGACAGCCTGCGGGTGAGAGACGAGCGCACGTGTAGCACCTCCTGCGTATACTCTGGCCGGACACATAAACGAATATGGGAAGGGGGCGGGCATTGCGCACCGCCCCCTCTTTGCGCAGGCAGGTTACTTCATCGCCTTGACGGCGTCGTTGATCGCCTTGACAGCGTCAGCGGTGGCCGTGTTGACGTCAGCCTTCTTGGACAGAACGAGGTCGATCATCTTGCCGGCGGGTTCCCACACGGTGGACATGGCCGGGATGTTGGGCATGGGCATGCCGTTGGCAGCGCTGGCACCGAAGCCGACGAGGGCGGCGTTGGCCTTCACTTCGGCGGAGTCCTTCACAGCCTTCTGAACCGGGAAGCGGTTGCCGATCTTGAAGAGCGGCATGGGGGTCTTCTCCTGGAGATACTTCATCAGATCCCAGGCTTCGGTCTTGGCCTTGCTGTTGGCGGAAACGAAGGCAGACTGCACGCCGACGAACGGGGTGAAGGGCTTGCCGTTGGGCAGGTTGGGCATGGGAGCGATACCGAAGTCGATCTTGGCATCCTTGGCAGCCTGGATATCCCACGGGCCGGAGATATAGAAGGCAGCCTTGCCGCCGACGAAGGTGGCCTTGGCGCTGTCGCCGGAGATGTCGATCGGCATCATGCCGTCCTTAATGAAACCGGACATCAGGGTCAGAGCAGCCTTGGCGCCCTCGTTGCCGAGGCCGACATCCTTCGGGTCGAGGCCGCCGCCCGTGTTCTTGAACACGTAGCCGCCCATGCCGCCGATGAAGCCGAAGGAGTGGTAGAAGTTCTTAACGTCGTAAGCGAAGCCCTTTTCCTTGGCAGCCTTGTAGAACTCGTCCCAGGTCTTGGGGGCGTCCTTCACAAGCGCCTTATTGTAGAACAGCGCAACCGCTTCCATGGAGACGGGCACAGCGTAGAGCTTGCCATCGTAGGAGACGGCGTCGAGGGAGACCTTCTCATAAGCGGCGTTGTCGATCACGCCAGCGGGAACGGCCTCAAGCATGCCGGCCTTCTGGAAGGTGCCGAGGTTGTCGTGGGGCAGGCCGTACATGATGTCCGGGCCCTTGCCGGCCAGAGCGGCGGCGGAGAACTCCTGGAAGCCGGTGTTGTCAGGGAGAACCTCGACCTTGTTGCCGGTCTTGGTGGCCCACTCCTGGGCGAGCTTGTTGACCTCGGCCACTTCGGGCTCGGTCAGGTGCGACCAGACCACGAGGCTGACCGGATCCTTCTTCGGGGCAGGGGTGGTAGCGCCGGGGGTAGTCGGGGCCGGCTCATTCTTCGCACCACCGCAGCCAGCGAGAGCGGCAGCGGCGACCGTGGCAGCGAGGAAACCAGCGATCAGTTTGCGCATGATAGGTTTTCCCTCCATGTGTAGGTATGAATCCGGGACGCTGGAGACGATTTAGCCAAGAGTCCAGTTAGAGGACTCGCGGACTACGAGTTGGGAGGGCAGGATAATCTGCCGGGGACCTGTGACTCGCCCGGTCAGGGTCTCGACCAGCAAGTTCGCAGCCGTAGCGCCCAGGTCGAAGACCGGTATGCGCACAGTAGTGAGGGGCGGATCAGTCAGAGCGGTCAGGGGGTCATCATTTACGCCGACGATGGCGACGGAGCCGGATTTGCCCCGTTCCTTCAGGGCGATCAGTGCGCCCACGGCCATGGCGTCGTCAACACAGTAGACAGCGGTCGGCGGGTTTGGCAGGCCCATCAGGTCGTGCATGGCACGGGTGCCGCCTTCCTTGGTAAAGCCACCGTCGACTTCCAGGTCGGGCCGCAGGGGGAGCCCTGCCCGGGTGAGGGCGTCAACATAGCCCTGGCGCCGATCGCATGAGACCAGCGTATCGAGCGGGCCGTTGATGATGGCGATCTGCCGGTGACCTCGGCTCATTAAGTGCTCTGTGGCCATGGCACCTACCGCGACGTTGTCGTTGTTGACCCAGCTGGCGCCCAATTGGTCCGGCGCCCGGCCGATCAGAACGAATGGGTACTCTTCCTTGATAAGATCGTCAATCAGCCGGTCCTTGATGCGAGATGTGGTCAGGATCACGCCGTCGACCCGGCTGTGCCGCAGGAGGCGGAGACAGGCGGTTCGCTCCTCGGCCGGGGTTGCCGCCATGCTGAGGATCAGGTTGTAGCCCTGGGCGTAAAGTGCGGAACCGATTCCACGCATCACTTCAGGGAAGAAGGGGTTGGCAAAGGCCTGTTCAACGGGCCGGGCCATGACAAGGCCAATGGTGTGGGTCGCCTTCTTGGCCAGGCTGCGGGCGTTGGCGTTGGGATGATACTTCAGTTCCTTCATGGCCGCCCGCACTTTTTCGTGCGTCTGCGGGCTGATGCGGCTCGATCCCGCCAGAACACGCGATACTGTCGAAGGGGCAACGCCCGCTGCGGCAGCCACGTCTTTGATGGTAGTCAGGAGCGTCACCTCCGGGCCCTGCATCTTGATGTAGAGAAACCGTTTGCACAAACCGGGGAAAATATGCGCCCCGAAGGGCGTTTTTGGAGGTTTGCATAGCGGATACAGGTGATCATGAACATTTACCTGTGCAACCGTATGCACAACATAGATTCGTACATCCTTTGGGTTTCTCCTCCTTGCGAATGAGACTATCTCGGTCTATTTCTTGGTAAGTACTTTGGTACTGGACCCCTTCCGCGGACGTGGCTTCCTGCGACCGGGTGACTCCCTGCGGACCTTGTTTCTTGCCACGGATTTCACGGATTACACGGATGCCGGGGCCAGCAGATTACTGGGGAAAACCTCCCGGCAACTATACATAATTTTGCGTTCATAAATCGCGGCAAAAAAACTCCGGCCAAATACGAAGGTCCGGAGGGGCGCGCAAAAAGGCGCCCTCCGAAAAGGGCGCCCGGCTGTATGAGTTAGTTGATCGGCGTAGATGTGTCGGCCTACTCTGCCGTCTTGTCTTCGTCGGCGTCGGTGTTGTTCTCGGCCTTGGGCGTATCGTTGTTGCCGGCCTCGGGGGTGCCGGTCTCGTTGGTGCCGCTGGCCGGCGCCGTGGTGGGCGTCGTGTCGTTCAGCTCTTCCCGCTTGGGCAGCTTCAGTTCGGTACCTACAACGATATGGTTGGCATCTTCGATGTTGTTGACCCGCTCGATATCAGCAGAGTAGATGGGGTCGCCGTAGTAGTGCATTGCGATGTCCCGGAGGGTCTCGTTCGCCTTGACCGTGTGCGTCGCGGGGATCGTGTTGGTCGCCGCGGTGTTCGGCTCGGTGGACTGGCCGGCGCCCGGCGTGTTGTCGGTGGTGGCCGGCGTGGCAGGTTCGTTAGCGGTCCCCGGCTCGTTGGTCACATCGGTTCCCGTCGGGTCGGTGTTGGCGCTGGTAGACGTATCGCCCGGCACCGGGTTTTCGGTCGCCGCCACCGGTGTATCCGTCGCCTTCTGGTTATTCCACAAGGCGAACCCGCCCACGATGAGCGCCAGGGCAAGGATGCCGGCGGCCACAGCATTGCGGTTCTTGAGCATCGGAATCCTCCTTCTTATTCGCTGGATTTTCTTCCAGCTTTCGGTTGGAGTATTGCCGTTATTTCGGACTCTTATACACTGGCGGACACAACCTGCGTGAGGTTGCGCTCTCCCATGCCAATTGGGCTCCGAGAGCGAGATTCACTAGTCATACGGTCTAGGTCTTTCTATATCCGAAATAAGCCTTAAGCCGGATGGGGTGCGGCTTTCACTTATGGTAGGATTAAGTTGTAGCAAAACTGCAAGTAGCCAATCCGGGCGGAAAATTGCCTGAAGATTGGACATGTATATGGAGGGCGAACAATGCGGCGTGGGCACAAGGTGGGACAGGCTCGACCGACCGTGCAGACCAGCACGATGAGCCGTGATTTGGACTGGGTACTGGACCAGTGGCGTTCCTCGACTCCCGAGGCCCGGCTTCAGTTGGTGTTGGCCAAGATTCGTCAGGAAGAGAAAATGCCGCACGAACCGTCCAAGCGCGTCATTTAGGAAGATTGCGCACACATAGGCCGAAAGTCCTGGGACCACTATCCGTTCGGACGGGTGGGACCCAGGACTTTTTTCTTATCTTTTCGTTGCCGAGAGGGTCGGAATGCCAATAGTTCAAAAGGCGCAACCCGTGTCACCCCGCTCTCCTGGGACCTGGGTCCTACATTCGACAGTATGTTCCCTCTTTCGACACTGTTCGAAGGAATACAAGAACATATGTCATATTATTACGCCTACGTTCCATTCTAGAGGGGGAGAATTGATGCGTAAGTGGTCTCGGTTTATGGCGGCCTTTATTGTCTTCGTTCTAGCCACTGCGTCCATGGCCTCGGCGAACTGGAAGTCCAATGATGGCCAGGCTCAGAAATTCTTGATCAGCGGCAAGCATGAGAAGCAGATCCTCAAGACCCTGGAGAAGCTGGGCGTCAGCGTGGAGGATGACTGGTCGGACGACTTCAACGCCGTGTCGGCTTATCTGACGGCCGAACAGGCCGACAAGCTCAGCAAGCACGCTGATATCGAAGCCGTGGAGCCCGACCTGATGCGGCAGAAGCTGGGCGTGTACAACGACGCCTTCCCCATCACCTGGGGTCTGGACGCCGTCAACGCCCCTGAAGCGTGGGCCGCCGGCGCCACCGGCCAGGCCATCAAGGTCTGCATCCTGGATACCGGCATTGATTACACCCACAAGGAGTTCTTCAAGAACGGCGTCTCGATCATCAAGGGCAGCAAGAACTTCGTCAACGACCGCCATCCTGACGCGACGGACGGCGACGGCCATGGCACCCACGTGGCCGGTACGATCGCTGCGCAGGGCGTAACCGTGAAGGGCGTTGCGCCGAACGTCGAACTCTACATCGGCCGCGTGCTGGACGACACCGGCAGCGGCGCCTCCTCCTGGATCATGAACGGCGTCAAGTGGTGCTATGGCACCGTGAAGGCCCAAGTTATCTCCATGTCGCTGGGTGGCGCTGGCTCCAGCACCACCGAGAACAAGACCTACAACAGCGCCTATACCGCCGGCAGCCTGGTTATCGCTGCCGCCGGCAACGATGGCACTTCGGGCATCAGCTACCCCGCTGGTTATGCCAACGTCGTCTCCGTCGCCGCAGTTGACAGCAACCTGGCCAAGGCCGACTTCTCGCAGTTCAACAGCGACGTCGAACTGGCCGGCCCGGGCGTGGCCGTCTACTCCTCCCTCCCCCTGTCCAAGGGCACCAGTGCCTCCACCTTGGAAGGCAGCACCCAGTACGCAAGCAATAGCATCGAGTTTGCGCCCAAGGGTCAGGTGACCGGCCAGCTCGTGGAGTGCGGCACCGCTGAGACCACCACCTCCTGCGTGAACAAGCCCGCCTCGGGCACCTGGATCGCCGTGGTCAGCCGTGGCGTCATCTCCTTTGCTGACAAGGCAAACAACGTCAAGGCCCAGGGCGCCAGCGGCATGATTCTGACCAACAACGACACCGCCCTGCCGGACGATGTGGGCAACTTTACCTTCGGTGCTGCCGGCACCTGGCCGGTGGCCACCTCGATTTCGTACAACAGCGGCGTCGCCCTGCGGGCCGGCGGCCTGGGCACGGGCACCGTGAAGATCGAGGCTTTCGACTATGCCTACTTCAACGGCACCTCGATGGCCACCCCGCACGTCTCGGCCGTTGCCGCCCTGGCCTGGTCCGCGAAGCCCTCGCTGACCAACGCCCAGATCCGCACGATCCTGCAGACGACGGTTCAGGACCTCGGTGCCGCCGGCCGGGACGTCAACTTCGGCTACGGCCTGGTGCAGGCGGATGCCGCGGTGGCCAAGGCCAAGGTTACGAACTAAGTCCAGCATGCATAGCCCAAGCGGCCCCGGGTTTGCCTCCCACGAGGTAACCCGGGGCCGCTTTGTTGACCACTTCGGCAGGTATTCCTTTCTGTATTGTCAAAGTAGTTGCGCGACCTGACGGAAGTGGGGTGCCTTCATGAAAACCTGGCCGACTGTCATTGCTGCGCTGTTACTCTTCCTCGCCCTTCCCGCTATCCTCGCCGCGGTCCGGACGCCAGAGCCGGCGCCCGTCGCCGCCACACCGCCCCCTGCCTCCCTCACCTCTGCCCAGCGCGAAGAGATCTTCCTGAACATGTGGTCACAGGTGAACCGGGACTACCTCTACTTTGACCGCCGAGACGTGGACTGGGAGGCGGTCCGGGAGCAGTACCTGCCCCTGGCCCGCAGTGCGTCGGATGTGCCTCAGTTCCAGACCATCCTCAGACAGGCGCTGGCCGAGGTTAACGACAGCCACCTGGCGTTGTATGAAGGCCCGGGCACCGTTGGCCGGCCGCACCTCTGGGTGGAGCAGGACGGCGACCAGATCGCCATCGCCTGGGTAGATGGCGGTTCCGACGCCGAACAGGCCGGCCTGAAGCCCGGCATGATCCTGCAGGAAGTCGACGGTCTCCCCATCGCCGAGGTTTGGGCGCGGGAAGAAGCAGCCGCCGCTGCATCCATGGCGGCCAACCAGCGGTGGCTGGGCGCCCGGAATGTCGTGCGGGGTCCGATGGGCTCAGAGACGACAATCGTAGCCGCCCTGCCCGGGCAATCGCCGGTGAAGGCGACCCTCGTGCGCAGCGCAAAGCCGGACCCGTACGTATCCTACGTCGGAAAAAAGGAGCTCCCGGGGGGCATCGTCTACATATACATCCGGACCTTTGCGGACCCTGAGGTGATTCAGTCTGCAGAAGCGCTGCTCAGAGAGGTTGCCCAAAAGAAGCCGAACGGCCTGATCATCGACGTACGCTACAACCGGGGCGGCAGCCTCGACAATGTCACCCGGGTCGGCAATCCGCTCTTCGCCAAGGGGACCATCCTCGCTTTCCAGAAGGATCACACGGCAGGCACCACCTTGCAGGTGGACACCACGCCGCCCACCGTCAGCTACACCGGCCCGCTCGTCGTGCTGACCAACCAGAGCTGCGGCAGCGCCTGCGACATCCTCGCGACGGGCATGCAGCAAACCAAAAGGGCCACGCTCGTTGGGGAGAACCCCTGCGGAGCCGGCATCCGGTACGAACTCCGGAATCTGCCTTACGGCTTCAGGATGCTCTTCCCCATGGCTGAGGAGTCGCTTGACCGCCAGGGGCAGCCCATCGAGCAGCACCCGGCCCAGGTCGATTATCGGGTCGCACCGACAGCTGCCGACTGGGCGGTCGGGCGTGACGCCGCGCTGGAGAAGGCGCTTGCGCTCTTGGCTACCCCATAAGCAAAGGCCCGGGAGCATCTGACTGCTCCCGGGCCTGTCGCTCTTTCCTATGCCACGTACGCCGCTGCCCGCAGCGCCCGCACCGTTTCGTTCTCCAGATACTCATCGTACGTCAGTTGCCGGTCGATCAGGCCGGTCGGCGTGATCTCGATGATCCGATTCGCCACGGTCTGAACGAACTGGTGGTCATGCGACGTGAAGAGCATCGAACCCTTGAAGCTGATCATGCCGTTGTTCAGCGCCTGAATCGACTCCAGGTCCAGGTGGTTGGTCGGCTCGTCCAGGAGCAGCACGTTGGCCCCGGGCATCATCATCTTTGCGAGCATGCACCGGACCTTCTCGCCACCCGACAGCACCGTGCAGTTCTTCAGCACCTCGTCGCCGGAGAAGAGCATGCGGCCGAGGTAGCCACGCAGGTAGCTCTCGGTCTGGTCCTTCGGCGAGTACTGGCGCAGCCACTCGATCAGGTTCAGCTCCTCATCATCGAAGAAGCCGGTGTTATCCTTGGGGAAGTAGGCCCGGGAGGTGGTGCCGCCCCACTTGAAGGAGCCGGCGTCCGCTTCCAGTTCGCCCATCAGGATGCGGAAGAGCGTCGTAATGGCCAGCGAGTTGTTGCTGCCGACGAATGCGATCTTATCGTCGCGGCCCACGACAAAGCTGACGTTATCGAGCACCTTTTCGCCGTCGATGGTCTTGGAGATGCCATCCACCCGCAGTACTTCGTTGCCGATCTCCCGCTCAATGGAGAAGTTGATGAAGGGATACTTCCGGTTGGACGGGCGGATGTCGTCCAGCGTGATCTTCTCCAGCAGCTTCTTGCGGGAAGTGGCCTGCTTCGACTTGGACGCATTGGCGCTGAACCGGGCGATGAAGGCCTGGAGATCCTTGATCTTCTCTTCCTTCTTCTTGTTCGCCTCGCCGGCGAGCCGCTGCGCCAGTTGGCTGGACTCGTACCAGAAGTCGTAGTTGCCCGTGTACAGTTGAATCCGACCGAAGTCGATGTCGGCCATATGCGTGCAGACCTTATTAAGGAAGTACCGGTCATGGGAGACGACGATGACCGTGTTCTCAAAGTTGATCAGGAACTCTTCAAGCCAGGCGACGGCCTTCAGGTCCAGGTGGTTGGTCGGCTCGTCGAGCAGGAGGATGTCGGGCTTGCCAAAGAGCGCCTGCGCCAGCAGCACCTTGACCTTCTCGGCGCCTTCCAGCGAGGCCATCTGGACGGTGTGGAGCTCTTCGCCGATGCCGAGGCCGTTCAGCAGGATGGCCGCGTCCGACTCGGCCTCCCAGCCGTTCAGTTCGGCGAACTCGCCTTCGAGTTCGGCGGCGCGCATGCCGTCTTCATCGGTGAAGGGCGTCTTCATATAAATGGCGTCCTTCTGCTGCATTACGGTATAGAGGCGAGCGTGGCCCATGAGGACGGTCTGCATGACGGTATATTCGTCGTACTCGAAGTGGTTCTGCTTCAGTACGGTCATGCGCTGGCCCGGGTTGATGGAGACTTCGCCGGTTTGGGGTTCCAGTTCGCCCGCGAGGATTTTGAGGAACGTGGACTTGCCGGCACCGTTCGCGCCGATGAGGCCGTAGCAGTTGCCGGGGGTGAACTTGATGTTCACGTCTTCAAACAGCTTGCGGTCGCCGTATCGAAGACTGACGTTAGATACCGTCAGCATTTGTCGTCATAACTCCTTCATTCGTCAGGTCAATCCTGCCTATTATACTTGTTTGCTTCGAAAGATGCACGCGATTTCGGGCAGGAATCCCTGCCGAGTTTACTGAAAATCTCCCCTGTAGTCCGCGCACGAGGAGGCACCCACCATGTTCAGGCATGCAGTCATGTCCGACCACACTGTTCATCTCAATCAGGGCCCTATCGAGTTGAAGCGGGTAAGCGTCGGGAACCTCGTCCTGCCCTCCGGCCGGATTGTCGCACAGGATCCGTTCGTTGATGTCTATGAGGAACCGTTCACCCGCACGGTGGCGCCGGGCACGTACCCGGTGTATCTGACGATCGCCCACCTGCCGGATGGAGATCAGCGGGTCGCCTTTGCCACGGTTGCGTTCCGCCCGGCGGTGCCGAAGACCTGGGAGATGGCGCTGCTCCCGGGCGATGACCCTGACGAGTTGGAGGAAGATGAGGTCTTCGGCTACGGGGTCGATCTGGGTGCCGGCGCGTTTGTTGACGCGGAGACCCTGAAGGACTATCAGCAGCGCTATGCCGACGAAGATGATCCGTATGAGCGGATGCAGTTGATGGAGAAGGTTGCTGGCACGACGTGCAGCTACCTGAACCTGGAGGTTGATTCCACCAGCGGCGGGAATCTGGTCGCTTTCGATGCAGGCTGGGGTGATGGAGCCTATGCCTCCTACTTCGGGCTGGATCAGCAGGGCGTTTGTTGTCTGGTCACAGATTTCGGGGTGCTGGAGGACGAAGCCGGTGGTCCAGCGTGACGTAGCCCGGGTTGGCCCATCCATAGAGAACGGGGCGCCCCACGTGGGACGCCCCGTTCTTTGCTTTAGTCCAGGTGGAGCAGTTCTTCAACCGGAATAGCAAAACCCGGCAGAATAGGCTCGCTGAGCGTGTCTCCGGGGCGGAAGGTGGACTCATCACCGGTCGGCAGCGAAATTCGTGTGAGGCTGGGTCCCTCGGGGTCGACCAGCCAGTAGACCTTCACGCCATACTGGGCATAGAGGGCTCGCTTTACACCTTGATCGCGCTGGATGGTGGAATGCGACAGGACTTCAATGACAAGGTCGGGCGCCCCCCGGAGCGGCCCATCGGGATCATAGATGCTCAGTCGGTCCTTTGCGATGTAGAGGATGTCCGGCTGAACAATATCGTGCTCGGAGAGGATGACGTCGTAGGGGGCGACCATCACCTTACCCAATCCGGGGCCGATGACGAAATGCCAGAGAATGGCGTGTATCCGAGACACGCTCGTCTGATGCCGGCCTTTCGGTGCGGGTGTCATGAGTAACTGCCCCCCAATGACTTCATACCGCTGGTCATCCGGCAGTTTGAGGTAGTCGTCGTAGGTGAAGCGTCGGGGTAAGGTCATACTGCATGGCCCCCTTTGTGAGATCCAAGTATACGGTTTATTCTACGTTGGCTCGACTTGTTCGTCAAATCAGCCAGCGGATGCGCCCCTCCTCGGGACGATGCGGAAAGTCTATTAAACCAAGTGTGAATATGATACGTTTAGGGAAACGGGCTTCTTTCTGGTATCCGCCCACCCGTGAGGTGATGGACTTGCCGGACTGGTCCTACCAGACGGTCTTCCGGCCCCTGCTCTTTGCGTTGCCGACCGATACGGCCCGACGCTTGACCCTTGGTGCGATGGGTACCCTGGCGGCGCTGCCGGGTGGCACCTGGCTGATCGATGCCCTGGGGCACATGCGGCCGCCGCGTGCGGTGTCGCGCAACGTTTTCGGCCTGACCTTCCCCTCGGCCGTAGGGCTGGCTGCGGGCATTGATCCTCCCGGCCAGGCCGCCTGCGCGTTCACCCAGTTCGGCTTCGGCTGCCTGGAGTTGGGTCCGGTCATGCCGGGCGCCGAACCGCCACTCGGGTCGTGGCGGAGAGTGCCGTCGGGTGAACGGCTGGTTCATACGGGGCGCCCGACGGCATCGGTTGCGGAGGTCAAGCACCGGCTGCAGCATATGCCGCAGTCCGATATGCGGGTCGGGGTCCGGATCGCCCTGCCGGCGCCGGGCGCCCCGGTGGCTTCGGCCATCGCCGCGCTAAAGGATGCCATTGCCACCCTGGCGCCCCTGGCCGACTTCTTCAGCCTGGAGGTCGGGCCCGGTGATGAACACGCCGTCAGCGCAGCCTGCGGCGCTTCTGCCAGGCCGCTGTTGCTCGTTTTCGCCCCCGATGCGCCGGCAGAGCTGGTGCACCGGATGGTCCGAACCGGCATCGCCTGTGGCGCCGCCGGTGCCATGGTCGCTGGCGGTGTGCATCAGGAAGGGGGCCGAAGCGAAGGCCCACATTGCCTGGAACCTGCCCTTCGGGTGCTGGCGTCCATTCAGGATGCCGCCGACCGCCCTTTTCCGGTGATCCTGGCCTCGGGCATCCATGACCCAGCGGATGCCCTGCGCGCCCTGGATGCCGGCGCCGCCCTCACAGCCATCAGCAGCGGCTTTGTTTATGCCGGTCCCGGGCTTCCCCGGCGCATCAACGAGGCGGTGGCCTATCGTGCCGCTCCCCCGCGCCACGAATCTGGCACCGGCTGGATCTATGGGTCGCTGTTCGCCGCGGCCCTCCTGCTGGTCGGGCTGGTCACGCTAGGGGTGGCAGCCACGAATGTCTACCTCCCTTACGAAGTGGGTCTGGGCGGTCTGGGCGGCCTGGACCGCTTCCCGCTCCTGACCGCATTCCTCGCCCATGACCGGATTTCGTATGCCGGCGCAACGCTAGGTACCGCGGTCCTTTGGCTGGGCATCGCGCGCTATGGCATGCGCTCCGGCGAACTCTGGGCCCGCCAGACGCTGCTGGTCTGCGGAGCCCTGGGCTTCCTGGCCTTCCTGCCCCTGCAGACACATGGCTACTTCGATCCGCTGCATGCCGCCCTCTTTGTGGGGCTGCTGCCGGTATTCTATCTCGCCGTCCGCCGCCACCGCAGCGCAGAGCTGCCGCTCTCGCCCCCGGCGTACCGCCGGTCAGCGGCCTGGGCCTATGGCCAGTGGGGCCAACTGCTCATCATTGCCCTCGGCGCCGCCATGGCGGTGACGGGGGCTGTCATCACGGTTTACGGGATGACAACGGTCTTTGTCACGCAGGACCTGGCCTTCCTGGGGCGGGGGCCGGGGGAACTGCGTCAGCTCGGCCCCATGCTGGTTCCCTTCATCGCCCACGACCGCACCGGCTTCGGCACGGCGCTGATCACGCAGGGGAGCACGTCATTTCTGACCGCCCTCGGCGGCATCCGGCCGGGCGCCCGCTGGCTCTGGTGGACCCTTCTGCTGTCGGGCGTGGCATGCTTCGGGCCGGCGCTCTGGACGCACCTGGCGATTGGGTATACCGACTTTATTGATTGGTTGGCGGGAGGCGACGTCATGCAGGTGAAGTTGCAGTCTTACTATGAGAAGATCGATGAGCCGGGTGCGAAGGTGGAGAACCTCCACCCCCTGTCCGGCGGTTGGGAGACGGATGTGTACGGCTTCGACCTGCGCCGAGGCGAGGGTCCGGAGCAGTTGGTACTGCGCGTCTACCCCGCCGGTGAGAGCGCCCTCCTGCGCGCCGCCAATGAGTTCCATGTGATGACGTACTTACATACGGCCGGTTATCCGGTTCCCAGGGTGATGCGGTTCGAGCCGGACCCTGCCCCCCTGGGCGGCCCGTTCCTGGTCATGGAGCGGGTGCCGGGCGTTCCCGAGCCGGCGCTGGCCGTGTTCGTCAAGCTGCTGTATGATTTGCACCAGATGGACTGGCGTCCCCTGGTAGGCAAGGGGTTGCACTGGCAGACCCCGGCGGAAGCCGAGGCCACTTTCGGTCTGGGTTGGTTGGCGGGCACCATCGAACAGTATGGGTTTGCCGAGGCCTTCCGCCCGGTGCTGACCTGGCTGAACGACCGCAGCGGGCAGGTCGAGCAGCAGCCTGCGGTGGTTCACGGCGACTTCCATCCCTTGAACGTGCTCGGGACGGAGGCTGGCGAGGCGTCCGTGATTGACTGGGGCTCAGCGGCGGTCGCCGACCCCCGTGTCGATGTGGCAAACGCCATGATCATGGCCTTTGTGCTGGGGCAGCCCCACCTGATTCCGGAGATCCTGGCGGGGTACGAGGCCGTGGCCGGGCGCCCCCTGGAAGATCTCGAGTATTTCCAGGTGCTGATTCTCACCCGCCGGCTCTCGATGATGGTGATCGCCATGGTGCACGGCGCCGAGGCCTGCGGCCTGCGGGCGGGAACGGAGATCCATCTGCGGCAGAAGGTCGATATGGCACGCACCATCCAGGCGTTTTTGGGGCAGTTGACCGGAGTAAGTCTGCCCGCCCTGGAGCCAGTGCTGCGCCAGTTCGAGTGAGTCGGGGTTCGCCATGTTGATAGGCGCTCTGCTCTTCAGTTCGGTCATCTGCCTACTGTCTGCCTTTGCAGCCGATCAGAGCAGAGGCCAGGATGGCCTCCTCACCCGGGGTGGCCGCTTCTGGACGCTCTTCGCTTTGGTGATTTTGCTGGCGTGGGTTTTCGCCGGCTGCTGGATGTGGTCTGACCCCGACCGACTTCGTGAAGGGGATGACTATTGGGTTTTTGCGGTGCCGGTCTTTCTGATCGGCGGGTTCGTGCTCGCGTCGCTTCTCATGAGCCTTTGGTGGGGGCTCCGAGCGCTGATGAGGACGGGATGGATACCGGCCCTGTTGGCTGCCCTTCCGGTCTGGTACATGACTGACTGGCGCGGGGCGATATTTGCTGGCATTCCGTTCTTGCTCGCTGAGCTGGCCTTCAGGTGGCCACGTCTGAGACGACACCATACATCTACGTGAAGAGCGGGGCGCCATGATGGCGTGGTATAATCTGATCCCCTACGGGGTAAGCTAAAACGGAAAGGGCGCCGCTTCCACGGCGCCCGGATTCGGCTGGACCGTCCCAAGCTTTCGGCGTTGGGGGCAGTTCCTGGTTCAGAACCGACCGCCCGCTACCTGTAGCGGAGGGCCCGGACTAGGGCTAGCACAAGGAACAAGAGCGTCAGTGCTTCGCCTTTCACGGTGATTTCCACCATGGCCGTCTCCGGCGGAGCGTTCTCCTCCGCCGCTAAAATCGCAGTGTGCTCTGAGAACGCTCCTTGGCTCCTTTCGGGGACACGGCCGCCTCCTCCGATCATAGTGTAGCATCCGTAAAAACCGCCGCCTGTCGAAGGCAGGCGGTTTTTCGGCCTTTCGATCGACAACTTTCTCGGCCCTTCGGGCAACTGTGGCAGATCGGAGTGGGGCGCCCAGATGGCGCCCCCACTCCATTTATGTAGGTTCAGTCAAGGTGAAGCAGTTCATCGACCGGGATTGCGAAGCCCGGGAGGACGGGCTCGCTCAGGGTATCGCCAAGGCGATAGGCTGTCTCCACTCCGGTCGGGAAGGAGATGCGGGTGATGGATCGCTCGTCAGGGTTGACCAGCCAGTAGACCTTGACTCCAGCCTGAGCATACAGGGCACGCTTAGTAGCTTGGTCTCGCTGGGCGGTGGCTGGCGAGAGAACTTCCACGACAAGGTCGGGTGCCCCGCGGAGCGGCCCATCCTCACGGTAAATGCCCAGCCTGTCCTTCGCGATGAAGAGAATGTCCGGCTGGACGAAGGCGTCTGCGTTCCCATAACGCCCCGCCCTCAGGCGGTAGCCCGGCAACAGCTTTTCGAAGTGCCGGGAGACTTCCGCTATTCCCCACACCGTGTCATCGGGCACCCAGGGAAAGTCATCGCCATGTGGGTTGGGGGAGTGCACGTACACGGCATCGTAGGCTGCGTCACGGGCGTCGAGGTAAATCCACAACTGGTATGGCTTGCTCCACGTCTTCAAGTGCTCGGCATACCGCCGGAACACGATGGCCAGCGCCTCCAGGTGCCGGACGCGCATGCGACAGCCCAGGTTGCCGTAGCCGTACCAGTCGGGGTGCTCATGCATGTAGTCAAACCAACTGGTTTCGTCCAAGTCCAGCGATGCTGCCTCCGCTCGCGCGATGACTTTCCGGAAATATCGCTTCAGACCCCTGCGCTTTTTGCGTGGCGCTTCCTTTCGGTTCGGTGGCAACAGTTGGTGTAGCATGACGCACCTCTTAGTAGGCACCTCTTATGTTCATCGCTTCCAAGGGTAACACTTCTGGCGCAAGACCGATATGTCGCCAGTATTCCTCTATGTATTCTGCGTTTTCAGTCCAGCGTCTAAGATCTTCTGAGATTTTGGGACATCTTCCAAGATCTTGGGGACATCTTCGGAAACACCAGCACAAGTTCAAGAATCTCGAGTGCATTTCCTAATATCTTGGATCTTAATCTAAAATTTGGGTAGATCATCTGAAATACTCCATGCAGTTCTGAGACGTCGCCGTCATCTCCAACAATCCTCAAGCTTTCTCTATCGTCTTGGTACTTGTTCTAGGATGGCGCGTCGATCTCCATGATTCTCCCTGTAAGCTCTATCATCTGGGTGCGATCCCCCAATACTTCGCCCCTACCTCCTTTCGACTGCCGAAATTCCCATTTTTTCCTAATCCACTCTTGTGCTCTTTATCATACTGGCCTATAATGTCAATCAAAAGCGCCGTGAATCATTTACGAATGAAGAGGTGTTACCTATGCCTGAGGCAAAGAACCATGTTCCGAACGTTGAACCCGCCAGCACCACGCTGTTGGACCTCTCCGGTGACCGCAAGACCAAGCGGATGAAGGGCCGGGAACTGGTGCTTCCTGCAGGCAGCTACCAGGCGACTCCCACGACCCTGGCCCTTCCCCTCTTCGTGCACGTAGCAAAGGTCGAATGCAACGACCACCCCGAGCCCCCCTTCATCGAGATCGGCGACTACCAGGGGGAAGCAGACACGCTCACCTGCCGATTCGTACTCCAGAAGAGCAAGTCGACGGTAGACTGCCGCTGGGATGAGCGGGGGTATCCCTTCATCGACTATCTCCCTGTTATCATCGCCAAGGATATCCTCGTTCCGGATGGTACCAACATGAGCATCCCGGTCTCTAACACGAAGCTCGCCAATGGGCAGGAGGTCGTGCTTCTGCACATGGGGAGCGTCTCGTACAGCAAGCCGGAGAAGGGCAAGTCCCGGAAGAAGGCCGCCTCCAAGGAATCCGCCCCCACCTCCGCTCCCGCTCCCACCTCCGCCCCCACCAACGACAACCAGGCATAACAAAACCCGCCCGGGGCCTCCCCCGGGCGGGTTCTTTCGTGACCAGCCGACCCTTACTGGGCCAGCTTCTCCATCTCATCAAGCAGCGACGCGAACACATCCAGCGCCTTCTGCACCGGCTCCGGCGACGTCATATCGACACCGGCGCCCTTCAGCAGATCGATCGAGTACTCCGAGCCGCCCTTGCTCAGGAAGCCCAGGTACCGGTCCACTGCCGGCTTGCCCTCGGTCAGCACCTGCTGGCTCAGCGCCACCGCCGCCGACAGGCCCGTCGAGTACTGGTAGACGTAGAACGGCCGGTAGAAGTGCGGAATCCGGGCCCACTCCATCTCGATCGCCTTGTCGACCGTCATGCCCTCGGTGCCGTAGTACTTCTGGTTCAGCTCGTAGTACATGCTGCAGAGCAGGTCGGGCGTAAGCGCCGCGTTCTTCTCGGCCTTCTGGTGGGTCAGATGCTCGAACTCGGC
>JARBUG010000278.1 GCA_029239785.1 Symbiobacteriaceae bacterium | reverse complement strand
CACGACCGGCTCGGCGCTCCGGCCCACCTCGGCCTGCCGAATCGATCCCCGCAGCGCCACCATCAAAACCACCACCCTGCCCCGCTCCGGCGCCTCGGCCACGTGGGTCACCTCATCCCCGGTCACCTTCGCATCGATCAACTCCAACAGCGCCTGCCGGTACTCATTCTGGAACTTCTCCGGCGTAAAATCCCCCGCCAAACTGGCGACCAAGTTCGTCGCCATCTCAATCTCCTGCTGCCTCAGCTCCGGCTCCGTAATCCCCGTCAGCCCTGCCGGCGAGCGAACCTCATCCGGAAAATGCATCGTCTCCAGCGCCAGCACGCCGTTCTGGAAGACCCGAATCGCCGCCAGCGACTCCTTCGACCGAATCACCACGCGGGCGATCGCGATCCGCCCCGTTAGCTCCATCGCCCGGCGCAGGAGGGCGTACGCCTTCGCGCCCCCCTCCCCCGGCTCCAGGTAATACGTCTTCTCAAAGAAGACCGGATCAATCTGCTCCAGCTTTACAAAGTCCACAATGTCAAGGGTTCGCGCCGCCGCCACCGGGATCGACTCGAAATCCTGGTCGGTCACCATCACATAGCGGCCCCGCTCATACTCGTAGCCCTTCACAATCTCCTCGGGTGCCACTTCGCGGTCGCAGCTTGCGCACCACTTTCGGTACTGAACAGGCGTCCGGCACTGATCATGCAGCAAGTTGAACCGGACATCTTTCGACTCGGTTGCGGCGTACAGCTTTATAGGTATACTGACCAACCCAAAGCTAATGGAGCCCTTCCACATGCTGCGCAAAGCCGGCACGCTCCTTCACGGCGAACGCCACTTTATGTGTTGAGTTTCCGCCAACGCGGCACCTGATATGCAAAAAAAGCGACCGGGCACCGCCCGGCCGCTCCCTCACTGCATCTGCGTCGCCCCGACGCCCTGGTCGGTCCCGCCGCAGGGCTGCTCCTTCTGCTTCCCCTTGCCACGAATCTTGTCGATAATCTGCGGCGCCAGTTCGATCAACCGGTCAATCGGCTGACCGCCCTCCACCGGCAGCATGCGCACCGATTCTTTCCCCACGACCAGAAAGCCCACAGGCTGCACCGAAACGCCGGCGCCGCTGCCGCCTGCGAACGGGAAGTCGTCGGTCTCCTCGGCGCCGTTCTTTGCTGCATACTCACCGCCGCCCGTGGCAAAACCAAAGGCAACGCGGCTGATGGGGACGATCACGTCTCCCCCCTGCGTCTCCACCGGATCACCGACCACGGTGTTCACGTCGACCATGCCCTTCAGGCTCTCCATGGCCGTCTTCATCAAGCCCTGAATCGGATGCTCGGCCACCGCCCTCTACCCCTTTCCTGCGCCAACTGTCCCGGGCCCAGGCCCGGATTTCCCGGTCCCATACGGCCCGCCACAACAGCCAGACTCCTGCGAAGATAGCGTTGCCGAGCCGATACTGGGCTATGCAGTCGACCTCCGCCAGATAGGCCGGATTGGCGAAGACAGGCACCACGTGGACCCTAGGCACCGCCGGGTCCAGGCGGACGAGCCGGCTCACCTGGGCCAGAAGCGTTCCAATCAGGCTCCACGAAAAGCCCGACAGCAGTGCAGACTGCATGGCATCATACCCGCCGACCTCCATATGTACATCGAGCCGCCTGATCTTCAGGCGCTTCCTGAAATAGCGAATGGGCTTCCGCAGCGCTTTCAGCACCCGCCGCCCGGGAAACCGGCGCACCGTCTTCTGCAGGGGAATCTTGACCGGTTCGCCTGTGGCCCGCCACCGCTTCAGCATGTGCTCAGCAGCGATGGCAACGTTGTGGGAAATATCTACAGCCCGGCGCAGTTTGATGACCCAGGCGATCGTGATCTCAATCTGGAGCGTTGCCTGCCAGCCCTGCTGGCTGAGAGTCAGGTGCGTCTGAACGGGCAGCATGGGGATGATCAGTGCGATTGCCAGCAAAGGCAAGACAACCAGCAACCGCCACACCTCCGCCCCGTACGATTTCCTACAGCGGTGAGTCTTTCCAAAGCTGGGCATCCGTATCCCAAACCCGGGGCATAGCAAAGGGAGCCGTCGGCGAACGGCTCCCTCTGATTGGACAGAAACGGCTGAAGGGCGCCGGCCTCTGTGCTGGCACCAACCTGCGTGACGCTGCGGCGGACCTCGATGGTCCGCCGCAGCGCCCCGGTAAACTCTCGGGGGTGGCACCGCCTCGGCGGTCCGGGTCTGGTCAGGGGTAGAGGAGCATCGGGGCGTTCGTTCAAGAATCTGGCGGCAGCCAGAATCATTCCTCTGGATCAGCCGCCCCGCCGCGACGACGCCCCTGGCCAGGCCCGGGCCGCCGCTACAACGGCGACGTACCCCCAGAGGTACCTACTCCCGATACCTCACCTTATCCACGACGCTGCTCGGCTTGTTCTGGTTGTACAGCATGATCTTCTCATTCAACTCCGTCACCCGGGCCTGGCGGTCAGGATGATCCTTCGCATGCGTCTCCAGCCACTCCCGGTCTTCCCGGATCGCCTTCTCCAGCTCGATCCAAAGCGGCGCAGCCTTGTTCTGCCGCAAGACCCGGTTCACAATCCAGGAACCGCCCTGGGCGTAAGGATCGGGCTCATCCCGCTCCAAATCCAAGGGCTTCCCCTTGCCCGGCAGGTCATCGAAATCGCCCCGCCGCATCGACTGCTGGATGATCTCCTCCATCCACCCCACCGAAAACTTTTCGGGTTTCCCCTTCTCCCCCGGCTTCTCCTCAGCCATGGTCGCCCTCCTTCCCCTAGACGGCATGGGTCGGTCAAGCTTAGGCCCATGCCTGACGGGTTACGGCGCCCATTGAGGGCGCCTAGACCGCCATGCGAAAGCGCGCCGCCAGCACCTGGGGCAGCTCGGTAATCGCCCCGATCTGCCGGTAGTTGGCATCCGTCACGTCGAGCCTGCCGTGGTCATACGCCCACGTCTCCGTCGGAATATGGATGGCCAAAACGCCTGAGGCCAGGGCCGGACGGATATCCGAATGAATCGAGTTGCCAACGACAAAGCAGTGGTCCGGATTCCGGTCCCCCAGGGCGCCGGCCAGGCGCTCGGGCGTCTTGTCCGGCACAATCGCCAACCGGTGCGCCAGATGGGCCAGCCCGGACTCGGCAATCTTCCGCCCCTGCA
Organism: Symbiobacteriaceae bacterium; assembly: GCA_029239785.1. Classification (GTDB taxonomy): domain Bacteria; phylum Bacillota; class Sulfobacillia; order Symbiobacteriales; family Symbiobacteriaceae; genus JARBUG01. Next base: position 737 of record JARBUG010000278.1, on the reverse strand, counting down.
CGTCCTCGTCGCCGGCGGTCCAGATCGTCACTTCGAACCCGCTGCCATGAAGCCATCCCAGCATGTCGGCAGCTCCGGGGAGCAGTTCTTGCTTCACCTCATAGGGCAACCGGCAGGAGCGGCGAATCGCCTCCACCGCCTCAGGGTCCGGCGTCCGACCGGCCCGACCGCAGAACTCCTGGTAGCATTCCACCCAGGCGATGCCGAGCGACTCCTTGCCCAGCCCAATCCGCCGGGCCACCGCCAGGTCGATCTCCCGACCCCGCTCCCTCACCACATCGTACGTATGATGGGTGACGCGGGCGATCAGATGGGCGTTGGCCTCCTCCGCCATGTTGAAATATCGGATATTCTCAGCGATCGTATCATCCCAATCGACGAAGGCGTGACCGATAAACCGCAACGCGCATCTTCCCTTCTACGAGCTTCATCTCACGAATTCTCGCCCTTCCGCCGCCAATCCTGCCAAAAGCGATACCCAGGCACCTACTGCGCCTGGGTATCCTCCGTATTTGTCTCAGCCTTCGGTCTCTCCTCGTCCGGCTGCAGCGCCGCCGAGACCTCCCGGCCCCGCAATATGAGCTGCGCATCCGACGTGTCCACCGTGAGCGGCGGCAGTTCGCTCAAATCCTTCAGGCCGAAGTAGGTAAGAAAATCCTTGGTCGTGCCGTACAGAATGGGCCGCCCCGGCCCTTCTTTACGACCCACATCTTTGATGAGGCCCCGCTCCAGCAGCG
>JARBUG010000277.1 GCA_029239785.1 Symbiobacteriaceae bacterium | reverse complement strand
TAGATATGCGCCGTTGCGAAGCGAGGTACCTCCTGAATCCGCCCGCCCAGGTGAAGGGCGAACGCACGCGCAAAGGCAAGTCCGTCGCCTTCGATGGCGATGTCAATGTCGAGGTTGGGCCGCCCGATGAGCAGGTCGCGCACAAAGCCGCCCACGGCGTAGGCGGTGACGCCCTGCCGTTCCGCCACCTGTCCCGCCAAAGCGAGCAGTTCCCGTATGCCCTCCGGCAGGGCGGCCACGGCAGCCCGCACCCGCTCGGCGCCCGGCTCTTCGGGTGCTGCGGCATCGCCGGTGCCCGCGGTGGCGTAGAGCCGTCGGTGCCAACGGGGCGCCGGTCCGCCGTAGACCTGGCCGAGCAGGTCGTTGCGGGTCACAATGCCAACCAGGCTGTCGCCCTCGAGCACCGGCACGCGGCCAATATCCTTCATGATCATCAGGTCTTGCACTTCATCGAGCGGCGTATCGGGTGCGGCCGTAAAAACCCGGTGGACCATAATGCCTTTGACGGGAATCGACTCGTACCCGTGGCGCCGGGCCTTTTCGACATCGCGCAGCGAAATCATGCCCGTCAGCCGGCCGGCCTCGCCCACGACCGGCAGCCCGGAATGGCCGTGCCGGAGCATCAGCCGTTCGGCCTCTCGGACAGGTTTCGTTTCGAGTACAGACTTTACGGGGGCGCTCATCACATCGCGGGCCATGACCGGGGGCGCCACTTCCGCCCACAGGGCTTCTTCCAATTTGGCGCCGGCCTCGGCCAAGGTTGCGCCCTTGGCCACCGCCGAGGCTGCGCTGGCGTGTCCGCCACCGCCGAAGTGCGCTGCGATGCGGCCCACGTCGACCCAGGGGACGTCGCTGCGCCCGACCAGGTGGACCCGGTCACCCATCCGAACCACGGCGAAGAGCGCGTGGACGGGCTCAAACTCCATCAGTTTGTGTAAGGTGAGCGCCAGGCCGCCCACGTACTCAGGGGTTTCGGCCTCCACCACCCGAAAGCGGGCGCCGTGCACGTTTACCCAGCGGCCGCGCTCGCGCAGTTGGTGAAGCAGGGCCTGCTGCACCGGGCTGAGCGTGCCCTGAATGAACCGGTCCACCGCCCGCAGGTTGGCCCCCCGGGAGAGCAAAAACCCTGCTGCCCGGGCGTCGCGAGCCGTCGTGCTGGCATGGGTGAGCGAGCCAGTGTCGGCGTAGATGCCCAGCAGCATGGCCGTTGCCTGGACGGGCGAGATTGCGGCGCCAGCCTCTTCGATCAACTCGGCGATCAGTGTGCAGGTGGCGCCGACCAGGTCGCGCACCTCGAGCCGCCCCTCAAGGTCGTGCGGCTCCTCGGGATGATGGTCATAGAGATGAAGCTCGACCCGGCCGCGCAAGGGGCCCAGCGCCCCGAGCCGTTCGGGGTCCGCCGTGTCCACCACGATGGCCCTGGTGACCTGCTCCAGGTCGATCTCCCGGACCTTTTTGACCCGCACAAAGGACCGGTGCAGTGATATGAACTCGGCCGCCAGCGGCCCCGGGGTGCCGGGCAGCACAATAACAGCATGCGGGTAAAGCACCTGCGCACCAACGGCGGCGCCGAGCGCATCCAAATCTGTATTGGTGTGTGGGACAATAATCTCCATGTGGCGCCGCACCTCCGCTTTCGCTATTGTACCATGAACCCGCCCGCTGTGGGCTTTTCTCTCTTGATGATTTGGCAAATTTTGGTATACTGGGAGGCGAGATCTACCAAGCTGAGGGAGGGGTCGCCGTGAGTAACCAGCCTGCAGCGCCGGAGACCTCCGGCGCTGAGGAGTATCAGCGGCTGCTCGGGCTGCTGGATGAACGCCGGTACGACGAAGCTTTGGTTCGGGCCCGGGTTGCGTTAGAAACGGGTGAATCCGGCGACCTGCTGCGCGCCAAAACGCACAACCTGCTCTGCTGGTGCTTTATCGAAGGGTTAAAGCTCACCTCGCCGGAAGCGGTGCTGCACGGCGAAGAGGCAGTCCGCCTGGCTAGCAACCTCGGCGAGCGGGCGCTGCAACTGCAGGCCATGTGCAACCTGGCCTCCGCCTATCACCAGGTAGGCGCCTTCGACCAGGCTCGAAAAACCTACCAGGAGATCGTCGTGCACCTGACCCGCGCCCCCGACCTGGTGCCCGGCGGGCTGATTATCGCCCACCAGGGCCTTGCCTTTTTGGACTTCGTCCAGGGTGACTGCGAGGCGGCGCTCGGCCATCTCCGTGAGGCCGAAGCACTCTGCGCCGATGAGGAACATCGCTTCTTTCTTGCCGACCTCTGCCGCCGGCAGGCGTTGGTTCTGCTCAAGCAGGGGTGCCCGGAAGAAGCGGCACAGGTGCTGGGGCGCATCGCCGAGGGGGCCTACGCATCCGGCGCCCGGAGCCTTTGGTGGAAAACGCACCTGAGCTTTACCCGGGCCCGCATCGAGCTGGCCCTGGGCCACTGGGGACAGGCCCGCGCCCTGGGCCTGAACACGCTGGCCCTGGCCCGGGAGCTGGGCGACCTGCCTGTCATGGCTGAGGCCAACTGCCTGCTCGCCCTGGTCGACGCGGCCGAGGGCCGTAAGGACGCCTACAAGCGGGCCCGGAAGGCCATGGCGTTCGCCATTCACTCGGGGCGCCGCGACGTCGTCAGCGACATCCGGGACCGGCTGAAAGATGTGTTGCCGGGCGAATAATCGCTGTCCCGGGGGGAGCCTTTCCCACGGCCCTTGTGTTATCGTAGAAGGGTCAAGATTCTGTGGGAAAGGGTTGAGCGGCCTGTGTTTGTGGGTGGCTTGTTGATTCGCCGTTTTGACGGCTTCCGGCGGCTCTGCCGCCGTGCAGCCGAAGAGTACCGTCATCCTCTGACCATAACCGAAGGCGACATGGTGCTGGTCAATCGGGTGCTGGCCGCCCTGGGCGGTCCGCCCGCAGCCTCCGAAGTCCGGGGCCGGTTCGAGTCCGACGGCCTGCCTATGCTGCTCCTCTTCTTGCTGACCCAGGAGTTGGATTGCCGTGTCGGCCTGGTCGGTGATGCAGAGGAGACCCTAGCGAGGTTGAAGGGCCTGGCCCACCTGCTGGGGCACGGGGTTTTTCCCATGCTCACCGGGCAGGCTCCGCTCTCCTTTCAGGACGTGGTCCGAGAGTTGGGCCCGGCCGGGGCCGTGCTGAAGCCGCTCGTCGCCTACGACCAGGATGGTGAACCGGAAGCCTTGGCTGGCAGCGGTGCCGGGGGCCGACTGGGCGTAGGACCCGAGCATGGTCCTTACACCTTGGCGGTCATGCTGGGGGCCGCCGGTCCGGCACCGCTCCGCCCGACAGACGGCACACTTCACCCAACTGTCCTGCTTCTCGGTTAATTGGCTTGCACCTGCCGGCGCCCTTGGGTATAATAGGCGGTGCAACGGGCGGTTAGCTCAGCGGGAGAGCACATGCTTCACACGCATGGGGTCACTGGTTCGATCCCAGTACCGCCCACCAGGCACAGCGAAAAAGGCGCCATCCTGACCGACAGGATGGCGCCTCTTCTGTTACTTTCCTATGGACTACGCCTTGGCCTTTTGGAGCCGCTCGGGGATCAGGTCGAAGGCGGCCATCTCCTGGAAGGACTCCCGCCGGACCACCAGGTCAGCCTGGCCGCCGGAGACAAAGACCACGGCGGGCTTGGGGTAGCGGTTGTAGTGCGAAGCCATCGAATAGTTGTATGCGCCCGTGGTGAAGACCGCCAGCAGGTCGCCGGTATCGACACTGTTTGCGACCTTCGCATCGAAAATCAGCTTGTCGCCCGACTCGCAGTACCGGCCAGCCACCGTGACGACCTTCTCCGCCGCCTCGTCCAGCTTGTTGGCCACCACGCATTCGTACTCGGCCTGATAGAGCGCCGGACGGATGTTGTCACCCATGCCGCCATCGACC
>JARBUG010000006.1 GCA_029239785.1 Symbiobacteriaceae bacterium | reverse complement strand
CGGTGGTGCAGTTGCCGGTGGGGCAGGCGCCCGGCATGGACATTGGCATCGTCATCGGCATCGCCATGGGCATCCGGCCGGCCCGGGGGCGCATATCCCCGCCAATGGTCACTTCCATACGAGTAGGCATCGTAGTGCGCGCACCTCCACATACAGATCGGACACTGTACAACCTATGCACGTCTCCTTCGATTGGCGCAAGGAACACAGGGGAAATTCGCATACCTACAGGGATGGCCCCCGCCCGTGACGAAATGCGAGAGCGACTCCCAAACCTCGGAACGAGGAGGCATGCCACATGCTCCGTCCCCTGCTGGACCTGCTGGCCGGCGACTTCTCCGGCCAGAACTGCCTTGAGAACGTCGAAGCGATCGTGCGCCATCATCGGATTCAGGCCAGCCCCGGCTACCGGGCGGCGGCACACGAGTGCGTCACCCGGCTCCAAAGCGCCGGCCTGGAGCCCTTCATCACCACCTATCCGGCCACCGGCCGGGACTGGCAGTGGAGCAACCTGACCCCGCAGGAGTGGGCCTGCACCGATGCCGAGCTCTGGCTGCTCGGCCCGAACGGCGAGCGCCTTGAACGGCTCGCCTGGTTCGCCGAGACCAACCTCTCCATCATCCAGCGCTCCTGCGCCACTGCCCCTGAAGGCGTGACCGCCGAACTGGCCGTTGTCGATGATGCGGAACAGCCCGCCTCCTGGCAAGGCCGCGACCTGCAGGGCAAGCTAGTGCTGGTTGGCAACGGCGACATTCACCGCATGCTCCACCTGGCGCAGAAAGCTGGCGCCGCCGGCCTCGTGACCGCCCGCATGACCTACCAGCCGCCCGTCCGCCCGGTGGGCGACCTGCCCGATGCCCTGCAGTACACCTCGTTCTGGTGGTCGCCCCGCGAGGCAAAGGGCTGGGGCTTTGTTCTATCGACCCGCCAGGGCGAACGCCTCCGGCAGCTGGTCGGGCAAGGGCCGGTCCGGCTCTGGGCCCGGGTCGACGCCCGCTTCTGCGACGGCACCATCGAAAATGTCGAAGCCGTCATTCCCGGCACCTCGGACGAAGAGGTCCTGGTGGTCTCCCATCTCTGCCACCCCAGGCCGAGCGCCAACGATAACGCCACCGGCCCCGCCACGGTCATGGAAACGGCCCGGGTCCTGCAGAAACTGATCGCCGAGGGCAGGCTAGCCCGGCCCCGCCGGACGATTCGCTTCCTCTTCCCGCCCGAGATGACCGGCACCTACGCCCACCTGGCGCGCAAGCGCCACCAGGATATCGAGGCGATCAAGGCGGCGCTCAACGTCGACATGGTCGGCCAAAAGCAGGATCTGACGGGCTCGGTGCTGCTTTGCGAGTATCCGCCGTCAGCCTGCCCCTCCTTCGCCGGCGACCTCCTGGCCCTGGTACTGGATGAAGTCGCAGCCGAGGCGGCTCCCCTGTCCGGCTCGGGACGGCGCTACGCCCTCTTCCGCCATGCTGTAACGGCCTTCTCAGGCGGCTCAGACCACTACATTCTGGCCGACCCCTCGGTGGGGGTGCCCTGCCCCATGATCATCCAGTGGCCGGACCGGTTCTACCACACCAGTGCCGACACGGCCGACATGTGCGACCCGGCCATGATGCGGCGGGTCGGCCTGATGACGGGCGCCTACGCCTACTTCGCCGCCAACGCCGGCCCGGACGAGGCCAAGTGGCTTGCCTGCGAAATGGCCGCCCTCTTCCCCGGGCAGCTGCACGCGGCACTGAAGGATGCGGCCGACCCCGAAGCGGTCGCCGGGTTCCGGGTTGACCGGAAGCTGGCCGACCTCAAGTCGCTCAAGCGGCTGGCGCCGGTCAACAAGGCGTTTGATGATGCGCTGGACCTCTGCTGCCGCCAGGTGAAGGTGGCCGCCGAGCTGGAACTCCAACGAATGGTGGTCAGCAGCGGTGCGGAGGCGCCGGCACCGGGCGCCGATGCCGCACCGCAAACGACTGTCGAAGGGTGGCTCGCCGCCGCCGACCTGACCGACGTTCACCCGCTCCGCCGGGCGCCCGGCCCCATCAGCCTGCGGCATGTGCTTTACCGCCTCTCCGAGGAACAGGCCGAGTCCTGGCGGGCCTTCAACGCCGCTCATCGGGTCAGCTACCACCTGGGCGACCATCTCCTCTACTGGGCCGATGGTCAGCGGAACCTCGCCGAAATCTGCCGCCTCACCGAGCTTGACACCGGCGAGCGGAACGACACCTGGGCGCTGGGCTACTTCCAGCTCCTGTCCCGCCTCGACCTGGTCGCCTACGTCTAGGCCAACACAAAACCCCTCCGGGCGCACGCCGGAGGGGTTTCCTGCATCCTCACTATTGACCGCCCGGGGCCCGCTGGTAGAAAAGGTCCTGCTTTGCGACCTGCGTCCCGCACTTGTGGCAGTAGTTCGCGCCCTGGGGATACGACGATCCGCACCCCGGGCATTCCGTCGGCGCCACGGGCAGGGCCGGCCAATCCTGCGGGCGCCAGGGCGAGGCCTCCTGCGCCTTCTTCACCCGCGGCAGCAGCACCACCCACAAAGCCACCACGGCGGCGTACATGAGCGCCGTACCAAAACCGACCGCAAACAGGCCCTTCATGTCGGCGAACTGCGTTGTGTCCTGGTTAATCGCCGCGACGTCATAAATGCCGTGGAGGAGCACCGGCAGCACGATCGCTTCCACCCAGTGCCGCCGCTTTTCGCCGCCCGTCCGGGCGTACCGGGCCATGCCAAGGTGGTAGCCCATAATCATGCCGTTAATCACGTGCAGCGGCACCGCTGTTGTCATGCGCACAAACGCCGTCATCAACGCAGTGACGATATTCAGGTGAGAGTTGACGAACACATACATCAAGTTCTCGGTAATGGCGAAGCCCATATGGGCGACCCCAAAATACACGATCCCGTCCATCACTTCGTTGAACTGTGGCTTACGCCAGATGAAGCCGAAAGCCAGGGCGCCCTTGCATACTTCCTCAGTCAGTGCGATAACCACAAACGCACCGTACAGCGTGCCCCAGAACCCGCTAATCTCGACTTTATATAGCGTTTCAATCAAAAGTGCGGGTATGACCGACAGACACCCGGCCAGAAACGAGAGCCCAATCAGGTTCCACGGTTCAGGTTCGTACTTATCAAGATGACGAATATACCAGAGCAGGGCGGCGCCCGGGGCGAGGGCCAGAATGAATGCAAACAGCCAGAGAACGGCCTCCAAAGGGGTCGCTCACTCCTTCCGAAAACACTCCTGTGGTGGATACGGTACAGGAGGGCCATATCCCTGCCACGGTGTTCACCTTGTCACATGGACGGAGCCGCGGCCTCCCAGGCCGTTTCCAGCGCTGACGGACCACGCTCGGCCACCTGCAGGCAGATGTTGCGAAAGAGATGCGCCTTCAGGTCAAGCGCCTTGACTCGCTCCCGCCGGGCCTCGGCCATGCCGGCTGCAATGAACCGGACATTTGTGCCAGCCGGTGCAAATGGCAGACCCTCGCCGCTCACCAAAAAGAGCCAGCGCTGCGGGGCGGTGGCAGGAACCCATTCCCGTAACCTCAGGGGCCGCAGGTAAGTCTTGCTCAACAAGACCAGCACCAGGTCATGACCCGCCACAGCCATCTGTAGTCGTTCAATGACCGATGTATTCGCTACATGGGCGGCTACCTCCGCCGGCGGGCGCCCTCTCCAGGTGTAGTCGTACGGGCCCACCAGCGCATCCGCCACCAGCGGGCCGTGCAGCGGCGACAGAATCACCTCATCAATACCGCGGCGGAAACCGAACCGGTCCCACACGGCCCGGAGCCCCGCCCGCACCAACTGCTGCTGGCTTCCCTGGTAGAGCTGCCAGGCCGAGGCCGGCCCCTCCAGCTTTGCCTTGGTGGGCTGCGCAATCACAAGCGCACCTTTTCCGTGCATCCTCATCGCTCCTCCGGTAGGAGTCTCCCTAAACACAGACGAACATTCTGATCATAAGCGAGTTTCGCCTCCAGAAGGAGACCTTTCGATGCTCAAGACGTCACAGCCCGCGCTGCTGCTCCGCCGCAGCGCGGCGACCTCGGCCCGCAGCGCCGCAATCTCCGCCACCAAACGCTGAAGTTCGGCCCCCGTGCTGTTGCTCTGTCTGACCGCCAGCGCCCCGTCGGGCTCCACCATGGCCAACTCCACCTGGCTGGCATCTTCAACGCCTTGTTTCCGTAGCTCTGAGGAGAGGTCCCCCCGGCTCATCCGCAGGTGCCCCATGGCTTCTTTGTTGACCGTACCGTCGCGAATCACCTCAACCGGCTCGGGAAAGTAGCCCAGGAAAGCGCCCACCCGGGCACTCTTGCTCACCACCCAGGCGATCAGGCCCCCAAAGAGCACCCAAAGCGCCACCGCCCCCAGCCCTGAAGTCAGCGGGTGCCCCTCCTCAAAGGCCGCGTGCGACGCCATATCGCCGATGGCGTTCACCATCAGCACCTCGACAACGCCCCGCTTGCCAAAGGCGGGCCGTAACACCCAGCGTACCAGCATCACCAGGAGCAGGAACGGCAACGTGTGCCGCAGTACCCATTCGACGATCCACTCAGGCACCCGCACTCCTCCAAACTCCGCCAATCGTCAGCCCTTATTCTGCCCCTTTTTTCAACTCTGCCCAGCTTTTCACTACCGCTGGGAGGTTGACATTCCTGATGTTTTCAGTAACGTAATGTATAGGTGAGTTTGGGTCCCATCCTGCCTGGAGAACGGAGGTGCCAGATGCAACAATCGCTCCAAGCTACACACCGGCTGCGCCAATCCATCGCACGGGCGGCCGCTGCTCTGGCGGCCACCGGAGCCGACCTCCCGGGCCGGCAGGAGATCGAAGGGCTGCTCGCGGCCGCCCAGCAGGCCAGTGCCCTCATGGACTCCATGGCCCAATCCGACCAGGATCTCTCCATTACCTGCGACCCCAATGGCGAGGTAACGAGCATCAGCGCCGGCTGCCTGGCTACCCTCGGCTATGAGCCGATGGAACTTGCCGAAGGCGAATACCGCCGGCTGGTACACCCCGACGACTACGCCACGCTGCGAGAATCGCTGTACAACGCGCTCAGCGGCACTGCCTCCACCAACGTGGAGGGCCGTTTCCGGCACAAGGACGGCACGTTCGTCTGGCTGGAATGGACCATTACCCCGCTGGCAGACGGGGCCGGTGCCTACGGCATTGGCCGCGACATCACCATGTACAAGCAATATGAGCGGCTCCTCCGCGAGAGTGAGCAGCTTTATCGGGCGCTGTTCGAGTACAGCCCGGACGGCGTCTTCACCCTCGACTTCGAGGGGAACGTCATCACCATGAATCCCGCCTGCACCCAAATTTCGGGCTATCAGCCGCACGAGTTGATCGGCCAGTCGCTGGAGCAACTGCTGATGCCTGAGCACCAGGCCCATGCCGTCGCCATCTTGCACACGGTCATGCAGGGCGAGGCCCAGAACTTCGAAAGCGCCATCCACCACCGCGACGGCCGCGTGCTGTACCTGCACGCCACCCTGGTGCCACTGGTGCTGGAAGGCACCGTGGTTGGTGTCTACGGCGTCGTGCGCGACATTACGGAACGGAAACACGCCGAAGAACGGCTGGCCCACATGGCCTTCCACGACCCGCTTACCGGCCTTGCCAACCGGACGCTCTTCATCGGCCGCCTCGACCAGCTGGTGACCGAAAACGTTTCCAATCAGCCCTCTTTCGCCATCCTCTATCTTGATCTGGATGACTTCAAAATCGTGAACGACAGCCTCGGCCACCGCACCGGCGACCTGCTGCTGGTGGAGGCAGCCCGGCGCCTCAAGTCCTGCGTCAGCGCTGGTGACACCGTCGCCCGGCTGGGCGGAGACGAGTTTACCGTCATTCTGGAAGGCACCCAGGATACAGACGACGCCATTGCCGCGACGCACCGGATTTTGCGGGAACTGACCCGCCCGTACGACATTGACGGCCACAAAATGGTCGTGACGCCGAGCGTGGGCGTGGTCATGGGCAACCAGGGCGACGATGCCAAGGAACTCCTCCGCTACGCCGACATTGCCATGTACAAGGCGAAACAGAACGGCAAGGCGCGCTACGAGGCCTTCACACCGGTCATGTACAACCACGTCCTGCAGCGCCTGCAACTCGAGACCGACCTGCGCCGGGCCATTGAGCATCGGGAGTTCCGGGTGCTCTATCAACCCATCGTCGAGTTGGGCACAGGCGAGATCGTAGGCGTCGAAGCGCTCATTCGCTGGGAAGACCCCGAACATGGGGTGATCAGCCCGGCACAGTTTATCCCCCTGGCCGAGGAGACCGGCCTGATTCTGCCCATCGGGCGCTTTGTGCTGGAAGAGGCCTGCCGCCAGGGGCGTAAGTGGCAGGAGACCCACCCGAACCTGATGGTCAGCGTCAACCTTTCGGCCCGGCAGTTCCGGGAGCCCTTCCTCGCAGAGGAGATCGTTCAAGTCCTGCAGGAGACCGATATGCCGCCCACGCTGCTGCAGTTGGAAATCACCGAGTCGATTCTGATGCAGGAAAGCGCCACTACCCAGGAAACACTCCGCCACCTGAAGGCGCTGGGCATACAACTGGCCATGGACGACTTCGGCACCGGCTACTCTTCGCTCAGCTATCTCAAGCGGTTTCCCATCGATGTGCTGAAAATCGACCGTTCCTTTGTGGATGGGCTGGGCGAGAATCCGGAGGACACTGCGCTGGTGCGAACGGTGATCCAACTGGCCAAGGCCCTGAACCTGACGGTGACGGGCGAAGGCGTAGAGACCGCCGAGCAGATCGCCCAGTTACGAGCCATGGAGTGTGAACGCGGGCAGGGATACTTTTTCGCCCGTCCCCTCACCCCTAAGGCCATCGACGAACTGCTGGTCAACGGCCGCAACTGGTAGTAAAAAGCGCTCCCCCGACGGGGAGCGCTTCTCGTTTTGTGGCGGTCAACTACGCGTGGGCCAGTTCACGCGCTTCGCTGCGCCAGGCCCAGTTGCCCACAGGCAGGTTCCCCGCGAGTTCGGCATCGAGCCCTTCCATTTCCACATGAATGGTCGGGAAGAAGTCGGCCCAAACCGCATCCCGGAGGTACTCCATAAACGCCAGCTCATCTTCGGTGATGGAGCCCTGGAAGTAACAGTGAATGTAGAGGGTCTTCTCATCAGTATCAACGGCCACGCCAGTCAGTGCCGACGGCATTTCATTCGGCAGTGCCCTTTGCACCGAGAACAGGAACGCGCTGGAGCGGGATTCCATGACCATTCCCTGTCATCTCCTCATAGGTTCGTGGCCCATGTCAAACTCGTGAAACAAAGCGCAAACCGACTTATCTCAATATCTCGATTTCTAACTTCAAAGTAATACATACGCACGGAGATATCAAGAAACACAAAGTGCTATTGCCTGACAAGGGTTTCTGCCCTACCCATCTGATGATGACGAAGGATTTTCGTATCGAACTTGCGGCCGCCGCCTCCGTATTTACCTGTGAGAGGAAATAATGCCACGCGGGGGTGGATGGGGCAGATGCGTAAGGTTTACATCATCCGTGAAAACGAAGAGGATGGCCGGCTCCTGGACGCGCTGATAGCAGCCGGTCTCAGCACCGACGAGGGCGAACTCGCAAACCCGGTCTGCCCGCGCTGCGGGTTCAGCACGCTGCTGGCCTTTGCCGAAGACGATGATTTCGAAGTCGTTCTCTGGGAACAGGTCGACCCCACTGACGGGGCTGACGCCCAAGCCTGGTATCTCGTTTGCAGCCAGTATGAGTGCAGCTATCAAGAAGAGATTGAGCGGGTTCTCGACCCCATGGGCGCCGAGGTCTTCGACCAGCACGCTGCCCTTTTTGAGTTCGATGAGTACGCCGGCACCTCTGTCTCGTACCCCATTCAAATGCAGGAGTTGCTCGAGGAGCTCCGGGCCGCCGCTGCCGGGGGACGTAACCGCAAACTGGCCTCTATGTTTGAGCATGCCCAGTGGTGCTACCAGGAACATCTCAAAATGCGCTGGAAATGGATTCGGCGCGTGCCGCTGGACAAGCGGGTCAGGTTCGCCCTGTTCAACCCGAACGACCCGCCCGACTACGAACCGACCTTTGCAGAACGAGAGAAACGCGCGATCGAAGGTACCTTTGTCACACCGACCGACGAAGGCTTCGTGATTCTGCGCGACCCCACCCAAGAACTGCTGCTGGTGCGTGTCGAGGAGCTTGGTTGGTACCAACCGCAGTCTCCCATCAACGGGGAGTTACCAAGGAAGCTGACAGAAATCTTGAAAGACCCACCCGCCGACCGCCAACTCATCTTGGGTATACCTGCCTACGAGTATGTCGTCATTCGGGGCCACCACCTGCGGCTCTCCTCCATTGACCGGCTCGGTCAGTACAGGGTACGCTGCTGGGACCCAGTGGCGGCCGCTGCCCTGTCGCTTACGCCCCATGGCGAGAACTATTGGGAAGGGCTCTTCCGCCGCTCCGACATTCAGGAACGCTACGACGTCAAGAAAATGATCAAAACCAAAGGGCATTGGATCGATGTGGTCGCAGCCTACGGCCCCGAAGAATGGCCCTACGTGCGCACAGACGACCCCGCCGTTGCGGCCGCTCTGGGCCTTGCAGAGCAGAAACCGCTCCGCCCGCCCGAAACCGACGAAGAGCTGCGCAACTACCGCCGCACCTGGGCCGGTGGTGTTCCTGAAAGCGAAGTCGAAGATCGCCGGGATGTCAGGCTCTATCACTGGCCCCTGCCAGAGTTCAAGGCACGCTGACATATCGAGCAGGATGGGGGGATGATCGCATGCGTAAGATCTACATTCTTCGCGAAAATGAGGAAGACGGCCGGCTGTTGGCTGCACTGGAGGCGGCGGGTCTCAGCACGGATGAGTCGGAATTTACCAACCCGACCTGTCCGCTCTGCGGGTCAAGTACCCTGCTCGCCTACACCAAAGGTGAGCAGTTCGAACTGCTCACCTGGTATGAGATCGACGACGATGAGGGCGCCGGGGCTGATGCCTGGTATCTGGTCTGCAGCGGGTTCGAGTGCACCTACGAAGAAGAGGTGGAACGGGTTTTCGACCCCATGGGTGCCACCGCCTTCGACCAGGAGGTCGCCCATCACCAGTTTGACGAGTACTCGGGCATGCTGGAGCGGACGCCGGTCGGCCTGAAGTACCTCATCAGTTATCTCCAGTCCGCCCTGGAGGAGGCGCCAAACCGCAAGCTGGAAGCGGTCCTAGACGAAGCCGAATGGCGGTATGAAAAGGACGTGAAGCAAGCACGTAAGTGGATCAACCAGGTGCCGCTCGGCAAGCGCGTCCGCTTCCGGCACACCGATGAAGCGGCGGATACGGCTGATGAGATCGAAGGCACTTTCGTCAGCGCCACCGATGAGGGGTTTCTGCTGCTCCGGGCGCCCGACGAGCAGATGATGCTCGTCAAGGCCGATGAAATTTACTCCTGGGAGCCGCGCAAGCCCGCCGTTGAAGAGATCAGTGAAAGACGCAAGGGGCTCAAAGTAATCGACAGGAGTGACAAGGACGGGAAACCGCGCATGATTTATATGTGTGGAAGCCGCGACATCATCGTGGTGCAGGGCCACCACCTCCACGTTAACCACATCGACCGGTATGGCCAGTACCACGTCTATTCCTCCGACCCGACCGCCGCGGCGGCGCTCTCGCTAGAGGCACAGGGCAACGCTTATTGGGAAGGCGTTTTTCGCCGTTCCGATGTTGAGGCCAGGTATGAGGTAGGGCACTTCGTAAAAGTAAAGGGGCACTGGCTGGAGCAGCACGGCGTTGGGGGCAAGAACACTTGGGTGGCTGTGCATACGGAGGACCCCGACATCGCGGCAGCACTTGGCCTCGAGGAACAAACGCCCTTGTTCCCGCCCGAGACAGAAGAAGAGCGCCAACGGTATCGGCCCAGGTGGACGGGCCTATTCCCCAACGAAGAGGTTGAGGAGCGCAAGGAAGTGCGCACCTACCGCTGGCCCCTGCCCGAGCTTCAGGTGCCGGAAGCGTAATGTGGCCGGAAAAAGAGTGGGAGTCAGCCCTGGTGGGCTGACTCCTCTCCTTGTGTATAGACCCAGCGGCCGTTCAGCCGGGCGAACTCCGAGAGTTCGGACATGGTATCCTGCTTCTCTCCGGCCTCGTACTCGGTCGTGAAATGGACCCTGGCAATGCCGTGCTCGTCCTCCGGCCATACCTGATGGATCGTCAGCTTGGTGAAATTGATCGCCTTGCAGAACTGCAGGGTATCCTGCGCGAACTGCTCCGGGCTGATGCCCTTGACCTGGTCATTCTCGGGATGGGTCGTGCGGTACAGGTGGGCCGTGTTGCCCACAACAAAGGCCGAGTAGCGGGAGCGCATGAGCGCTTCAGCGGTATCCGGCCAGGTCATGCCTTCCAGGGCCGGGGCGCAGCACTTTTTGAACTTGACGCCACTGCCGCAGGGGCAGGGCTCGTTCCGTTCGATTTTACGCAACGAGAATCTTCACCTCAGGCATAGTGTACCAAAGAAACGCATCGCAGTGTGCTATCCATGGCGATCTTTCATGCCTTTCGGGTCAGGAGGCTCCACGCGATGGCGCTGAAGCCGCCGAAGAAGAGGATGACGCCTATGCCCAGCATGGTGCCCAGCGCCTGGACCCCGTAGAGCAGCATAAACGTGAGGAAGACGGTGAGCGCCCACTGAACCCACTGGGGCCAGGGCTTGTTCCGGAAGACCAGCAGCAGGATGGCCGCACCCGCCAGCCACGGGAAGACCTGGCCGCCGTTATCGCCGCCGAAGAAGGAGACGTTGACACGCGGGCTGAGCCAGGTGGAATCCTGCACAACCCGGCCTGCGCCGTCGGTATATACGGTGCCCGTCCGCACCAACGAGATGGTAGAGAAGCTTGAAATGGGTTCCCACTGGAAGGCGAGTGAGATCAGGCAGACCACGAGCCCAACGATGAGGATTCTCATGCGCCGACCTTCCAGCTGGAAGGCGTCGCCGCCGGGGCGCCCGTCTTTGAGGAGGCCATAGATGCCCCGGCCCGCAAGCACCATCAGCACGATGGCGCCGAGGACGCCCGAGCCGGCGAAGGTGCCGGCGGCGGCGAGGGCGACCTCGCCTGCACAGGCCGCTGCGACGAAAAGTGTGCTGCGGGTAACGAGCGATACGCCGGGGCGCACCCCGTAGACCAGTGCAAGAAGGCCGGTGCCCAGGAAGACCGGAATGAGCCACCAGCGCATGAACCAGACGGTCAGCAGGGCGCCCAGGGCGAGCACCGCGCTCCAGACCAGGTCGGGGCCTGTGGCGGTCGGGCCGCCTGCGCCAACCGAGACGGCGGGGACGGAGAGGCTACTCAGGCGCTGTTGGAACATGCCCACCGCGGGGATTGAGCCTAGTTGGCTCTGCCACTGGCCGACAGGGCCGGTGGCAGGCGCAGGGCCCGGGGCCGTGTTGGTGGGGACTGTGTACCCAAGGGGCGGGGTCACGGGTGGCGGTGCGGGGGTGGCCGCTGCTGCGGCTTGGACTTGTTGCGCCCCGCAGGAAGGGCAGAACTTGACAGCATTTTGCAGCGGTGTACCACAGGAAGTACAGAACATAAGGCTCACCTCGCATATTGCTTTTGTTGGCGGAGGATTCAACGTGGCGCCTGTTCCTCCCTGCAGGGTCGATACATATGAAGGCGGGCGGAGCCCACACAGGGGGCCCCGCCCGCTTTTCATCACTTGCACCAGTCCTACATCCGCTCGAAGACCGTGGCGATGGCCATGCCAAAGCCGATGCACATGGTCGCCAGACCGAAGGTCGCATCCCGGCGCTCCATTTCGCTCAGCAGCGTCGCCGTGATGCGAA
Organism: Symbiobacteriaceae bacterium; assembly: GCA_029239785.1. GTDB lineage: Bacteria > Bacillota > Sulfobacillia > Symbiobacteriales > Symbiobacteriaceae > JARBUG01. Next base: position 86,648 of record JARBUG010000006.1, on the reverse strand, counting down.
TGCCCGAGGCGCCCAGCGGGTGGCCCAGGGCAATGGCCCCGCCGTTCACATTCAGCTTTTCGTGGGGCACGCCCAGGTCCTTCATCCAGGCCAGGGGCACGCAGGCAAACGCCTCGTTCACCTCAAACAGGTCGATATCCTGAAGTTGTAGGCCAGCCTTCTTCAGGACCTTCTCCGTCGCGGGCATCACCCCGTGCAGCATCAGCGTCGGCTCAACGCCCGCCAGGGCCATCGCCCGAATGCGGGCCCGGGGCTTCAGCCCCAGTTCCTTCGCCTTGGCAGGGGAGGCCACCAGCGCCGCCGCCGCTCCATCGCAAATGGGCGACGAATTGCCGGCATGAATCACGCCATCGGGCGGGAAGAGCAGGGGCAGGGAGGCCATCTTCTCGTAGGTCGTGCCGGGCCGCACCGTTTCGTCCTGGGTGACGGCGCCTGCGGGAATTACCTCGCGGGCAAACCGGCCTTCCGCCCACGCCACCCCCGCCCGGCGGTGCGATTCCAGGCTGTACTCATCCAGGTCACGGCGCACAAAGCCCCATTTCGTGGCGATGCGCTCGGCGCTCACGTGCTGCGGCACGATCTCATACATCTCATGCAGTTTCGGGCTCAGGTCGCCGCCGTCTGACCCGATGGGTACCCGGCTCATGGTCTCGGTGCCCGCCGCCATCACCATGTCGTGGGTGCCGGACATGACGCCCTGCACCGCCCAGTGCAGCGCCTGCAGACCCGACCCGCACATCCGGTTCAGCGTCACGCCTGTCACATCCAAGGGGAAACCGGCCAATAGCGCCGCCTGCCGCCCAATGTTCCAGCCCTGCTCACCGACGGGCGTTACGCAGCCCATGATCACATCTTCGACCTGTGCGGCGTCAACACCGTTCCGCTCCAGCACGGCCCGCATGGGCACGGTGGCCAACTCATCGGCCCGGGTGCCGGAAAGGCCGCCGTTCTTGCGCCCCGTCGGCGTCCGTACCGCATCAATAATCCAGGCGTCCACGGCTGTTCTACCTCCCCTTGAACTGCGGCGCCCGCTTCTCCCAAAAAGCGGTCAGACCTTCGGCTGCATCCTCGCTCAGGGCGACCCGCACGAAGCCGTCCTCTTCCAACTGATCGGCCCGCGCCTGGTCGTCAATGCCGGCCATGATGGCGGCCTTCGCTTCCCGCAGCGCTATGGTCGGGCCATTGGCCAGTGCTGTGGCAAAGGCCAGCGACCTGGCCTCAAACTCAGCGGGCCCGTAGGTCTCGCTGACCAGGCCGATAGCCAGCGCCTGGGGCGCCTTCAGGCGGCGGCCCTGGAAGATCATCTCCTTCGCCCGCGCCAGGCCCACGGTACGGGGCAGCCGCACGGTGCCGCCTGCGCCGGGGAAGAGGCCCACGTTCACCTCGGTCAGTCCGATCAGCGCCTTGTCATCGTCGATCATCAGGCGGTAGTCGCAGCAGAGGGCAAACTCCAGTCCGCCGCCCAGGCAGTGGCCGTTAATGGCCGCCACGGTTGGGTGCGGGATGCGCTCCAGGGCGTAGAAGGCCCGCCGCCACTCCTTATTCAGGCGGCGGAGCCGGTCGGGCATGGCTTCGTCTGACTCCTCCTGAAGCACGCCCGCCAGGTCAGCGCCTGCAATGTATCGCCCCGGAATGGCGCTGACGAAGAGCACCGCCCGGACCGCGTGGTCACGGCTGAGGCTGTGGCTCAGTTCGTGCAGTTCGTGGATGAACTCCGGGCTGATCGCATTCACAGGCGCCCGGTTGATGGTGATGACGGCGAGGCCGTCACGCATCTCCTTTGTAAAGATCATGTGCCCCCACTCCTATCTAGAACGTAAAGAGGTCGATGCCGCCGGCCACGGGGAGCCCCTGGCCCGTAATATAGCCCGCCTCCTCGCTGACGAGGAAGACGATGGCGTGCGCAATATCCTCTGGCTGGCCAGGGCGCTTGAAGGCCGTGCGGGCCTCCATGCGCTCCTTCATTTTCGGGTTGGACATGTTATAAGCTTCGGTGGCGATAATGCCCGGGACAATGGCGTTGCAGGTGATGCCGTACCGGGCGCCTTCCAGGGCCAGGGTTTTGGTCAGGCCCAGGAGGCCGGCCTTGGTGGTGGCGTAGCTGGCCTGGCCGAAGCCGCCCAGGGTGCCGGCGACCGAGGCCATGTTGATGATGCGGCCCCAGCCCTGCTCCTTCATGATCGGCCAGACGGCCTGGGAGCAGTTGAAGGCGCCGGTCAGGTTGACCCGCAGGTCCCGTTCCCAGAGTTCGGTGCTCTGGTTTTCGATCTGGGTGACATGGTCCAGGGTGCCGGCGTTGTTGATGAGGATGTGGATGGCCCCGAACTCCTCCTTGACCCGGGCGATGACCGCGTCGACCTGTGCCTTGTCGGTCACGTCCATTTTGTAGGCGGCGGAGCGGCGGCCCATCGTGCGGATCTCGTCCCGGGTCTGTTCGGCGTAGACCGCCCCCGTAGATTTCATCACCTGGGCCAGGGCGCCATACTTCTCAGCCGTGGCGGCGCCTTCGGTGTCGCTTTCGACCAGAATATCGGTGATGATCACGTCGGCGCCGGCCCGGGCGAGGGCCAGGGCGTCAGCCCGCCCCAGGCCCCGGGAGCCGCCGGTGACCAGCGCTACTTTCCCCTGTAAGTTGAACACTGAGATCTACCCCCCGTTTTTTCACACCGCACTCACACCGCACTCACACCGCACTCACACCGCACTCACACCGCACTCACACCGCGCTCACACTGCAATCACACCGCACTCACACCGGGCTAACACCAGGCTAACACCGCCGCGGCACCATTCGGATGCAAACACCCCCATCGCTCATGCCAGGGGTGGCGTGCTGCGATGGGGGTGCGATGTGCCGCTTGGCGGCTAAGTGCGATGAAAGGTTAGCTAAACAGCGACTGCAACCGCATGGCCTGCGCCATGTCGCCCTTGATCTTCAGCTTGCCGCTCATGAACGCGGCCGTCGGGTTCAACTTGCCCGTGGCCAGGTTCACGAAGTCGTTCGCTGCGATGATCACGGTGCAGGCCGGGTTCTCCACGGCGCCCTCACCGATATCGTGGGCTCCGTTATCAAAGACGGCATGATACGTGCCGCCGCCCTCACCAGTGACCTCGAACTGAAACTTCGTCCTGATGCCAGCGATCTTCGCCGGGTTCGCGGTGATCTTGGCACGAATGCCTTCAATAATCTCAGCAACATTGGCCATCGAACAATCGCTCCTTTCGAGTCTCATCCCTATCAACAGGCGGACGGTCCCGCCGCAATCCCACCCAACAGAATATCGACCACCGATGCCGCCAGATCATCCAGCGACCGCCCGCCATCGGGCCGGTACCACCGGTACAGCCAATTGCAGGCACCCAACACCGTCCGGCCCACCAACTTTGGGTCCAGCGGTCGCAGTTCGCCGGCCGCGACCCCCTCCAAGTAGAGTTCCTCAAACATGGTGTTGTATCGAGTCATCTCGGCGCCAAGCAGTTCCTGCTGCTCGGGACCCAGGGCATAGCTCTCGCGCAGGAAGATCGTCAGCATCGCCAGATTATCGGCGATCCCGATGAGATGCTCCCGTACCGCCAACTCCAGCCGCTGCCGCACCGGCAGACGCATCGCCCTGATCTCCGCCAGCTTGCGATTATAGCGGGCGATTACCTCCATCATGATGACGGTCAGCAGATCCTCTTTGCCGCCTATGTAATGATAGAGGCTGCCCTTCTGCAGGCCGACCGCGTCAGCGATCTCCTGCATCGATGTCGCATGAAACCCCCGCTCGTGAAAGAGGCGGACGGCCGCTGCCATGATCTCCGCCTGTTTGTTACCGGCCAAGGCGTATTACCCCTTCGGCAGATAAGGATAGAATATCCTGCTCCGAAATCCCTATTGACTGAAGGATTTCACGGGTCTGGGCGCCCTGCCCGGGCGCCGGCCCTTGCGCCTCTGGGCGGCGGCCATCAAAGCGAACGGGCTGGTCGGTGTGCGGCGCCCCGCCCACCGCCTCAGCCAGCGACAGCACGGGCTCCAGGCAGCAATCCGCCCGCTCCCCCAGCGCCGCCCACGCAGCCAGGTCCCGCCCCGCAAACAAAGCCGCCAACTCCCCCCGCAGCGCCGGGTCCATCTGGCGCTCCACCCAGTCGGCCCGCCCCACGGCCTGGCAGAACCGGACCCAGAACTTCGGCTCCAGGGCGCCCAGCGTTACCCGCCCCCCATCGGCGGTCCCGTAAAGACCGTAGCAAGGCAGCGCCCCCGCCAGCGGCATGGTGGCCCGAGTCGGCGCAAGCCCTGCCCGCGCCTCCGCCCGCAGCACCGCCCCGAACCCCGCCACGCTATCAAACAGCGATGCCTCCACATGGCTCCCCAGCCCGCTGGCCCGGGCCCCCACCACCGCCGCCAGCGTGGCGGCAGCCGCCGTCAGACCCCCGGCCAGGTCGGCAATCTGCACCGGCGGCGCTTCGCCCATCAGCGAGAGCAGCCCCGACCGGGCCAGATAGTTCAGGTCATGCCCCGCCCGCTCCGCCAGACCACTATCGGACGCATACCCGCTGATCGAGGTCAGCACCAGGCGGGGATTGACCACCGACATCTCATCGAAGCCAAGCTGCAGCCGCTCCAGCACGCCGGGCCGGAAGCCTTCCAGCACCACATCCGTCTCCGGCAGCAGGCGCAGGAACAGCTCCCGACCCCCGGGGTGCTTCAGATCCAGCGCCAGCGACTCCGCCCCAGCGTTCAAATGCGCAAACCAAACGGGCTGCGCTTCCCGCAGATAGTCGCCGGCCTGCACATCTTCCACCTTGATCACCCGGGCGCCCCAGTTGCGCAGCAGCCAGGCGCAGTACGGCCCGGGCAGCAGGCGGGTGAGGTCGAGCACTGTGACCCCCACCAGCGGACCCTTCATGCTACCGCCGCCCCCCCATCAACACGCGCCTTACGGGTGCTTCCAAGGCTTCTCCGTCGTGGCTGCCACGCGGGCCTTCTCCTTCTCCCGCTCTGCCAACACCCGGCGCAGCACTTTGCCCACCGTCGACTTCGGCAGCGCCTCGATGAACTCGACCGCCTTCGGCCGCTTATACGCCGCCAGACGCTCCTTGCAGAAATCCAGAATCTCCTGCTCCGTCGCCGTGGCGCCGGGCTTTAGCACCACAAACGCCTTCACCGTCTCGCCGCGGTACTCATCCGACAGGCCCACCGAGCAGGCCTCCAGCACGGCGGGGTGCTGGAAGAGAATCTCATCAATCTCCCGCGGGTAGATGTTAAACCCGCCGGCGATGATCATGTCCTTCTTGCGGTCCACGATGTACAGGTACCCGTCCTCATCCATCTTCCCGATGTCGCCCGTGTAGAGCCAGCCATCCTTCAGAATCTCCGCCGTCTCCTCGGGCTTGTTCCAGTAGCCCTTCATCACCTGCGGGCCGCGCAGCAGCACTTCACCCTCCTGCCCCAGCGGCACATCCTCACCCGTCTCCAGATCGATGATGCGCACATCGGTGTCCGCATACGGCAGCCCCACGCTGCCCGGCACCCGGCGCCCCTTCATCGGGTTGGAGTGCGTCACCGGCGATGTCTCCGTCAGGCCGTAACCCTCCAGAATGGAGGAACCCGTCACCTGCTCGAACTTCTGCATCAACTCCACCGGCAGCGGCGCCGCACCGCTGACGCAGAACTCGACCGAACTCAGGTCGTACTTGGTGATATCGGGATCGTGCAGCAGCGCCGTGTAGATGGTCGGCACGCCGGGGAACGAGTTGGGCCGGTACTTCTGAATCAGCTTCAGGATCTCCTTGGCGTCGAACTTTGGCACCAGAATGCAGGTCGATCCCGTCGCCAGGGCGTAGCCCAGGGCCGCCGTCATGCCGTAGGAGTGGAACATGGGCAGCACGACCAGCACAGTGTCATGGCCGTTCTCGGGCCGCTGGAGCCACTCCTTGATCTGGGCGATGTTGGCCGCCAGATTGTAATGGGTCAGCATGACGCCCTTGCTGGTGCCCGTGGTGCCGCCCGTGTACATGAGCACCGCCGGCTCCTCCGTCCACTTGACGCCCACGGGCTTGAAGGTGGACGCGTCTTCCTTCAGCAGATCCATAAAGCGGACGGCCTCGTCGGCGCCGACCTTGGGCGCCTTGGTCTTCAGCGGGAAGAGGAAGTTGAGCGGGAAGGGCAGGTAATCGGGCATGCCCGTTACCACGTAAGCCTCGGCGCCCCCCGCCTCCTTGACCTTGGGCCAGAAGAGGTCCAGGGTGATCATGATCTTGCAGCCGGCGTCGCGCACCTGGTAGGCGATCTCCCGCGACACATACATGGGGTTGAACTGGACGGGAATCGCCCCGGCACGCTGGCAGCCCACGGTCGCGATCACGTTCTGGGGGCAGTTTGGCAGAATGATGCCCACCCGGTCACCTTTGCGGACCCCCATCCGCTTGATGAGCCCCTGCGCGAAGCGGTCGATCTGCTCACCGAGCTGCTTGTAGCTGACCTTCTTGCCAAAGAAGAGCAGTGCCGTGCGGTCCGGGTACTGGCGGATTTGCTCGAAGAGGTAGTGATAGGCCGGAACCTGCGGGTACTCCAAATGAGGCCTGACACCTGCGGGATAAGCCTTGAGCCACGGTCGGTCCATGTGAATTCGCCCCCTCTCCCTTGTCTTGTATCAGAGCCGCTGCGGGTCCCCTACCGCCCGCAGCAGGCCGTTTACCAGGTTCTGTTTGCTCACATCGCCCAGCGTCGCCCATTCCATGAACCCGTTTTTGCCCAGCAGGCGGCGGGTGATCTCCCGCACCGACAGCCCCTGCGACTGGAGGCCGGCGGCATCTTGCCGGAGGCGCTCCCAAAACGTGACCTTGTGCTTCAGGGGCTCGGCGCTCTCATGCACCCGCCAGGCGTGGGAACAAAAGAGCTGGCGCACCGGCAGCGCCGCCAGGGTCCGCATCGATTCGAGGGCCACGGCGGGCTCCTCCACCGAGCGGACCCGGTCGTGCCGCGGCGAGAGCATCAGGTCGCCGGAGAAGAGCCAGCCTTCTCGCTCTTCCCAGAGCGCTATGTGATCCCGGGCATGGCCCGGGGTGTGAATCACCTCAAACCGATACGTCCCCGCCTCGACGAAATCACCCAGCGCCTCCCCGCGGGACGGCTCTGCCGCCCCCCAGAAGAATCGGCGGTAGAGCTGCAGTTCCTTCTTTGTCTCAGGAATGGTGAGGCCCTTGAGGCCAAGGGCATGGACCCGGGGCCTGACTCCGAACCGCCGCACCAACTCGGCGGTGCCGGCGATGTGGTCCTCGTCGGTGTGGGTGTGAACCAGTTGCTCGACCCGCAGGCCTTCTTGCTCGATGGCCTGCAGCAGGTCGGGCACCGTATGCCGGCAGCCGCTGTCGATGAGCAGCCCCGCCACCCAGAAGGCGTTGACCCAGAGCAGCGGGCGCCCCAGAAAGGTGGGGGCCATGCGAATGCGCACGACGGGACCAAATCGGTCAATCTGGTACATCTGCCCCACCTCCCTAACGTCGTCCGGCGGTGGCACCCCACCGAAGGACGTACTGCCCGCTCCGTCGCCCGGGGCCAGGCGGTGACCCCCATCGGCGCCCGACCACCCCCACAGGTCAAAACCCCATCTGTTTGGCGATCACTTCCCGCATGATTTCGTCCGTCCCCGCCCCGATGCGCAGCAGCCTGGAATCCCGCCACACCCGCTGTACCGGGTACTCCAACATATACCCCGCCCCGCCGTGAATCTGCAGGGCCTCATCGGCCACCCGGCAGGCCATCTCCGAGGCGAACAACTTTGCCATGGAGATCTCCTTCACGGGATACTCCCCGTTCTGCCACCGCCACGCGCAGGTGTAAACCAGCGCCCGGGCGGCCTCAATCTCAGTCGCCATCTGCGCCAGCTTGTGCCTGATCACCTGAAACCGCCCGATGGGCCGGCCGAAGGCCTCCCGCTCACCGGCGTACTTCATCGCCATCTCCAGCGCCCGTTCGGCGCCTGCCACGGCAGTAGCGGCCCCAATCAGCCGCTCCCCCTGCAGCTCCCACATGATGTTGTAAAAGCCCTGTCCCACATCGCCCACCCGGTTCGCATCGGGCACCCGGACGTTCTCAAAGAAGAGCTCCGCCGTATCAGATGCGTGCATGCCCACCTTCTTCAGCTTCCGGCCCACGGTAAAGCCGGGCGTTTCCTTCTCGACCAGGAAGAGGGTCAGCCCACCCCACTGATCATCGCCCGTCCGCGTCACAACCAGATAGAAATCGGCCCGCACGCCGTTGGTGATGTAGATCTTCGACCCGTTGATGACCCAGTCGCCGCCGTCCTGCACCGCCCGGGTGCGGATGCCGCTGACGTCAGAACCCGCGCCCGGCTCCGTAATGGCGAGGGCCGCAATCTTCTTGCCCTTGACGGCCGGCACGAGGTAGCGCCGCTTCTGCTCCTCGGTGCCGAACTTCAGAATCGGGGGGGTTGCCATTTCCGCGTGAACGGCGACGGCCATGCCAACGCCGCCGCTCTGGGCCCGGGTCATCTCTTCGGCCAGCACGATGGCGCTGTAGTAGTCGAGCCCGCTGCCGCCGTACTCCTCCGGATACCGGAGCCCCAGGTAGCCGAGGCGGCCCATCTCCCAGAAGACGCTGTCCGGGAAGTACTCGGCTTCCTCCCACTCATTGGCGTGCGGCGCCAGTTCCCGCTCGACGTACCGGCGGATTTCTGCCCGCAAGGTGTCGTGGGTGTCGTTGAAGATGAAGTGACCCACCCCCGTCCTCCCCCTCTCCCTCTGCTTGTCGCATATGTATGGGATCCGTATCCTGTCCGATTCCAACCGACCGTTTGGTCGTAATACTATGGTAACATGTGTCCGGCTAGTTGTTTAGTCACAAATCATCACCCGTTATAGATATTTCAGATTAGATGCAGACCACCGATAAGCAGCGACCGGGGGAGACCGGGATGGCTTACCCGGTCCGCCCTGCGCCAGCCTGGCCTCCCTCGGGCGTGCTTCCACCGGCGGGGCGCTGCCCGGCAGTCCCCTCAGCCCGGCCTTCGACCCGGCCTTCAACCCGGCCTTCAGCCCGGCCCTCAGCCCGTCCCTCGACCTTCGCCCGCCCCTCCGCCACCGGGCGCCGCTCACCCTCCACCCGCCCCCAGGGTCCCCACCACGCGGCCCCCTGCGCCGCCGGCGCCCCCCAGACCCACCAGGCGCCCTGGCACGGCGCCAGGGGCAATCCCATCCGATAGTGCCAAAAGCAGCAGTAAGGCCCCACGCCATCGCCCCCTCAGGCCAACCTATGCACGCCTCGGACAGCTTGCCTGCATAGCCGGGCCTGACACGGGCGACAATAGGCGCCGGGAGGTGCCAAAACCTACATGAGCCCGAAGCAAGAAGCGCTTAAAGTGATCCGCGATCAACTGGGAGACAAGTCCGTCTCCTTCAACACCACCATGACTGAGATCTCCGAGGAATTCGATACCGACATGCTGGCGCTCGTAGAATCACTGGAGACGGAGTTCGGCGTAGAACTATCCGAAGAGCTATTGGTCGAAGTGGAGACAGTCGGCGAGCTATGCTCCGTTGTCGCCCGGGCTGCCAAGGAATCGGACGACGAGTAAAACGATGACGACCCGCCTCTCCCAATGAGAAGCGGGTCGCCTTCGTCTATGCGCTAGTCCCTCTCGGCGTGGGCCGGCCACGAATCGGCCGACGCCTGCCGGGCTACGGCCCCCACCCGGGGGGCCTAGGGCTGATACGTACCCTTGATCATCACCGCACCATCGCGGAAGATCAAATCCTCCAGCACCAGCCCCGGCGTCGCCCGGAGCTGCTCGTTGATCACATCGGTCAGGCCCGCCTTCCCATCGGGGCCAAGCAGCGAGAGTGGCAGACCCACGCGCCCGACCTCCAGCCGCTCAATCTCCAGCTTTACAGCACTGGGGCCGGATACGTTCAGATGGCCCTTCACATACAGCGGCAGCTCATCCGGCGTACCGCGGGGCAGGTGCTGGGTCAACTCCGCGGGCAGGGCCTTCTTGCTGATCAACAGCGAAACTTCGACCGTCTCATCGGCCTGAATGCGGACCTGCGGCTCCCGCACGGGAGAACCACCCACGGCATGGTGGGCCAGCAGGGCCGTCAGCTCGGCCTCGGTAAACTCCCGGTCGATGGGCTGCGGGCCGGCCGGCGCCGCCGGGGCACTGCCGCCCGCCGCGGGCGCCTGCTTGAAAAGGAAGCCGACCTCCTGGACCACACGGTCGTAGTCCGCAGCGGTGGCCGTTACCCCCAGATCGCGGGGTTTGTCGGCGCCGACCACGTGGGAGAGCCCGGGCACCAGGCCCGTCCTCGCCACCAGAAAGACGACAGAAAGCAGCAAGACGAGGAAGATGCTCAGCAAGATTTTCCAGACCTTAAAACGCTTCCGGGTCTGCACACGGCTGGGCGGATGGGTCTCCTGCACGGCCCTTCCCCTCCTTGACAGGTCCTATATGATTAACGTATGAGAATTGTAACACGTATCAGGCAGGGAGGGAATCGGATGCGGACCAACATCAGTGGAAACAGCCCGTACGAGGCCATCGTCGGCTACTCACGGGCTGTGCGGAAGGGCAATATCGTCCATGTAGCGGGCACCACGGCCACCGGCGATGACGGGAAGGTCGTCGGCGTGGGCGACCCCTACGCCCAGACGATGCAGACGCTGCGGAATATCGAGAAGGCGCTGATGCAGGCCGGGGCGACGCTTCAGGATGTGGTTCGGACCCGCATGTATGTAACCAACATCGACCATGCCGAGGCCATCGGGCGGGCGCATGGCGAATTCTTCCGGACCATTCGCCCGGTCGCCACCATGGTGGAGGTCAGCCGGCTGATCGAACCGGACATGCTGGTGGAGATTGAGGCTGAGGCCATCATCTGACGGCGGCCTGTGGGGGGGCGCCTGTGGGGGGGCGCCTGTGGGGGGGCGCCTGTGGGGGGGCGCCTGTGGGGGGGCGCCCGTGGGAGTGGGCAGGGGCTCCCTCTCAGGGTTGTTCGTTTGGGGGCCTTCGGCCATCCCCAAACATTCGGCACCAACGTTCGGTCGCTCCCTGCCCACCCCCACGGGCTCGTGCCACACCCACACCCCTTTTCTGACGGGGCGGCAGCCAGTGACCATCGAGGTCCCTGGCTGCCGTTGCACGTCCCTGCGGGCCAGGCGGGAAGCAAGCGGGATGCAACCGGGAAACAGGCGGGATGCAACCGGGAAACAGGCGGGATGCAACCGGGAAAACAACCCGGGGCGCCCCCAGCGGAAGCGCCCTGGACCCAGAATGCTTGTGGCAGTAAGCTCCTACAGACCACCCCAGCAAGCCAGCCAGACGCCAGGGTCCCCCGGGCCGGCGCCGCCAGGGGCGCCCTCCCACGCCCGGTCTTCCCCGGAGTGCCTGCCGGAGTAAGATCCGAGCACATCTCCCCTACCCCGGCATGCACAAGCGATGCAAGCGGGATGCAAGCAGGAAGCAAGCGGGAAACCAGCAGGGGCAGGCGCAAACCAGTAGCTACCTCCAAACGCAACGGGAGGACCTCGATGGTCCTCCCGTTGCGCCCGCAAAACCGATGGAGGTGGTGGCACGCCCGGCGGGCGGGTCTGGTCAGGGGTTGAGGAGCGTCGCAGCGTTAGTTCAGATCCTGGCGGCAGCCAGGATCATTCCGCTGTGTAAGCCGCTGCGCCGCGACGAGCGCCCCTGGCCGGACCCGCCCGCCACGCACGAGCAAAAGTCGGCTACCTCCCAGAGGCCACCTCAACAATCGCCTGCTCCAGCACATCCAACGCCTCAGCAAGCTGCTCCATCGTAATCACCAGCGGCACCAACATCCGCAGCGTCTGACCATAATAGCCGCACTTCACGATGATGACGCCCCGGTTGATGCACTTCTCCATAATCGCGTTGATCTCCGCCGACGCCGGCTCCTTGGTGGCCAGGTCACGGACCAGTTCCATGCCGATCATGGCGCCCAGCCCGCGAACCTCGCCGACATGAATCCGGGCGCCGCCCATGCCCTCCAGCCGGTTGGCCAGGGCGCCGAACCGCTTCCGGAAAACATCGCCAATCTCATTCGCCCGCTCGGTCAGCTTCTCGCTCTCGATCACGTCCAGCACCGCGTTGGCCGCAGCGCAGGCCACCGGGTTGCCGACGTAGGTACCACCGATGGCGGAGTCGCCCGGTGCATCCATGACGTCCTTGCGGCCGATCACGCCGGACAGCGGCAGGCCAACGGCGATCGACTTGCCCACGCAGATCAGGTCGGGCACCAGGCCCAGCTGCTCGCTGGCGAAGAAAGTGCCGGTCCGGCCAAAGCCGGCCTGAATCTCGTCGGCGATGACCAGGAAGCCATGCTTCTTGGCCAGCTCCTGAACCTTGGCCAGGTAGTCAGGATGCAGCGGCACGAAACCGCCTTCGCCCTGCACCGGCTCCACGATGATGGCAGCCACGTTGGACGGGGCGACGTGGGTGATCAGCGCCCGCTCCAGGGCGTCGCCGCAGAACTTGACGTACTCGGCCTCGGTCATGCCGGTGGGACGGCGGTAGGTGTAGGGCGCCGGCACCCGGTAGATCTCGGGGGCGAAGGGGCCGAAGCCTTCCTTGTAAGGCTTCACCTTCGAGGTGAGGGACATGGTCAGGTTGGTGCGGCCGTGGAAGGCGCCTTCCAGGGCGATAATCGCCTGGCGGCCCGTGAACTTGCGGGCAAACTTGATGGCGTTCTCAACCGCTTCGGCACCGGCGTTGAAGAAGCAGGCCTTCTTGGCGAAGGCGCCGGGGGCCTTGGCGATCAGCCGCTCGGCCAGCTTGAGGTAGCTGTCGTACATGATGACGGAGAAGTCGGTGTGGGTGAACTGCGCGGCCGACTCCTGAATGGCCTTGACCACGTGCGGATGGCTGTGGCCGACGTTCATGCAGCCCAGGCCGCCGCACAGGTCGATGAATACGTTGCCGTCGACGTCGGTGACGAGGGCGCCGTGGGCTTCCTTGATGGCGACGGGTACATGAATGGAGAAGGCGTCAGCGATGAGGGCGTCCTTCTTGGCCATGAGCTCCTTGGAGATGGGGCCTGGAACGCCAGCGGTCAACCGGATCGACTTGGTGTCACTCATGACGAAATCCTCCTGTGGCAGGTAGGGTGGTGGGTTCTATGCAAAAATGTATATTAGCCTCCGATTGGCGCAACTCCTTCTACGTCTATGCAGAAATGAATAAAAGGGCCCACCCCGGGCGTTCGGAGTGGGCCGGAATTTCAACTCACCCAGATCGGCGACGACCAGGCCATCTCGCCGTCGCGCTGGGTCACCTTGAAGTAGTAGTAGTTCTCACGCCCCGGGTCGAACTGCTCGTCCACCCAGGCCACCGTCTCCCGGTTATACGTCTCGCCGTAGCAGGGCTGCCGCCACACCACCCGCCCGTTCTTGATGATCTCCAACATCGTCAGATGGGTCGTGCCCGTCACATCCGCGGTGATCATCGGCCGGCGCCCCACTTGATCGGCGGTCAGTTCGCTCCCCATCACGTGATCGTTCAGGCGGAAGTCCAGGGCGATGGGCGCCCCGGTCACGGCGTAGCACCGCCGGTCGTGCAGGGCCTGCAGCACCGACCCCCGGCTCAGGTCGTCGGTCAGCACGGCAGCCAGCCCGCTGCCCAGGTAGTGCCACAGGTGATGATGCCGGTAGACCGGACTCTGGGCGTTGCCGGGGTTCCCATCGTGTCCGTCGCTCGATGCGATGATGCCAAAGCGCAGGCCCCGGTTCAGCGCCTCCACGACATCGAGGTGCCCGTACCGGTCGGCGCCGAACCCCTTGCTCCGGTTCTCGGGGTACTCCGAGGAGCCCCAGGCGGAGTAGATCTCGACCAGCCGGTCGTACTTGGCGTTCCAGAACGCCCAGTTGAGCGGATGCGACGCCGCCGACGGATGATGCGGCGCTGTGATGGCGAACGTGTTCAGTTGGTCCAGCTTCGCCCACAGCTCCCGGGGGCTGTCGACGCTGGCGGCCATGGCCTGGCGCCCGCCCTTGCCGGCCTGGGCTTCCTGCCAGCTCAGGAAGAACGGCTGGTTCGCATCTGCATAATAGACGTTTCGATGACCATAGACCAGCGAGGTCCACTCGAAGGCGGGAATGGTGGCAAACCGCCCCGGGGCGTTGTACGCCTCCACCTTCTGCATCAGCGTCGCCCAGTGCTCCTCATTCGTCTGCCAGTCGTGCTCGGTCAGAGCGTAAAAGTCGAGGTTGGAAACGTCCCGGGCGTACAGGTAGTTCTCATCCACCGAACCGGTGCCGCAGGTGCCCAGGCCGCCGGCCGTCTGGCCGCTGTGGGTATGGATATCGCCAAAGTAGATGTTGTATTGCCCCACCCGTGGGGCGATCCGCCCCCGCTCCACCGCAGCCAGACCGGTGTAGAAGTCGGAGTGCATGCGAACGTTCGTCCCCTTATCCACCTTGAACCACTGCGTGGAGACGTTTCGGTTCTCGGCCCGCACCTCAAAGATGGCGCCATCGCCCGGCCGGACGAGGCTCCGGTCCACCTTCACGAGCAGCAACCCGTAGGATGCAAAGGCCTCTTCCCGCACGACGGAGTCGAGAATCAGACCCAGGCCCTGGGGCGCCGTCTCCAGGCGCCGCACTTCGTAGTGGACGGTAGCCTGTCCTTCGCTAACCCAGGTTTCGCTGTGCTTGACTACCCGCAGCGAGGCGACCCGCCGGTCATTCAGCAGCAGGTCAAACCGGCCCGTGGGCTGGGGGAGCGCCGACCCATTGCCGAGGCCGATGGACAACAGGAAGACGACCGAGGGGGCATCGGTCTCAGGCACCGGGGCGCTGGCCCAGCGGACGAAGCCCGGCTGCCAGCTGTCGAGGTACCAGGCCTCGTAAGGCGAGAACTCGCCGAATGAGGCGACCCGGTCCTTGTTGTGACGGGCGTTCCCTTCATCGATGATGCGGTCAAAACCGTTCACCATCTCATAGCCGTAGCGCTGGCGGGCCCAGGCCACCGCTTCATCCATGGTGCGACGGCGCCCGGTGTGGGGGTCGAATGGTCCATCGTACAAAGTAGAGCACTTCCTTTGTGGGGCGTGTCCGGAGGGCTTCCTCCCTGGTTTGGACTTCCCGGGCGCCCGCTCCTGCATCGCAGGGATTATTTGCTTTGATGCCGAAACATTTGCCCAGATCCACACCTTCGAGGAGGGGTCTCCGTGGGAAAGTACATCTACGACCAGTTTCTGGCGCAGCGGCGGTACTCCGGCAACATCACATTCTCTCCCGACGGTACCGAAGTCGCTTATGTAACAGATACGACCGGGCAGTTCAACATCTGGCGGCAGTCTGTGAATGGCGGCTGGCCCTTCCAGGTGACCGCCTTTGAAGCTGAGACCGTCCGGCAGGTTGAGTGGGCGCCCTCGGGGCACATCTACTTCCTGGCCGATAAGGATGGCGACGAGTTCAACCAGGTCTACCGCATCCCCGCCCGGGGCGGCGTGCCGGAACCGATCACCGACAAGCCCGGCGTTCAGTTCATCGCGCTGTCGCTCTCGCAGGATGGCCGCCACATCTATTATGCCGGCAACGCCATCGAGCCCACGCAGAACCACATCTTCCGCCATGACATGGTCAGCGGCGAAGTACATACCCTGTGCGGCGGCCCGGGGTTCTGGGGGCCCGGGCAGGAGTCGCACGACGGGCGATATCTCCTCGTCGTTGTGCAGATGGGGAATACCGTCCGTCATATCTACCTGTGCGACCTGGCCGCAACCGAGTTGAAGCCGCTGATTACCGGTGATGTGAACGCGGTTCCCGGCCCGTGGGCGGCGGACGACTCCGGCTTCTACTTCACCGACAACAGCCGGGGCGAGTTCTTCTCGCTCTGCTTCTACGACCTGGCGACCGGCGCCGTCTCCGTGGTAGAGGCACCGGAGTGGGATGTGCTGCCCACCGACGGCGATGATGCCGGCCGGCTGCTCTTCTGGGTCGTGAACGAAGGCGGCTACTCCCGCCCGTACACCCGGAACCTGGAGACAGGCGAAATGCTGCCCCTGCCCGCCCTGCTTGGCTCCGGCGTCATTGAGACGTTTGCCATCTCGCACGATGGCAGCCGGGTCGCCGTCCGGGTGTCGGCGGCCAACATGGCCCGGGACATCTTTGTCCATCACTTCGCTGCCGGTGAGACCGCTCGCCTGACCTACTCGCTGGTCGGCGGCATTGATGAGGCGGATCTGGTGGCGCCCCAGTTGGTGGAATTCCCGAGCTTTGACCGGCTGATTCCAGGGTTCTTGTACAAGCCCAACGGGGTGGCGCCGGGGCAGCGGGTGCCGGTGGTGGTGAGCGTACACGGCGGGCCGGAGGCGCAGGAACAGCCCTGGTACAGCGGGTTCTACCAGTACTTGCTCGATCAGGGCGTGGGCCTGCTGACGCCCAACATCCGGGGGAGCACGGGGTACGGCAAGTCGTACCAGAAGTTGATCCACCGCGATTGGGGCGGCGGGGACCTGCAGGACCTGAAGGCGTGCGCCGAGTTTCTGCGCAGCCTGGACTGGGTTGACCCGGAGCGCATCGCGATCTTTGGCGGGAGTTATGGCGGGTTCGCGACACTGCAGGCCGTGACCCGGCTTCCCGAGTACTGGGCCTGCGGGGTCGACTGGTGCGGGCCGTCGAACCTGGTGACAATGGCCAAGTCGGTGCCGCCGACCTGGCGTCCCATGATGAAGGGGATGCTGGGTGACCCGGACGAGGATTACGCGATGCTGGTCGAGCGGTCGCCGATTACCTATGTGGAGAACCTGCGGTGCCCGCTGCTGGTGGTGCAGGGCGCCAAGGATCCCCGGGTCGTGCAGGCAGAGTCGGACCAGATGGTCGAGCGCCTCCGGGAGCGTGGGATTACGGTGGCGTATTTGTTGTTCGAAGATGAGGGGCACGGGTTCTTGAAGCGGAAGAACCAGCGGACGAGTTCGATGGCCACGGTGGAGTTTTTGGTGCGGCACTTGAAGGGGTAGACCTTTCCTGCTTCGGCCCCCGGTGGCGGCGGGTGGGTGGTCGCAGCGGGCACCTCCGCCCTGCGCTGCCTGTGCCCCGCCCCGGGCGCCCGGCACGGTCAGGCCGTCAGCAGGGGAACCGTCGGCGGGTAGTGTAACTGAGGGACGCACCGCCCCTGCTGCCGAGAGTCGGGCGGTGCCGGACGCCCGTTTTGGGCGGAGCACAGGCCTGCTCCAGGCGGAGGCACCCGCTGCGACCGTTCCGTCCGTCACGCCCCCGTTGGGGGTCGGGCGGCTACCCCAAAGCAAGCACCGCACCAGGTTTGGCGTAGGGGGACCAGAGCAGCGTCTCTCCGCCCGGTATTGCACGCTCTACCCCCGGAAATCCGTGCGCGAATGGGCGGAGAGGCTGTTATTGCCCCGGAAACGAGGCTTTCCAGCCTCTCCGCCCATCGGCGCACGCCATACGAGGGTAACGCCACGCAAAAGCGGGCGGAGGCATCCGGCGCCCGTAGGGCGCCCACTAGATAAATGCCCCACACCGCGTGGGGGGCGCGCCGCCGACCGTTACACCGGGATGAGGTGGGTGTTGGGCCACCACCGTCAGCCTGTGAGGGGTCGGTGTTAGGCCACCACCGTCAGCCTGTGGGGGTGGGCAGGGGTGACCGAACGTTGGTGCCGGATGTTAGGGGATGGCCGGAGGCCCCCTAACGAACAACCCTGAGAGGGAATCCCCTGCCTACCCCCACAGGCGCTCAGGCAGCAGCGCTCAAGCCGCAGCGCCCCTGCCCACGCCCACAGGCGCCCAGTTACTCCCCCAACACCTGCCCCAATCCCGCCAATGCCGCCACCACATACGTCTGATCCGTCTGCACCCTGAACCGCAGCTCATTCTCCTCCGCCAAGGTCTCCCGGTACGCGCCCCGAATCTCGGCGTTCCCCCGGCGGTCAAAGCTGACCGTCAAGACCAGATTCTCCTCCGGACTGCTCGCCAGCCGCGCCTCGCCCTTCAACGTATCATAGCAGCGCTGCAAATCAGCCCGGAACTGGCGGACCGCCGCCATATCGATCCAGGCCTTGCCCGTGGCCCGGTAATTCCAGCTCTCAATATCCACCACGGCCCGGCCCGCCGTATTGGGCTCAAAGCCAATGGTCACCCGGCCATGCTCACCGGCCAGGGAAAACCGCTCCTGAGGCATCTGCCCCTTCTCCCGGTCACGAATGGCGTCCCAGCACCGGGCCGCGGCCTGCTCCACCACCGCCGGCGTCAGAGGAATCTGCCCGTCCCAGGCCGACTTGATCAGCGAAACCAGCGCCCCGCCGATGAACGCGCTCAGCACGGCATCGGGCATCTTCTGCACAGCCCCGGCCCGGCGCCCGGCCTCAAAGAGCCTGGCCTCCAGCCCCGCCGCCCGCTTCTGCACGCTGCGGCTCTCATCATCCAAATACGGCGCATGATGATGAAACTCCAGGAACGTAAAGGCCAGCCGGTTCGCCTCCGCAAAGGCGACACCCCGCTGCCAGAAAGCCCGGAACTGCTCCACCGGCGCTGCCTCGGCGGGGAAATCGGTCCAGAAGGCGTCCATCATCTCCCGCTTCAACTTGCGGTACAACTCGTTGACGACCTTCTCCTTGCTGTCAAAGTAATGATACAGCGTGCCCACCGAAATCCCGGCCCGCTCAGCAATGTTCGGTACGTTGGTGGCATGGTACCCGCGGTCAGCAAACAACTCCAGCGCGGCACCCAGAATGACAGCCCGCTTCTCTTCCTTATTCGCCTGGTTTCCCATAAACTAACTTCCTCCCATACAAAACGCGGCAGCGAGCCGGCGGCGACAGGTGGGGGGGCGACCGGACGTCGGTGCCCAGGTTGGGGGATGGCCGAAGGCCCCCCAACCGCTGAAACCGGGGAGCCGCCTCCCCACCTGTTGCCGCTGCGCGACCACCCGAATGAACGTTCATTTCACATCCCGTACTTTATCAGCCCCGCACCTATCTGTCAACATCTCCAGCACCGCTTACAACGTCATAAGTGGCACAAACATTTCTATACTCAATGTTGTCATCCTATACGGGCGGGGGCGGGCAGATGAAGAGGGGCAAGCGTGCCTCGATTTTGGTCAAGCTGATGGGATTTGCACTGGTGCTGGTCTCGCTGATGGTGATCATGGGCGTCAGTGTCTATGTAGGCGTCGAGCAGATGCAGGGCGCCCTGCGGGCGACACGGCAGCGGACCGACCTGGCGCAGGGAGCGCAGCTGGTCCAGTCCTTCGTCTATAACGAAGGCATGTCCCTTGGCTTTTTCGTGCAATCCCCGAGCGAGGCGGGCCGGAGCAACGTCGAAGCAGCGGCCTTTGCGACCGGCGCCACGTTGGACAACTTGATTCGGACAGTCGGCGACGACCCGGCCCGGGCCGACCTGGAGGCTTTGGTCGGCCTTCATTACAGCTACGATGAAGCCGTCCTGCGGGTCGTGGACCTGGCCCAGCGCGGCCAGACCAACGAGGCGGCGCAACTGATGCACGGCACCGCCCACCCGCTGCTCGACCAGATGATCGGCATCGCGGAACGGCTGACCCGCGAGACGGTGACCGGCGCCCACACCGCTTTCGAGGCGGCCGACCAGCGCGGCGACGAGGCGCAGTTCCGCCTGATTCTGCTGCCGGCGGCGACCGTGCTGATCAGCCTGCTCCTCTCCCTCCTGATGGCCCGCCATCTGTCAGTGCCGATCCGGCGCCTGGCCGCCATGGCCAACCAGGTGGCCGCCGGCGATCTGACCGTGGAGCCGCTCAAGGTTTCCACGGGCGACGAGACCGAAGAGGTGACCCGGTCCTTCAACCATATGGTAAGCAACCTCCGGTCGCTGATTCAGTCGACCATCGCATCCGGACAGGCCGTGGCCCATGCAGCCGAGGAGCTTACGGTCTCGACGGAGCAGGTGTCGCAGTCGGCGGCCGCGGTCACCCTGGCCATCGGGCAGGTGGCAAGCGGGGCGGGCGTTCAGTCAGGCTCGGCGCAGGAGTCGGCCCGGGTGGTGGACGAGCTTCACAACGCCGTCCTCCAGATCGCCCGGGGCGCCCAGGAGCAGTCGGCGGGCACGCAGGAGGCCGCCCTGATGGTCGACCAGATGCGTGCCGCCGTGGACGAATCCGCCGCGACCGCCCGGGGCGTGGCGACATCATCGCAGCAGGCGATGACCGCGGCCCGGGAGGGGCAGCAGGTGATCTCCACCACCGAGGCCGGCATGGCGGAGATTCGGGCCGCGGTGCAGGCGTCGGCCGCCCGGGTCGGTGAACTGGGCGCCTTCTCATCGCAGATCGACGAGATCACCCGGACGATCACCGAGATCGCCGGACAGACCAACATGCTGGCCCTGAACGCCGCGATCGAGGCGGCCCGGGCCGGCGAGCATGGCCGGGGCTTCGCCGTGGTGGCCGATGAGGTGCGTCTGCTGGCGCAGCGGTCGTCACAGTCGGCCAAGGAGATCGGCGGGCTGATTGAGCGGATTCGCACCGGCACCGCCGATGTGATGGACTCGATGGCGCAGGTGACATCTCGGGTGGAAGCCGGTACCCGCCTGACGGCCCAGACGGGCGCGCGCCTCAGCGAGATCCTGGCCGTGGTAGACCGCACCGGGCACGATGTGGCGGCGATTTCGGCCGCCATGCAGCGGCTGTCGCTGGCTGCCGGGCAGGTCGTGAATGCGGTGAACACCGTAGCTGCCGTCACCCAGGAGAACACGGCCGCCACCGAGCAAATGGCGACCAGCGCCGTGCAGATGACCGGGACCATCCGGGCCATCGCCGAGGTGGCCGAGAACAACGCATCCTCCGCCGAGGAGGTTTCGGCGGCGATGGAGCAGCTGAGCGCCGGGAGCGCCGGCATCGCCCAGGCGGCGACGGAGCTGGCCCGTGTAGCCCGGTCCTTGCGGGACGGAGGCGCCCGGTTTCAGGTGTAGTTGCCTGGACCGCGCGAAAGTGCAGCCAGCATAAATGTGCTGGCTGCGTTTGTTGAAAGGCAGCGATTTGCCGGCGGCTGGCAACGCCGTCAACCCGGGTCCGGTGGATACAGGCCCAAGTTCCGTTCGGGCGCTTCGGCCGGCCGGAAAATGCGGCGATAGGAGGGCAGGCCATGGTCGTATACTTCGACGGTTGGTGCCCGCTGTGTCGGGCTGCTAAGGAACGTCTGTCCCGACTTGACCGCCGGGGGCACCTCGCATTTCGCTCCATCCGCGAGGAGGCAGTCGTCACGGAAACGGGCATCTCGCAGGAGATATTGGCTCGACAGATGCACGTGCGAACCGACGACGGACAGATCATCGGCGGGTTCCCGGCCTTGGTGGCGATTGCCCGGCTGCTGCCACCGCTGTGGCCGCTTTGGCCCTTCTTGGTGGCCGCACACTGGCTGGGGGTCGGGGCGGCAGCCTACGACTGGGTGGCCCGCAACCGCAAGATCGTACCCGTCGGCGCATGCGACGATGGCGGCTGCCCGATTCATCGCGAACCATAAAAGTATAGCAAGCGACCCATGGGTCTAGCCCGTGGGTCGCTTGTTTTTCTCGGCCAGCCATTGGCTGCGGCGTGACCAGATCCGTGCTACTGCTTGGTCCGCACGTAAGCCGCGATTTGATCGAGCTCCCGCCGGTACATGCCCCGCATGATGCCAGGGGTGATCAGTTTCTCTACCCAGCCCTGGAACCCCGGCTTGACCCGCATCACCGTGTCGAGCTTCAGTTCACAGCGCTGCCCGCCATCGCGGGGCGTGACCGTCCAGGTTGTATCGACGCCCGTATTCGTGTCAACCTCTTTCATGATGCGCCCCGGTTCGGGCTCGCTGATCACCAGCCGGTGTGCCGCCTTCACGCCCATCACCTGCATCTCCGCACGGACGACGGTCCCCGCACCGCGCCCGCCTTTCTCCACGGTCAGGGCCGTGAACTCCTTGGGCAGAATCTTGCGGTGCTCATCCATATCGATGATGACGTTGTACACCGCCTCCGAAGGGGCATCGATCACCTTCGACACGATCACTTGAAAGCTGCTCATACTTTCTCCCCCTTTACGATGGCTCCGGTCAGATATGTGTCTACGGCCTGCTGTACGGCCTGGGCCAGATCAAAGCCAAGCCCGCTGCCGTACCAGGCAAAGATATAGGTGACAGTGATCGCCGTGATGTCGAGGCTCAGGAGTGCAGGGGGCCGGTCATCCCTGAGTTCACCGGCTTGCTGCCCTGCCTCGACCACATCCAGCAGGAGTAGGTCGAAGCCGCTGGGGCCGTCCTGGCCTACGCCCCTTCGGCATCGCTCCTGACACCAGACCACGGCCAACTCCGGGTTCTCGGCAATCCACCCGGCCGACCAGGCGATGAGGCGGTTGAGGCGTTCACGGACCGTGGGCAGGGCGAAGATGACCGGGCGCTCCACTGCGGCAAGTCCTTCCTGCTCGACCATCATGCCGGCAACGAGCAGGTCTTCCTTGGTGGTGAAGTAGTTGTAGAACGTGCCCTTGGCGACGTCGGCCTGGGTGGCGATTTGGTCGACGGATGTTTTGGCAAAGCCCTGGGAGGTGAAGAGTTCCATGCCGGCCTGAATGAGGGCCGTGCGCTTTTGGTCCTTGGCGGTTTCGCGTCTGCCCATGGTGATCCTCCTGACTCGGGTCAAAGTTGACCGTGGTCATTCTTGACTTCAGTCATTATTCTACGGACCAGGGGCGGGAATGTCAAGGAGCCAGTCCCCGCAGGGCTGGCTCCTTCGTTTTATGTCCCGCAGAAGGTTCGGTAAGGCTGGGCCGGGTCTGCAGGCAGGGTGCAGAACTCGGCCAAGTTGGGCGCATCAGCGTAGGGGGTTGACAACACATCCAGCAGCCGCTTCATGACGCTGAGATCGCCGTGCTCCACGGCGGCTTCCAGGGCCTCTTCTACCCGGTGGTTGCGGGGAATCACGGCCGGGTTGCTCTGCTGCATCAGCTGCTGCGAGGCGGTGCGCGGTTCGGCCTGCCGGCTACGCCTCGCATCCCACTGCTGTCGCCATTGCACAAACTCAACCGAATGGAGCAGAGGTATCTCCTCGTCAACAGTTAACGCACGGAACGTGTTGGTGAAGTCCGCACGATGTCGCTGCATCAGCGTCAGGAGGCCCTCGACCAGTGATTTGTCCTCTGGTTCTTCGCCGAAGAGGCCCAACTTCGCCCGCATTCCCGCGAGCCAGTGCCCCTCAAAGAGTAGGGCGAAGCCCGCAATCGCATCCTGCGCCAGCTTCAAAGCCTGCTCCTGGGTGTCGTGCAGCAGCGGCAGCAGGGTCTCCGCAAACCTGGCCAGATTCCACGCCGCAATCGGCGGCTGATTGCCATAGGCATACCGTCCCTGCCTGTCTATGGAACTGAAGACCGTCGCCGGGTCGTAGGCGTCCATGAAGGCGCAGGGGCCGTAATCGATCGTTTCGCCGCTGATGGCCATGTTGTCGGTATTCATCACGCCGTGAATGAAGCCGACGAGCTGCCACCTTGCGATCAGTTCGGCCTGGCGCTGGATGACCCCCTGAAGCAGGAGGCGATACCGGTCCGCATCGGTCGCTGCGTCCGGGAAGTGCCTATGTAATGTGTAGTCGGCAAGGGCCCGCAGATCATCGACCGTGCCGAAGCGGGCGGCGTACTGGAACGTGCCCACACGGATATGGCTGGCCGCCACACGGGTTAGCACCGCACCAGGCAGGACGGTTTCGCGAAAGACCGGCTCTCCGGTTGTTACGACCGCCAGACTGCGTGTGGTAGGAATGCCGAGTGCGTGCATGGCTTCGCTGATGATATACTCGCGCAGCATGGGTCCCAGTGCCGCACGCCCGTCGCCCCGGCGGGAGTAGGGCGTTCGGCCTGAGCCCTTCAGTTGGATATCAACCCGTTCGCCGGCGGCGGTGACCTGCTCGCCCAGCAGCACGGCCCGTCCATCTCCCAGCATAGTGAAGTGCCCGAATTGATGGCCTGCGTACGCTTGCGCCAGGGGCGAGGCACCTTCGGGAACTTGGTTGCCCGCCAAGACAGCCACACCGTCTACGCTTCGTAACGCTTCTGCGTGCAAGCCCAGCGACTGGGCCAGCGACTCATTCAAAACGGTCAGCTGCGGTGCACGTACCGGGACCGGGCCCTGGCTGGCGTAAAACAGCTTTGGCAGGCGGGAATAGCTGTTGTCAAAGTTCCACCCCATCGCTCCGTTTGGCATCTCTTTCGTTGGCCCCTTCTCTTTGCTTGTAAGGCTAGTCTCCACTTCCCCCTTTTCATTATGCCGCACAAACGCCCCACAGCAGAAGAGCGGCCGCCAGGACTTCGCATGTCCTGGCGGCCGTTTCCTTCGTTACGCTTTACGCAGAGACGAGACGACCTGCTTCACCTTGCCCGGCGTGAGCCGGCCGTGCGTGGTGGAATCGACCATGACGGTCGGCGCCAGCCCGCAGGCGCCCAGGCAGGAGACCTGCTCCAGCGTGATCTCGCCGTCGGCGGTGGTGCCGCCGGGTTTGACGCCCAGCGCCTCGGACCAGGCCGAAAGCACGCTGCCGGCGCCCCGCACGTGGCACGCCGTGCCCATACAGACCCGCACCGTGCGGCGCCCGGCGGGCTGGAGCCGGAACTGGGCATAGAAGGTCGCCACGCCGTAGACCCGGGCGTAGGGCGTGCGCAGCGCCTCGGCGATCATCTGCATCGCCTCGGGGGGCACGTAGCCGAAGAGCGCCTGGGCGTGCTGGAGGGCGGGAATCACCATGGCTGACTTGCCAGCGTGCTGGGTGAGGAAGTCGTTCAACTGCGCCACCTTCACCGGCACCAGGTCGGCGCAGCAGGAGTCGGGCGCCCCGATGGGCCCGGTCCGCTTTCGCATCAAGACGCTCATGCCTGGGCCACCTCCACTCGGACTGCGCAGACTTTGAGTTCGGGAATCCGGGCGACGGGGTCGAGCACCGTGTTGGTCAGCAGGTTGGCTGAGGCTTCCCGGAAGTGGAAGGGCATGAAGATCACCTTGCTGCCCGTGCCGGGGACCAGCCGGACCGGTACGGTTACTTCGCCGCGCCGGGAGGTCACACGAATGAGGTCTCCATCTTGCAGGCCCATGGCGGAGCCGGTCGCCGGGTCCATTTCGGCGTAGGCGTCAGGCCGATGCTCGGCCAGGGGGCGGGCCCGCCGGGTCATCGAGCCGGAGTGGTAGTGGTACAGGCTGCGGCCCGTGGTAAAGACGAAGGGGAACTCGGCGTCGGGCAGTTCGGCGCTCGGCCTGAACGTAACCGCTGAGAAGCGCCCCAGGCCCCGGGCGAACTTCTCCCGGTGCAGAATCGGGGTGCCGGGGTGGTCCGGGGTCGGGCAGGGCCACTGGAGGCCCGCCTCGCCGAGCCGCTCGTAGGCGATGCCGCCATACTGCGGGACCGTGGCGGCGATCTCCGCCATGATCGCCTGCGGGGAGGCGCACGGCATGGGATAGCCGAGGCGGGCAGACAACTCGACGATAATCTGCCAGTCGGGGCGAGACTCGCCCAGGGGCTCCAGCGCCTGGTAGAAGCGCTGTACCCGGCGTTCGGTGTTGGTGAAGGTCCCCTCCTTCTCCGCCCAGGAGCAGGCGGGGAGGATGACGTCGGCAAAGGCGGCGGTTTCGGTCAGGAAAAGGTCCTGGACAACCAGGAACTCCAGCCTGGTCAGCGCCTTGCGGGTATGGTTGGCGTCAGGATCCGTCAGGGCGATGTTCTCGCCCATCAGGTAGAGCGCCCGAATTTCGCCTGCCATGATGCGGTCGGGCAGCTCCGAGGCAGCGGCGCCGGGCTGGGCGGGCAGGTCGGCTACGCCCCACGCTTGCGCCAGGGCCGTACGAGCGGCCGCATCGTTCACTTTTCGATACCCCGGGAGCGTGTCGTACAGCGCCCCCATGTCGGACGAGCCCTGCACGTTGTTCTGGCCCCGCAGCGGGTTGACCCCGGTACCGGGGCGCCCGATCTGCCCGGTCAGCATGGCCAGGTTGGCCAGGGTAAGAACGCCGTCGGTTCCCGTCGAATGCTGCGTCACACCCATGGCGTAGAGAATCGTCGACCGCTCGGCGGTGGCGTAGGCCTCGGCCGCGGCCCGAATCAGGCCGGCGTCAACGCCGCTGACGGATGCCGCCCACTCGGGCGTCCGCCCATCCAGCGAAGCGACGAACTCGGCAAAGCCCTCGGTCCGGCTGTCGACGAACTCCATATTCCACAGGTCTGTGGTCAGGATGTGGTTCATCATCCCCTGAAGCACCGCCACGTTGGTGCCGGGCAAGGGCTGGAGCCAGTGTGTCGCCGCCTCGGCGACTTCGATCGGACGGGGGTCAATGACGATCAGGTTGGCGCCCCGCCGCACGGCCTCCTTCACCCGCAGACTCGCCACGGGATGGCTCTCCGTCGTGTTGGAGCCGATGATCAGGATCGTGTTGGCGTCTGCAATCTCGTCCAGGGAGTTGGTCATGGCGCCACTCCCGAATACCGTCGCCAGACCGGCGACTGTCGGAGAGTGTCAGAGGCGGGCGCAGTGATCGACATTATTCGTGCCGACCGCTGCGCGCAGCAACTTCTGGAAGAGGTAGTTCTCTTCGTTCGATGCCTTGGCGGAGCTGAGACCCGCCACCGCATCCGGCCCGACGCCGTCCCGCACCCGGGCGATGCCGGCGGCAGCTGCGGCCAGGGCCTCATCCCAGGTGGCTTCTTCGAACCATTCCCGCCCCACGGCGCCCCGGGGCGCATCGGCCCGGCGGACCAGCGGTTTCAGCAACCGGTCTTCATGATGGACGAACTCCCACCCGAAGCGGCCTTTCACGCAGGTCATTGTGTGGTTGGCCGGCGATTCGGCGCCTTCGATCTTGATGATGCGGTTGCCCTTTACGTGCACGTCGATGGCGCAGCCCACGCCGCAGTACGGGCAGACCGACCGCACCTTCTTCATCTCCCAGGCGCGGGCGGCGCCCACCTGCGACTTGGGCACCAGGGCGCCCACCGGGCAGCCCTGCACGCAGTTGCCGCAGAAGACGCAGGCCGAGTCATCCAGCGACACGCCGTAGGGCGTGGAAACGAGCGTCGTAAAGCCGCGGCCGGCAAAGTCGATGGCGCCGTAGCCCATCACCTCATCGCACATGCGGACGCAGATGCCGCAGAGCACGCACTTCTCGTAGTCGATGCGGAAGAAGGGGTTCCGGTCGTCGACCTCCACCTGGCGCCGGGCGCCATCATACGAGCCTTCCTTGATGCCGTACTGGTAGGCGTAATCCTGGAGGGCGCAGTCGCCGCAGGCTTCGCAGTGGAAGCAGTCCAGCGGATGGTTGCTCACGAGTAAGTCGAGTACATCACGCCGGGCGTCCGCTACGGTTGGGGAGTCGGTTTCGATCTCCATGCCCTCGGCCACGGGCGTCGTGCACGCGGCCACCAGGCCCCGGGCGCCCTTGACCTGGACCACGCAAAGACGGCAGGCACCGCTGGGCTTGAGCTGCGGGTAATTGCAGAGCCGGGGGACATGAACGCCGGCGCTATCTGCCGCCTGCATGATCGTCTGACCGGGCTGGACCGCCACCCGGGTACCGTTGAGCAGAATCTCCATGTGCAGTCTCACCCCCGAATGACGGCGTCAAATTTGCAGACGTCGAAACAGGCGCCGCATTTGATGCAGATTTCCGGATCGATGACGTGGGCCTTCCGCTTTTCGCCGGTAATGGCCTCCACCGGGCAGTTCCGGGCGCAGAGGACGCAGCCCGTGCATTTGTCGGCCTCGATCCGATAGCTGATCAGGTTTTTGCAGACGCCGGCGGGGCAGCGGCGATCGCGGATGTGCGCTTCGAACTCGTGCCGGAAGTGCTTCAGGCTGGAGAGGACCGGGTTGGGCGCCGACTGGCCCAGGCCGCAGAGCGACGTGATCTTGACGTTCCCGGCCAGCCGCTCCAGGCGGTCCAGGTCGGCCATGGTGCCGTTGCCGTCGCAGATGCGGGTGAGAATCTCGAGCATGCGGGTGGTGCCTTCCCGGCAGGGGGTGCACTTGCCGCAGGATTCCCGGGCGCAGAAGGCCATGAAGAAGCGGGCGAAGTCGACCATGCAGGTCGTTTCATCGACGACGACCATGCCGCCGGAGCCCATAATGGCGCCCTCCCGCTGGAGCGACTCGTAGTCGACGGGGAGGTCGAGGAGGCTCGCAGGCAGGCAGCCGCCCGAGGGGCCGCCGATCTGGACCGCCTTGAGCTCCCGGTCGTTCGGAATGCCGCCGCCGATGTCGTAGACGATCTCACGAATGGAGATGCCCATGGGGACCTCGGCCAGACCGGTCCGGTTGACCTGGCCGGTCAGGGCGAAGACCTTGGTGCCCTTGGAGCCCGCCGTGCCCATGGCGGCGTACCAGTCGGCCCCGTTCCGAATGATGGGGGCGATGGCGGCCAGGGTCTCGACGTTGTTGATGTTAGACGGCAAGGCGAAGAGGCCGGCCTGGGCCGGGTAGGGCGGACGGGGCCGGGGCATGCCGCGGCGCCCTTCGATGGAGGCCATCAGCGCCGTCTCCTCGCCGCAGACGAAGGCGCCGGCGCCTTCCTTCAGGTGCAGGTGGAAGCTGTGGGCGGTGCCAAGGATGTTGTTGCCGAGGTAGCCTTTTTGGCGCGCTTGCTCGATCGCGTCCCGCAGGCGTTCAAGGGCCAGCGGGTACTCGGCGCGGCAGTATATGTAGCCTTCGTCCGCACCGATGGCGTACGCGCCGATCACCATGCCCTCGATGACCGCGTGCGGGTCGCCTTCGAGGATGGATCGGTCCATGAACGCGCCGGGGTCGCCCTCGTCGGCGTTGCAGATGAGGAACTTGTGCGGGCCAGGCGACTTGGCGGCCAGCTCCCATTTGCGGCCGGTGGGGAAGCCAGCGCCGCCCCGGCCTCGGAGGCCGGAGGCCTTGACCGCTTCTACGATGTCGTGCGGTGGTTTTGCGAGTGCGTTTCGGAGGGCCATGTAGCCCCCCCGGGCCTCGTAGTCCGAAAGGCTTGTCGGGTCGATGAAGCCGCAGTTCCGGGTGGCGACCCGGTTCTGCGGTGCGTAGAAGGGCAGGGTCGGGTAGGGGTTGGGTGCATCGACGCATTCGCCCAGGAGCAGTTCGGTTACCGGTTGCCCGCCGGCCAGGTGCTTTTCGATGATGCGTTTGACCTGGTCGGGCTTGACCCGCCGGTAGGTGAAGCGCTGGCCGTCCAGTTCCACGTCAAGCAGGGGCTCTTCTTGGCAGTAGCCAATGCAGCCCACGCCGATGACGGGGGTGTCAGGCAGGCCCAGGTCGGTCAGCGCCCGCTCAGCCGCAGCCCATACGGCGCCCGCGCCCGCAGCCAGGCCGCAGGTGCCGGCGCCGATCAGGATGCGGCCCCGCCGTTCCGCCATGCGTTAGCCCTCCTCGCTGAAATGATGCCCTTTTATGGTAAACGGGCGATTCTGACCGGGCCATGGTCCGAAGTGCTTATTTCCGGGGTTGGGTAGGTAAAAAGACGAGGGGCGGCGTAGTGCCGCCCCCCCGATCTGGGCTCCTTCGATTGGATGAGGGAGAGCTAACGGGTCTCCGGCAAGAGCCAACGGGTCTCCGGCAAGAGCTAACGGGTCTCCGGCAAGAGCCAACGGGTCTCCGGCAAGAGCCAACGGGTCGCCGAGAAGAGCTAACGGGTCTCCGGCAAGAGCCAACGGGTCTCCGGCAAGAGCTAACGGGTCGCCGGGAAGAGCCAACGGGTCTCCGGCAAGAGCCGACGGGTCGCCGGGAAGAGCCAACGGGTCTCCGGGAAAAGCCAACGGGTCTCCGGGAAGAGCCAACAGGTCTCCGGGAAGAGCCAACGGGTCTCCGGGAAGAGCTAACGGGTCTCCGGCAAGAACTAACGGGTCGCTGGAAACTACTAGACGACCTCCGGAGTGGTCTGGAAAACGCTAGAAGAAGCAGTTGCCACACAAAAAATGGGCAGGGGGATGACGATCCCCCTGCCCTGTTTTCCGCTCCATTAGCGAAGCTGAGCCCCTCAGGGGCCCTGCTCCATGATATTAGTCTAGCACAGCCATAATTAACAGTCTACTCTTTCGGTTCAGGAACCGTTACGCTATCGGGACGTAGGGGGTGCTTCATGCATGGGGCTCATGCGCAACCGTTCGTTCTTGCTGGTCTTCACAGGTATGGCTGTCTCGCTGCTCGGCGACGCACTCTACGCCCTCACCCTGCCCCTCTGGGTCCTGGACGCCACCGGCTCCGCCGGGGCCGTCGCACTGCTGAACGGGCTGGGCAGCGTCACCAGCCTGCTCCTGGCTCCCCTGGCCGGCACCATCGCCGACCGCACCGACCGTCGGCACATCATGATTGCCGCCGACCTGGTGCGGGCCCTGGCCGTGGGCGCCGCCGCCATCTTCATGCTCACGGGCCGGGCCAGTTTCGGCCACGTGCTGGCGGTCGGGGCACTGCTGTCGGGGGCGAGCGTCTTCTTCACGCCGGCCTACGCGGCATCGCAATCAGGCCTGGTCCACCCGGAAGACCTGACCCGCTCCCTCTCCCTCTTCCAGATGATGCGGCAGATCGTGGCCATGGCCGGCCCATCGCTGGCGGGCGTCGTGGTTGCCGGGGTCGGAGCCGGGCCCGCCCTCGGTCTGGACGCCGCCACCTTCGGCATCTCAGCGGTCGCGATCGCCCTGGCGCGGCTCCGGTGGGCGCCCCGCCCGCCCCGGGAGCGGCGCCCGTTTTGGGCCGACTTCCGGACTGGGATCTCCACCATCGCCGATCATCCGGTCCTGCGCCGCACAGTCGTGCTGACCTGCGGGGTCAACGCCGCCGGTGCCATGTTCGGGGTGCTCCTGCCGGTCATCGCCAGACAGGAGTGGCACCTGTCTGCCCAGCAGTATGGCCTGTGGGGCACGGCCAGCCCGGCCGGCATCATGCTGGGGTTGACCCTGGTCACAGCCGTTGCCAACCGCATTCGGTTTCGCGGGCGCTTCATGCTGCTGGCCCTGCTGGGCATGGGCGTAACGAACCTGGCCATGGCCTGGGGCAGCGGGTTCTGGCCCTTCACGGTGCTCCTCTTCCTGGGCGGCCTGACCTTCGGCCTGTCCAACGTCATGTTCGCCGCGCTCTACCGGGTGCTGGTTCCGCAGGAGCAGCAGGGGCGCTTCTTCGGGATGCTAGGGTCGGTTAACCAGGCGCTCCAGCCCGTGGGCGCCGCTCTGGCAGGTCTGCTGGCTGACCAGGTCTCGCCCTTCCTCGGGGCGGCTGTGGCCGGGTCCATCGTGGTGGCGCTGGCGGTCTGGGGGCTGACCGGTCCCGGGCTCAGGGACGTAGAGTAGGTTTAACTTGCCGACATAACGGCAAGCATTACGGTAGAGGTGAATACCCAACCGTGATGCCTTTTTGGCTTCTCCAACTACAGGCTGCCCGGGCCGGCGCCCGGGACGGCAGCCTGCTGATTCCCCGGGGACCCGACCCCTCGCCCTGGGTCCTGAGCTGCTGGGCCGGCGCCCGGGCCCGGGCCCAGCGCATCGCCATGGCCCGCACCCGCGCCGAGAGCCGTCTGGCCGCACGGCGCGAGGCGCTGCGCCTGGCGGGCGCCCAGGCCAGCGACCTCCTGCACAAGGCCGAGGCCGCCGAGGCCCGGGTTGTCGAGCGCCGTGAGACCCTCCTCATGCAGGCCGAAGAACTCCGCCGGGCCCAGGGAAACCCCATGGGCGAAGGACTGCCCACCTGGGGCTACCTCCTCGCGGTCACCGGCCTCTGCTCGCTCGAGTTCCCCCTCGTCTACCTGAGTTTCACGACCTTTGGGCTCGCGCCCGCATACACGTTCCTGCTGGCCGCCCTTTGCGCCGCACTCACGGGCTTCCTCGGCCACGCCGCCGGCACCCTCTCCCGCAACCTGCGCATCAGCGTCAAGCCGATTCTCTGGCTCCTGCTCCTGGGCAGCGTCGCCTTCGTGGCGAGCCTCGCCTACCTGCGGGAGTCGGCCATGGCCGCCCTGACCTCCGACACGCTTACGGTCAATCCGGTCGCCGCAACCTGGGCGCTCTTCGCCGTCAGCTGTGCGACCCTGGTCGCCGCTGCCCTGCTCGCCTGGCACCACCGGGTGGAGCCGCTGGCGCATCAAATCGGCGTGGCGACCCGTGCCCTGGCCCGGGCCCGCCGGCAGAGCGGCAAGGCCCGCTGGCGCCTGCTCCGCATCAGCCGGCTCGAACTGGCGGCGGTCCAGCGCATCAAAGAGGTGCAGGAACTGGCCCAGCACCGGGCCGAGGCCCACCTCCAGCGCACCAAGACGCTGGTACACGCCTACATTGCCGCCAACGTGCGCGCCCGCGACGATAACCGCCTGCCCGAAGGGCTGCGTGATGAGCGAATGCCCTGGCACCAGCCTCCCGACGAGAAGGAGTGACAAGCTTGATGATCATCCATTGGCTGCTCGGCTGGAGCGCCGAGCGCAACGGGCGCCGGGACGGGCGCAACGCCATTCCCCTGCCCGATGACCCCACGCCCCCGCCCTACCTGCTCTACCTGCGCGATGCCGGCCAGAACCGGCTCCGCCGGCTCGCACTCAGCTGGAAATGGAAGGACAAGGCGCTCTTCCCGGCCTGGGTCCGGCGCAAGGTGCGCTACGAGCAGGCCTGCGGGGCGCTGGCCCGGGCCGAGCAGGAGGCTGCGGCTGCGACGGCCCGGCGAGACGCCTCACCCACGGCCAGGCACACAACCGGCCTCGCCAAAGCCAAGCGGGCCGTGGCAAAGGCCCGGGCCCGGGTCAACCGGGCCCACGACGCCCTCGCCCAGGCCGCGGCGAGGCGCCAGGCCCGGTGGGGCATCTACCAGGCCCGCCTCAGCGCCATCTGCCACGAAACGGACACCCACATGCAGCGCTACATCACGGCCAACGTCGGCGCCCGGGAAGACGGGCGGACACCGCTGGGCCTGCTCGACGCCAACCGCCCCCGCCCCGAGGTGCCCGAGTCACTCCAGCGCCTCGCCTGGAACGACCCGGAGGCGCCGCATGCGTAAACTCCTCCTCCTCATCACCATCGTCCTCCTCACCGGCTGCACCGCCAGCCCGGCGGCCCAGCCGGCCGGGCGCCCCGTCATCGTCCTGGTCGACCTCTCCGGCAGCACCGAGGCCGTCGCGTCCACCTACCGCCAGTACGTCCAAACCGTCATCGACTCGCTGAAGGGCGGCGAGCACCTCATGGTGCTGCCAATCTCCAGTACGTCCCTCACGGCCACCGCCGCAGTCGACGTTCACTTCCCGGCCTTCCGCCGCTTCACCACCAACGAGTTCACCCACGGCCGGGCCATGAAAAAGGCCCGCGACGAAGCCCTGACCAAGGTCGACGCACTGCTCACCGCCCCCCGCACCGAAGCCGCCCTCGGCACCGCCATCATCGACGGACTGCTTCAGGCGCGTGACCTCCTGGGCGGACAGCCCGGCACCATCTGCATCATCAGCGATATGGTGGAGGACTCCGACCTGGCCCGGTTCGAAACCCTCGCCGACAACGAGATTCCGACGCTGATGGAAAGCCTCGGCACCCGCAGGCCCACCTATCCCGCGGGCACCCGTGTCCACGTGGCCGGACTCAGCGCGGCCGGCGGCCACATTGAGCCCGCTCAGGTGCTGACCATCCGCCGCTTCTGGGAGACCTTCTTTGCCGAGGCGGGCGCCCAACTGGTCGAATACGGTCCCGAATTCCACAGCCTTTGATGGTCCCCCCGCAGGCAAATTCACTTTCGAGCAGAATTTGTACTCAAACGACACGCAGAGAGCGGGGATGGACATGGCCGAATCACCCTTCTGGGCCGAGCTTGAGGCGTTTTGCCTCTCCTTCGACAAGGTGGAAGTAGCCCACCCCTGGGCCGACCACACCGACTTCCGGATCAAGGGCAAGACCTTCGTCTTCACGTCAGGCGACCGGCCCACCATCACCATTTCCGCGAAGCCACTGCCCGACAACCGGCAGATGTTCCTGCAACTGCCCGGGGTCAGCGTCGCGGCCTATGTGGGCCGCTTCGGCTGGCTCACCGCCCAAATCACCGACCAGGCGAGCCTGGACATGGCCAAGGACATGATCGCCGAGAGCTACCAATCCATGACCGCCAAGAAAACGGCAAAGAGCAAGGGGCCGGGGAAGTGAATCTCCCCGGCCCCCACCTTTTCTATTGCATGCCCAGGAAGTTGGCCAGCACCCGGGCCGCCTGGTCCCGCTTCAACGTACTGCCCGGGTAATACTTGCCGTCCGGGAAGCCCTTGATCCAGCCCATCTCGGCCATCATGGCCACCGCCGGCGCCGCCCAGGCCGGCACCTCCTTCGCATCAGCGAAGGGCATCACACCGCTGTCCCCCGTATCGTAGGCGCCCAGCACCCGGCCCAAAATCGTGGCCGCCTCGGCCCGGGTAATCGTCCGGTCCGGCCGGAAGTAGACCTTGCCGTCCACCTCCTCGCCCCGAATCAGGCCAGACTCCGCCAGCGCCTCAATATACGCCTTGCCCCAGAAATCCGCCGGCACATCCGCAAACGCGGGCGCCGCCGATGCGCCGGACGGTTCCCGGCCCAAAGTGAGCGCCAGCATTTTGGCAAACTCGGCCCGGGTCACGGACTGGTCCGGCGCAAAGGTGCCGGCGCCCCGGCCGTTGACCACCCCGACATGATGCATCACCTCTACGTACGGGCGGGCCCAGTGGGTCGGCGCCACATCGCTGAAGCTGTCTACCCGGTCGACCACAAACTTCGACGCCGTCAGCCCCATATTGCCCGCCGTCCCCATAACGGCCCCCGTCAGGGTGTAGAGCCCGTCGCCGAGCGCGGCCGGATCGATCTCCACCGTCTTCACGGCGCCTTCCGACAGCGTCTCACCATTCAGCCCGATCGCCACCGACTCGACCACGTCCGGGTTCGGCAGCTGCGGTGTCACGCTGAAGCGCTCGTTGCGTACCTCGAACGGCGTGATCGGCGGCATGGCGATCGCCGGCACCTCGGCCGACGCCACCAGGTCCAGCGCATTCAGGGTGACCGCGGCGACCTGGTTCGGGGCCACCAACAGCCGATAGGCGCCCGACCGGGGCAGCCGCACGGTGCCACGGGGGAACGCCGGGCTGAACTCCTGGTTCAGCAGCACCTCGCCGGTGGCGGCGTCTTCCAGCATGAGCAGCACGGGCTGGGCCTGTACCAAGGGGCTCAGGGTAATGATCAGGTCACCGGCGGCAGCCGTAAACGCATAAATCTCCGACTGCATCACGCCGTGCTCGGCCATCGCCGTACGAATCGTGACAGCGCTGCGCACCGGGGCGGTACCGGGTTCTCCCGCCGCAGTGGCAGGCAGCGCAGGGAGCGACAGGGAAGCGGTCAGCAAGAGGCAGGTCAGAGCCTTCTTCATGTAAATAGCAGCCTCCCGGCAATACGGTTTGTCTACAGTTTACAGAACGCCGGGATGCTGCATCATCACGCAGATGTTGGCAATGAGAAAGGGCCGGCCTTCGCTTGTTACGAAGACCGGCCCCCATTTACACCGACCCTAGGCGACCGCCTTGCCCTTCTTGGCATCGGTGGTCTGATCAGCCTTGTAGTAGATGAACCAGTAAGCCAGGCCGACCATAATCGCACCGCCCACCAGGTTGCCGGCGGTGGAGAAGATCAGGTTCTGGGTCAGGTAGCCGGGGGTCAGGTACTTCAGCTTCTCGACCGGCACGCCGGGCATGGCCGCAATCGCAGCATGGCCCTTGATCACCATGGCGTAGGGAATGAAGAACATGTTGGCGATGGAGTGCTCGTAACCGCCCGCCACGAACGCAGCGATGGGCAGCAGCATGCCGAAGAACTTATCGACGATCGTGCGGCCGGCGTAGGCCATCCACGACGCCAGGCAAACCATGAAGTTGGCGATAATGCCCTTCATGAAGATGGTGCCCGGGGCGAGCGAAGCCTTGGATGCGCCCACGTACAGGGCCCGGGCGCCGACCGCGCCGCCGCCCTGCGCGTACTGCTCGGTGTAGTACAGCATACCAACCATAATCAGCGAACCCACGAAGTTAAAGATCCACACAATCGTCAGGTTCCGCACCAGTTGTCCGATGGTGATCTTCTTATTGGCCGCGGCGATGGAGAGCAGGTTGTTGCCTGTGAAGAGTTCGGCACCGGCGACAACACAAAGCAGCAGGCCCAGGGTAAAGCAGAGGCCGCCAACCAGCTGCATGAGGCCAAAGCCGCCCTTCCAATCGGCGGTCACGGTCATGTAGAACATGCCGCCCATGGAAACAAAGGTACCTGCCATGACGGCGAGCATGGCCATTTTTGCGAAAGGCAGGTTGGCCTTGGTAATGCCGTACTGCTCCACCTTCTTGGCGATCTCCACCGGGGAGTAGGAATCGTTATGCATAATGTTATCAGCCACTGTAATAGAAGCCTCCTCGAAATTAGCCTTCCGGGGACCTTCCTATCATAGCGGCTGATCACAATGCACACCAGCCCTGAAAACCCTACAATTTTGGGCTACGAATACTACCCAGTTCGACAAAGACTTCGGTCGCGCACCGGATGCCGTTGAAAAAGCAGTCTAGTGCGATATTCTCATTCGGGGCGTGATTGTCCTCATCGGGATTGGCGTACGGCACCACCACGCTTGGTACGCCGAGAATGCGCGTCCAAACGTAATCGGGCAGAGAGCCGCCCAGGGAAGGCATGACTACCGGTTCCTCTCCGTATGCCCGGCGCACGGCACGCACCACCGCCTGCGCTTCGGGCCGGTCCGGCGACGTGCGGCTGGGCGCCATGCTGCCCAGGTCGGTCACCGTGAACCGCACTTCCGTCATATCCGCCGTTACTGCCTGTAGGTGGGCGACGAACTTTTCGTAGATATCGAGCGGGTCCTGGTCAGCCACCAGGCGCATGTCCAGCTTGGCCGAGGCCCTGGCGGGAATGATCGTCTTGGAGCCCGGCCCGCCATAGCCTGACGTAAACCCACAGATGTTCAGGGTCGGGCGCATCAGCGTTCGCCGATAGAACTCCGCGGCCGTGGTTGAGGCGAAGTGATCATCGGCGAGGCCGAGGCCCCGGGCGGTTTCGACCGGGTCCCAGGGGAGCCGGTCTAGCAACGCCTGCTCCAGCGGCGTCACGGGGCGCACCGAGTCGTAAAACCCGGGAACCGCCACCTCATGCGGTGAGTCGCCCCAGAACCGGGCGAGCGCCTGCATCAGGTACCAGGCCGGGTTCGGCGTCGCCCCGCCCTTGTTGCCAGAGTGATGGTCACGGTCGGCGCCCTCGCAGTCGACCTGGACATACTGAATTCCCCGCACGCCGAGCAGCACGGTGGGGCGCCCCGAGGCGTGCTGCGGTCCATCCGCCGTGTAGACCATGTCGCAGGCGAGCTTTTCCTTGTACTGCTCCACCGCCCAGGCCAGGTTGGCGCTGGAGGACTCCTCCTCGCCTTCCAGGCAGAACTTCACATTGACCGGGAGCCTCTCTCCGGTCTTGTGGAAAGCCCGCACGGCCAGCAAGTTCGCCATAAGCTGGCCCTTGTTATCGCCGGCGCCCCGGCAGTAAATGCGCCCGTTCCGAATGGTCGGCTCAAAGGGCGGCGAGACCCAGGCTTCCAGCGGCTCGGGCGGCTGCACATCGTAGTGACCGTAAATAAGCACCGTGAAGGGGGCGCCCACATTCATCTCGCCGAACAGAATCGGATGGCCGGGGGTCTTGAGCACCTCCGTGCGCAGGCCGGCGTCCTCCATCATGCCGCGCAGCAGGGCGGCGCATTCGGCCATTCCCTCGCCGGTGGGCGAAACCGACTTCTGGGCCATCAGGCGGCAGGCCATCTCCAGATGCTCCTGCTGATGTTCTGACAGGTATTGCTGCAAGTTCAACGTAATAAGACCCCTCCATCGAATGGATATTGGCGCGCCTTCACAAGCGCGATCAATTCATCGGCGGCCCGCCAGGCGCCTTCGATCACATCAGGCGGGTAACCATATTTGACGCAAAATCAGCGGCGGGGCCAGGTGTGCCCGGTACAAAGAGCAACGGCACTCCCCAGTCGCCGTGCTCCAGCACCTGCAGCCTGACTCCGCCGCTGCTCTGAATCCATCGTTCCTGCATGAATGATTGCCTCCCCCGGTGGCTTGGTGCCCTTTGGCTTCGCCCCCCGAAGGCCGATCTCCTATTTCACCGGGTCGGAAAGTTCAAGTAGATTCCCATCCGGATCGTAGATGGAGAAGGTGCGGACCGAGTCCCCCTCGGCACCGGACGATTCCACCTTGACCCCTGCCTGCTTCAGCCGTGCGATTACCTCGTCGACATTCTCGCACTCAAAGGTGACGACGGCCCCGCCCGGTACCCCCGCCCGGTTTGGCTTGCGCACCAAAAAGAGTGGCACACCGGTTCCGGTGTCGTATGCAGCCCAGCCCATTTCATCACTGCAGTGCGTCTGCGTAAGGCCCAACAGCTCACCATAAAACCGTTTGGCAGCCAGCCACTGAGCGATCGGATACCACATGGAATTGATCCGCATACGCTCCACCTCCACTTTCTATCTTACAGCAAAAATTGCCAGTCGAAGGTCGAATTGTGGAGGTTCACTGTCAGCGAATTTGGATGAATTGCCATCAAATGGTATCTATAGGAAGTTAGGTACAAAGGATTTCAGCGCTCGGTGAATGGCAGGCAGCACGGCCTCCGGCACACCCGCGGGTATCTCCTTGTATGTAAGCATCAGGTGCAGGGAGGCCAGAAACTGCTCTGTGTTGTGGTACCGGGCGTTATCTTGTCCCACCACAAAGGTCTTGCGGCGTGGCTCTGTACCCGCTATGCGATCCAGCCAGGCAACAACCCGCTCCACGGGCAACAGGTTGCGCTTCAAAATGGCTACCACCGCCCGGGCCAGGCGGAACCCTTCGTTCTCAACCAGCGCCTGCCGGGTGGGCGACAGCACCTTGTCCGACATGGCATAGAGGAGCTCTTCCAGGTCGGCGGCGCCCAGTTCGGGGTGGCCGGCCAAGGCCGTCAGCAGGTCCGCTGTATGTGCCACGGAATGGGCCCAGCCCATGACAGGCACGTAGCCGCGCAGGTCATGCTCGGCAGCCAGGTAGGCCAGGCCCTCGCCCAGAATGTGCCGCACCTCGGCCCCGGACAGGACCCGGTGACTGGTGTCGTAGGCAACCACGGCGCCCAGAATCAGCACCGAGAAGGTACGCAGGAAAACCGCTGACCCCTGCGTCTCCCCGATCCCCACCGTAAGGTTGGTCACCATCTGGTGTGCGATTTGCCGCAGTTTGGCGGTACTGAACCGCCCGGCATCGATCCACGACCACAGCACTTCCAGACAGAGGTGGTCGCGGAGCTCCGGGTCAAGGGCGCCGAGCCCCTCGAACAGTGCCGGCAGGTATTCCGCGGCGGTGTGCCCCTCGGGAACGGCGAAGTCACGCTCGCTAATCGATCGCCAGAGCGCCTTGTCCATCTCTGCTTCCCCCGTCTCTTCGTCATTGTCTCATCAGACGAAGAAGACAGATGATCCGTTCAATCCTGGTGGGGGGAACTAATACCCGCCTTGCTGAAGCAGGAACGAATTGCCGTCCTGGTCGATAAACCTCGCCTCCGCCCCGCCCCAGGGCTGCTTGCGCGGCGGCTCGGTGAACTCGACACCCTTCGCTTTCAGGCGCTCGTAGGTGCCGTCCAGGTCGTCGGTCTCCCAGGAGATATTCGTCCGATCGCCGGCCTGCCCCAGTATGCCTGGTATCGGGCGGCTCGCAACAAGCCACGTGCCCCCGCCCGAGGGCTGGAAGGCAAGGAACCGCCCCCCGAACGGGGTCGGGTTATCCATGAGGAGTTCGAAGCCCAGCTTGTTTACATAGAAATCGATGGCCTTGTCCTCATCCGTTACGAAAATGCTGGCAAACCGCATCCGCATGTCCATTCCCCCGGATTTTTGTTCTCCGGGTAGTTTCACCCACGCGTGTGCAGGGTACTCCCGGGAGCGGGCCCGGCATCGGCCGGGGCAGGGGCTACATCAGACGGTAAAGCGGCTCGGCATATGCGCAGCCGCTGGCACCCGCCGCCATGCGTGCCATGGACTGAATCGTCCTGTCGGTTTCGGCTTCGTCCAGGAAGACCATCTGGCTCTGATGGGCTTTTACCGCCTGCAGCTTGTCCGCGATCACCGGGGTGATATCGACCAGTACGCTCGGATGGTGTGTGCCATAGAAGTACACCTGCGCCCCAGTCTGCATTCTGGCTCGCGCCAGGTCCATCACGGTCCGCCCCAGGGCCTTGTGGTCCCGGTTTGCGGTCTGGGGCAGAAGCTCTTTGGGGTCAAAGGCAAAAACGACCTCCGGTGCGATCTCATCCCAGGTGCGGGCCACCAGATGCTCCAGACGTGGATCTTCGGGCAACCCAAAGTCGGGCAGCCCCATGAACTTGACCGACGCATACCCCTGGAACCGGGCCGCCGCTTCCTGCTCGCTGCGGCGCTGCCCGCCGAGGTCGGTCCAGTTGCCCCGCTTCTCGCCATCTGTCATCACCACGGCAAAGATCTGACTGCCGGCCAGCGCCATGCGGCGCAGCGTGCCCCCGGCAAAGAACTCCAGGTCGTCGGGATGCGCGGTGAGCGCCAGCACCCGCCGCGGGCTTCGTACCAGGCCCTCTCCCAGCGCCAGGGCCAGAGCGGGTTCATCTGGCGCCATCTGGCTGGCAACGAACGCCTCGGCGCCTGGCCGGCTCGTCATGTAGGCCAGTGCGCCGAAAATCGAGCGCTTGGCGCTCAGCGTCCGGTCAGGATTGGCTTCCACCCTGCCAGGCATCTGCCTCGCCCCTTTCAAGTCAAACGATAGAAGGCCTCGGTGTAAAAGGCCGGCGTTCTGCGACTGTGCAGGCGGCTGATCCCGTGGGACCAGCACCGAACCACCGAGTCCGGCCCGATCAGGTGGCTCCGGTGCGCCCTGAAGCAGTTCGTCTTCTCCTGAATCACTTCGGTGATATCAATCAGCACGTTCGGTTGGGGCGTGCCGTAAAAGTAGACCCGCTCACCACAGCCGATACCTTTCCGTACCCGGCTGAGTACCGCCGCACCGACTGCCAGGTGGTCGGGGTTGTTGCAAAAGGGCAGCGGTCCCTTGGGGTCAACGGTGATGACGACGTCCGGGTCCACCCGCTGCCAAAGCTCGTCCAGGGTCCGGTCCAGGTCCGGCCCGGTACGTATCTGCCCGTCGGGCAGCGACAGTTGGATCAGGTTGCCACCGATGATGGCCGCGCCGTGTTCGGTCTCGCGCGTGCGAATTTCTGCGATATTGGCCCGCCGCGTGGCCCGCTCTCCCCGGGAGAGGACAGCAAGGGTCACAGCGCTGCCATTCTGCGCCAGCAACCGGAGGGTGCCGCCGGCGAACGTCTCCAAATCGCCCGGGTGCGGCCCGATGGCCAGCACGCGGCGCTGTCTGCTGAGCAGTTCGATGCCGGCATGGAGTGCCACATCAGGGTAGTACGGTTGATGGGTGCGGCGCCAGACCGTCCAGGCCGCCGTAACGGCCCCGGCAGCGATGACCCATGGCAGGATCGGGGCTCCGCGTCTGTGCATGTGCCAGCCGCCCTTCGTCAGATGTTGTTGCTGCACAGAACTAGGTTGCCCATACTGATCGCTCTCGCCGCGCGCAGGACGCGAAAAGACCGTACCGAGGCTGGAAAATCCGGCCCGGTACGGTCTTTGCATGGTTATTCAACCGTTGCGGTAGAGAGCAGCCAGTTGTGGAACCACCACTCGAAAGCGGCGCCGGCAACCACGGCAATGAGCAGTGCGCTCGGGGACGGGTAGGTCCAAAAAGCGGCCGCCACCAGGCTGGTTCCAACAAACAGGGTGACTATGTCGCCAAAAAGCGCCACCAGGTTGCCGAGCCTGGGCAGAACCACCAGGTCCGCAAACCAGAGCAGCAAGGTATGGACCGCCGCGAGAATCATCCACTGAGGCAGACCGGTACCGACCATGGGACGGGTCAGCACAAAAATCACAAGGTACACCGCAAGTTTCAGGCCAAGGGCAATCGCGTGCCGCAAAGGCGTATCCTCCTCCGCAAAACTTGTCTGCGAAAGCATACGCCCGGACGTGCCTGACATGCCTGTGAGATGCGATGTTCTCCACTGACCCAGGCCCGCAGCCCGGCAGCGAGGTGTTCCCGGTTCTGTCGGGTCACTTCCACGACCCGCACGCCCGGCCGGCCCTTCATGGCTCCCACGAACGGGTCCTGCGTCTGCGCGACGGTCGCGAGCAAGTCGCACGGGCCATCAAGACAACGCATGACTGCGTCGCGGAAGGCCGGCGAGGCGAGCTGCAGGGAGCCGATTTCGTCGATGATCACCAGGCCGCCTTCGTGCATGGCGGCGTCCAGCGCCTTAACGGCGAGGGTGAGGGCCTCGGGGCGGAGGATGTACCGCCCGACCCTGGGGCCGGCGGCCGCCCCGTCGGCCGCCGCCTCCGCCAGCACAGCCCGCTCCATCACCTGGAGCGCCCCGCCAGCCGGCCGCCAGACCACCTGCACCTCAAACCCGCAGCGCCGCCCATCGCTACCCAGCAGTTCGGTGGCCATCATACCGCCGGCGTTTCCCGCGAAACCCTCCAACAGGCGCCGCACCAGGGTTGACTTCCCGCTCCGGGGCGCCCCGGTCAGCAGCAGCTTCATCCCTGGTAACTGCCCCGCAGGCCCAGAATATCGCACGACTCCTTGAATGCCTCAATCAAAAAGGCGATGTGCTCCTTCAACTCGACGCCCAGCTCCTGGGCGCCCTTCACCACATCTTCCCGATTGACGCCGGCCGCGAACCGCTTATCCTTCATCTTTTTGAGCACCGAATCCGCATCCACTTCGAAAATCGACTTCGACGGCTTGACCAGTGCCGTCGCCACAATCAGACCCGAGAGTTCATCGACGGCATAAAGGACCTTGTCCACCAGCCGGCGCCGGGGATACTGGTCCTGCAAGTAGTCAGCATGGGAGCAGATCGTGTAGCGAATCTCCGCCGACACGCCCCGCTCGGCCAGAATCCGCTCCCCCTGCAGCGGATGGTCGGGCGGCTCGGGCCACCGTTCATAGTCAAAGTCGTGGAGCAGGCCGATTACACCCCAGGTCTCCTGATCCTCACCATACTTGACGGCGTAAGCCCGCATGGCCACCTCCACGCAGAGCATGTGGTTGATCAGCCGGGGGTTCGTTGTATACTCGCTTACCAGATTCCAGGCGTCCGCTCGCTGCAAGAAGGGTCCCTCCTCTACATGTATAGGGTCTGTATAATCATCGTTGAGTTTGCCAGTGCGTCGGCCAAATCCTGCCGTCGCCATGCTACACTATTGGCAGAGGTGAGGGGAATGAAGATTTACACACGGACCGGCGATGCCGGCCAGACCAGTCTGCGGTGGGGTGAACGGGTCTCGAAAGATGCGCTCCGGGTTGAAGCCTACGGAACGGTCGATGAAGCGAACGCATTCATCGGGAGCGCCCTGGCAGTGCTGCCGCACTCGGCACCAGATCTGACGGCCATGCTGACCCGCATTCAGCGCGAGATGTTTGATGTAGGCGCCGACCTGGCCGTCCCACCCAACAAGGACAAGGGCGAGCAACCCAAGGTGACGGCAGAGATGGTCACCGCCCTGGAGCAGAACATTGACCAACTGGAAGCGGGGCTCGACCCGCTCCGCACCTTCATTCTGCCCGGTGGCACCCCGGCCGCAGCCGCCCTGCACACCGCACGCACCGTGGCCCGCCGGGCCGAGCGGCGGCTCGTCACCCTGATGGCCACCGAACCGGCGGACGAGGTGCTCCTCCAATACCTGAATCGCCTCTCCGATTTCCTGTTCGTGGCCGCCCGGGCCGCCAACCGGCTTGAGGGGCGAGACGACATCAAGGTGGAGTGGAAAAAGAGCTGATACAAAGGCGGGCGCCAACACCACAGTGGCGCCCGCCTTTC
The DNA here is from genome assembly GCA_029239785.1 of Symbiobacteriaceae bacterium. GTDB lineage: Bacteria > Bacillota > Sulfobacillia > Symbiobacteriales > Symbiobacteriaceae > JARBUG01. The sequence continues at coordinate 42,784 of JARBUG010000006.1, read as the reverse complement.
GTTTGCCCGCCCTGGTTAACGAGTCCAGTCTGGCGGTGGCAACCCAAAATCCGGTATCTCGGCCACCTGCTTTACGCCATTTGCCTTCAATACATGTTTGACCAGTTGGGCCCGCTCGGCCTGCGGGGCAGTAATTTGCAGCATCACGACGCCCGGAATGCGATTCATCTCATATTGGCCGCGCCGCCGCTCGGGAATCAGCCGGTCAACGAAATAGCCAACCAGGCCGCCGAACAGCATGGCCAGGGTTCCTATGGCAATGGGCCCGTAGCGGAGTCTGCTCCCCCAGACCATGCCTACCAGCCCGGCGATGACCGCCCCCAGGCCTATGCCATCCATCACCCCAACGCCGTCCGAGCGGTCAATGGTGTCACCCAGGGCGCCCCCGCTCGACAACCAGCCAATAAGCCCCGCCTTGCCCGACGGTGGTGGCGCGATCGCAGAGAAGAGCACCATCGCTACATGTTTTTCCGTGAATCCGTTCAGACTGAGTTCTGCCACCGCCGCTTCGGCGTGTTCGGGCAACTGAAAAATGGCCATCACAGTGGGCACCTGAGGCACCTCCGTGATTTCTATCTTTCGCAATCAAGGCGCCTACTCATTCCTGCTTTCGGGGGTGCTTTCCATCGACCGCCAAATCATTCCACGGGTCCAAATTCAGACGCTCTGTACGGCCTATGTAACGCACCGCAACCCCTGGGTGGCCGTCTGGTGGACGGTCGCCCTGCCGGGCTTCGGCCACATATACATGGGCCAGCATCTGAAGGGCCTGATCTACATGTCTTGGGAGATCCTTGTCAACCACCAGGCCCACCTCAATGTGGCGATTTATTACACCATTACGGGCCGGGGCGACCTGGCGGCGTCGGTTGTCAACTATGACTGGTTGCTCGTCTACCCCGTGTTTTACATCTTCGCGATGTTTGATGCTTACCGAAAATGCATTGAACTAAACGGACTGGCTACCCAGGAACGCCTTCAGCCACAACGCAGGTTTGACGGGCTGTGCGTAAACTGGCTGGGAATCAGGTCGCTGAACCGGCGGAGTCCGACGTTGGCGGCTTTGTGGTCGGCCTTTGTGCCCGGCTTCGGACAGTTGTACAACGAACATGTCATGCGGGCGTTCACGTTGATGATCTGGTATTTTTTGGTGCTCTTCAAGTCCGGGCTGGGGCTGGCTGCCTTTCACACCATGCGCGGCGAGTTCCATCTGGTGATGCCGGCGTTGGACTTCCAGTGGTTGCTCTTCTGGCCGTCGGTCTATGCGTTCGGCGTCGCAGACGCCTACGCCGATGCGGTTGAGCAGAATCGGATTGGGGATGATGCGTTTCGCTGGCGGATGCGGAAGTATCTGCGGAACGGTCTGAAGTAGGAAGCGGCAGGTGCGCCGGTGTGGCGCCCTGCCGCTTTCGTTTATTCCACTGTGCGCCCGTGGAAGCGCAGGTAGACAGTCTCGCCCGTTTCGAGGTCGATTTCGAGGCCGGTTTTGCGTGGGGCGATTCGGTCGATGTAGTCGATCAGAATGACCAACTCACCGCCATCGCCTTCGAAGCCCAGCGCCCACCCGTTGTTGTAAACCAAAGCGATCGAGTCGGAGCCCACATCGGTGATGGTGTTCAGCACGCCCTTGCCACTGATGACCGCGTCCATAATCAGCCCTTCCGCGACCTTGTCCATCAGGTCGGGAATCAGCAGAAGCATCTCCCGCCGCTTGGCCACGCCGGGAATGGTTTCGCACAGGTCGGCGAGGATCTCCATGAACTGCTCCCGGGGCGCCTGGGGCTCCGGGTACATCTCCTGACGGGGCTTTGGCATGGGTCTGCTCCTCCTAAGACATCACGCGAAAGTACTGGGGCATACCCAGGCACCAGGCCAGGTCCAGCGACATCCGCTTGCCGCTGAAGTCGATAATGATCCGTCGCAATGTCATATCGACGGACTCAATGACGCCCTGCCCGTGCCGGTCGTGATAAACCGTGGCGCCGGGCACCAGCGCCGAGACATCCAGCTCGGGCTCGGGGGCAGTTTCGGCAGTGACCCGCTTCGGGGAGCGCTTGCGCGGGGCCGGCTTGGGCACCGCCCGCAGGACCGAGTCGGGCGCCGCCGGCTGCGGCGGCTCGGCAGTCCCTTTGTGCTGCGCCTGCAGCCAGGCCTCTGCCTCTGCCCCCAGCGCCTCGCCAATAAACGGCGACGGCTTCGACTCCCGGCCCTCGTAAGCGCCGGGACTGCTTATCCAGAGCCGGTCCACCGCCCGGGTCATGGCCACGTACATCAGGCGGCGCTCTTCTTCGACATCATCCGCCCCGCGGTGGGGCATTAACTTGTCGATGGCGCCCACCACGATCACCCGGGGGTACTCCAGGCCTTTCGCTTTGTGGCAGGTGACCAGCGTGACCGCATCATCGCCGGCGTTTGACGCAGCGCCTCGGGTGGAGAACGAATCGACCTGTGCGAGAAAGGCTGCCAGCGGCACCTTGGCGCTGGTACGCTCCACTTCGGAGAGCAGGCCCAGCATTTCGTCGGCGGAACCGCCTTCGCGGGCACAGTATTCCTGAATATACTCGTCGTACCCGATGAAGCGCCTGACGTAGTTGATCGCATCGGGGGCGGCCAGCACAGAGACCCGCCGCAGGTGGTCCATGAGTTCCTCAATGGGCCGCAGCTGCCAGGACCGCAGCAGGCCGGTCTGCCCGATCGCGGTCAGCAGGTCGGTATCGCCGCGGGCGGTCAGCCGTTTGGCCTCTTGCATGACCTGCCGCGAAATATACCGGTTCGGCCGGTTGATGACGCCTTCGAGCGCATCAATATGGCCGGTTGCCGCCCGCAGATAGCTGAGCACATCCTGCACGGGCCAGCGCTTGAACAGGTTGGGCAGACCGCCCAGGGCCCGGTAGGGGATATCTTCCCGCGCCAGCACCTGTGCGATGGCGTGCGCCTGCTGGTTCGTCCGGTAGATGACGGCCCAGTCGCTCAGCGGCGCCTGGGAGCGTCTCAAGAGTTGGACGATCTCTTCGGCTTCCAGGAGACTGTCGGCCGGGGCCAGCAGCTGCACCGGAATCCCCTTCGGCTTGCCAGACTTGATCACCTTGCCAAAGCGGTTCTTGTTGAACGCCGCCAGCCGGTTGGATGCCTCCACCACCGGGGGCGGGCAGCGGTGGTTCAGGTCCAGCGTCACCCGGGTGCACCCGGGGTACTGCATGGGAAAACCCAGCAGGAACGTAGGCGATGCGCCGCGCCAGCCGTAAATCGACTGGTCGTCGTCGCCCACGACACACAGGTTATGCAGCGGGTTGGCCAGAAGCTGTACCAGCTCCCACTGGACGGGGTTGGTGTCCTGGAACTCATCGACCATGATATGCGTGTAACGCTTGCGATAAGCAGTAAGCAACTGGGGCCTGGTTTTGAGCAGGGTAAGCGCCTCATGCAGCAGGTCGTCAAAGTCCATGGCGCCCCGGTTGGCCTTGGCTTCCTGGTAGCCTTCAAACAGCCGCTTGAAGTCGGTTTTGGTCATGGCGTGGGGCTTAAACTCGGCAGGGCTCTGGGTAGTTGCCCGCATGCGGGAGATTTCGGCCACCGCTTCCATGACTGTGTCGTCGTCCGTGTTCAGGCCGATGTGGCGCATGAGTTGGCGGACGAGGCCAAGCTGCTCGCTCTCGTCGATGATTTGCGGGCGCTGGCCCGGGTTGGCCTGGGTCAGCATGCGGAAGGCCAGGGCATGGAAGGTGCCAAAGGTGGCCCGGGCGGCGACCATGGGGCCGGCGACCTTGGCGGTGCGGGCCTTCATGGAGTCGGCGGCGGCCTTGGTAAAGGTAACGACCAGCAAAGCAGCGGGATCGATACCCGCCACTTGCGTGAGATAGGCTGCACGATAGGTGATAACGGTGGTCTTGCCCGACCCGGGGCCGGCCACTACCAGCAGGGGCCCGTCGACGTGGGCGATGGCTTTGCGCTGTTCAGCGGTCAGCGTCGCCGGAACTCCGGCCCAGAAAGTCGAAGGTTCGATCATGAGCATAGGCGGAGGGTCCACACCTCCTGCATTGTCGTATAACGCGTAAGTCTCGCCCACCCGGTCGGGAGGACGAGCCCTTCGAGATAAGTGTTCGCTTTCGGAGACAGGTTTTCCTCGCGCCGGACCGAATTCCCACGTGATGGTCACTGGGTTGTTCGGGGCATTTTTCGACCACAGAGGACACAGATGTGCACAGATGACCTGGATTCCAGGTCAGGTTGCCGGGTCATGATCACTTATTTGTGACCGAGAAGAACGTACCCGGTATATCTGTGTCCTCTGTGACATCTGTGGTCTAATATACGGCCCGGAATATCGTGCCCGGTCATCTGCGGTATCTGCGGCACGAAACGAAAGCATGACTCATGAACCGGGTCTGTTTTCATCGCAGGACCAGGCATAGCCAGGTCATCCGAAGTGACTCCAGATCACCGGAGATCACACCTGACGCTAATCAGAATACCTGGTTGCACACCTCGCACTAACCCGAAGACTTGGCTGCATAGCTCCATCACCTGCACGTACCTACGAGGAGGTCCCTCCATGCTGAACGGAAAGACCCACGACAATGAAACCCTGCAAGACCTAACCGTAGAAGGCGCCAACCTTGACCGCTCATCCTTCGACTCAGCCGCCATGAAGAACTGCCACTTCACCAACTGCACCTTCCGCGACGCCCGCCTCAGCGATCTGATGACCACCGGCTGCCACTTTGACAGCTGCGACTTCTCCGGCGCCCTCCTCGGCGGCTCCATACACGAATCCTCCAGTTTCACCAACTGCAAGTTCCAGGGTGCCCGCCTCTTCAGCGCCGTCTTCCGTGAATGCAAAATGACCGGCGCCTCTTTCCCGGACGCCGACCTGGGCGGCGCCGAACTGCACGGCGGCGACTGGTCCTACACCCTCCTCCCCAAGGCCCCGTTTAAGGCCATGAACCTCCGGCGAGTCAAACTCGCCCACGCCGACTTCGAAGGCGCCAACCTGGAAAAGGCCGACCTCCGGGAGGCCGACCTGACCGGCGCCAACTTTAGTGGCGCAAAGCTGACCGGGGCCGACCTGCGCGGCGCCAAACTTGACGGCATCGACCTGCTTACCCTGGGCTGGAAGGGCGTCACCATCGACACAGACCAGGCGATCGCCATTGCCAGGGCCCATGGGGCGAAAGTGATTGGCTAAGGTTTAAACATCCCTGAACCTTTCTACACCGGCATACGTCTCAAACAGGGAGGAAGTGAATGCCTCATGTCCAACTGGGTCATGGCCCTGACCTGGGTCGGCGTCTCCATCTGGAGTTGCTTTGACGGCCAGCGCACCGGCACGATGATGCTGGTCGCCGCCATCGGCTCGGTCGCGCTGGTCCAGATGATCGCCACGCTCTTCAGCCTGCTGCGCCCCACCCGCCTGGTTCAAGCGCTCTTCTCGGGCACCATGGTTATGGCCTTCATGCCGGCCTGGGACTGGCTGGCCATGCGCTGGCTCTACCCCGAATCGCTCTGGACTGCCCTGGGTTTCGGCGCCGCCTTCGGCTTCATCCGCTTTACATTCGGACCCCGGCCACCCGCCCGTCCGCCATCGTAATCACCCGGTCGCAGGCCTGCGCAACCAGCGCATCGTGCGTGACGATGACAAAGGTCTGGCCCCGTTCGGTGCAAAGGCGGCGCAGCAGCGCCAGCAACTCCCGGGCCGTCTGCGAATCGAGGGCGCCCGTCGGCTCGTCGGCCAGCACCAGCGAAGGCTCGTTGACCAACGCCCGGGCAATCGCCACCCGCTGCTGCTGCCCCCCCGACAACTGCGACGGCAGATGATGCATCCGGTCCGCCAGCCCGACGGCTTCCAGGGCCGCCCGGGCTTTTTCCATGGCATCGCCGGGGCGGGGCCGCCGGTACCGCAGAGGCAGCGCCACATTCTCCAGGGCGGTCAGCGTCCGCACCAGGTTGTGCGCCTGAAACACAAACCCGACCCGCTTCAGCCGCAGGGCCGGCAGGGCGCCGGCGGGCAGGCGGGTCACATCCACCCCCTCAATCGCGACGGAGCCCGATGTCGGCCGGTCCAGGCAGCCCAACAGATGCAGCAGGGTCGACTTGCCGCTCCCCGACCGCCCCATAATGCCCAGAATCTCGCCCCGCTCCACCGTCAAATCAACGCCGTCCAGCGCCGTAACGCCCATCGGATAGACCTTCGTCAGGCCCCTCGCTTCCACCAGCATCTGGTCTTTGCACCTCACAGTTCACGCAGGGCATCTACCGGATCAAGGCCCGCCGCCCGCCACGCCGGCAGCAGGCCCGCGGCGGCGCCCAGAAACCCCGAAAACCCGATGGCCCACAGCGCCAGCCGCGCCGTCAGCACAAAGACGGGCGTCCCCTGGTCCGCCGTGTACCAGTTTATTACATAGATGACCACGGCCCCGAGCCCCACGCCCAGCAGGCCGCCAAACAGCCCCATCACCGTTGCTTCGGCCAGAAACTCCCGCAGAATATCGCCCCGGGTCGCCCCGATCGCCTTTTTGATGCCGATCTCCCGGGTGCGCTCGGCCACAGCAATCAACATGGTATTGATCACCGACAGCGCCCCCACGATGACCGCCACGGCCCCCGCCCCCATAATCGCCGTGGTCAGCAGGGTGCTGGCCTGCCCGGCGGCCTTGCTCAGCTGCTGGGGCGAGTAGAGCAAAAAGCCCCGCCGCATGCTGCTGGCGATGCGGTCGGTCACGGTGTCACCCTCCTCGGGCGCCACCAGCGCGTAGGCGTTGGTGACAAACGAGCTGATGTTCAGTTCCTTGAGAATTTTGCTGTCTGCCATCATGAGGCGGCGGGCATCGTCCTGGGGCACAAAGGCCCAGCCGTCCGGCATCGTGAGCGTCTCGTCGAGAATGCCAACCACCTTGAACGAGGTATCCCGGGCGGTCAGCGTGTCACCCACGTTCAGCTTCATTTTCCGTGCGACGGCCGCGCCCAGGACCGCCACGTTCTTTGCGCCCGGGCTCCACCAGGCGCCCCGCCTCAGGGAAAGGCGCCCGCCGTTGCCCGCCATCGACTGGGCTTTCAAGAAGTTTGCCAGGTCGACGCCCACCAAAAAGCGTGGCGCCAGTTCAAAACCGGCCGTCTCATCCATGGGGAGCATGATGTGCGTCTCGACCCACTGGACGCCCGGAACCTTGGCCAGCGCGGCAATATCATCGCCCATCAACAGATTCAGCCGCAGGGTTCCGCCCATGGAGCGGACCGCGATGCGGCGTGAGAAGTAGGCCTCGCTGCCCCGAATGATCAGGTTGATCTTCTCCGCCATGCCGCCCATCACTGTGAAGGCGAGAATGCCGACGGCGATGCCCAGAATCGTCAGTCCCGCCCGTGTCCGGCGGCGGTACAGGTTGCGGAGGATTTCCAAAGTGCGGCAGCCCCCCTGACAGAATTTACAGGGGTAGCCTGCCCCTCATTTGCTCACGACATGCGTATAGGAAGGATGTTTTTCGGGAAATGGAACTGCGCGCTGCAAGTATGTTCTCACTCGCCGAACTGACCCGGATTTGGAACCTTGGCTACACTGGTTACTTCGTGTCCATCACCTTCACCGAGGAGATGTTGGCCGGCTGGCTGCGCAACGGCGACTTCGACCTGGCCCATTCGGTGGTGGCGATGGACGGGGAAAACCCCATGGGCCTCTCATTGCTTGGCGTGCGGGGGCGCCGGGGTTGGATTGGCGGGTTCGGCGTTTCGCCGGATTACCGGGGCCAGGGGCTGGCCTACCGACTCTTTGCTGAGCACTTGGCGCTGATACAGGAGCAGACCGACCTGGGCATGGTGCAGTTGGAAGTGCTGACCGAGAACTGGGCCCGCAAGGTCTACGAGCGGGCCGGCTTTGCAGTGGTGCGCCGCCTCGGGGTGCTGTCGGGGGCGCCCCGGTCGGGGGCCGGCGATGCCCGTCCCAAGGTCGCCCCGCCCCTGGCGCTCCTCGCCCACCACTACCGGCTGCACGAGGCCTGCCGGGCGGTCTGGCAGCGTGAAATCTCCTGGCTCGAAAAGACCCTGCCGGCCGCGGCCGAGGGCATCTACACGGGCACCATCGAATCCCCCACTGGCTACCTGATCGTGGCCCCGGCCGGCGAGTCCATCCGCATCGCCGACGCCGCGGCCCTCACGGACGCCGATGCGGCCGACCTCGTCGCCATGCTGGCGGCCCGCTACCCGGGCAAGAGCGTCTCGTCCGTCAACGAGCCCGAAGAGGGCCCCATTTACCGGGCCCTGGTCGCCGCCGGTGTTGCCGAGGCAAGGTCCCAGTGGGAAATGCTCTGGACCAGGTAATGAAGAAGGCCAGGCGGTAGTCCGCCTGGCCTTACGTTTTTCACCTGAACCTACGCCGTCCGCTCCAGCACCCGGGCCGCTGCCCGGTCGAGCAGCACGGTCACGTTCGGATGCTGCTGCAGCGCCGTCGCCGGCACCGAAATGTCCGACTCGCCTTCCAGCGTCCGCCGGATGATCTCCGCCTTCGCCTCGCCGCTGGCCAGCAGCAGAATCTGCCGGGCCTCCAAAATGGTCCCGATGCCCATGGTCAGGGCCTCGCTGGGCACCCCGTCAACGCTGCCCCCAAAGAACCGGGCATTCGCCTGGCGGGTGTTTTCCGCCAGCGGCACCCGGCGGGTGCGGGCGTCCCAGGGCGAGCCGGGCTCGTTGAAGCCAATGTGGCCGTTCAGCCCGATGCCCAGCACCACCACATCCAGCCCGCCGGCCTGGCGAATCAGGTCCTCGTACCGGCGGCACTCGGCGTCCGGGTCCACCGCCATCCCGTTGGGAATGTGGCAGTTCGCCGGTACCAAATCCACATGGCTGTACAAGTGGCTGTTCATGAAGCTGAAGTAGCTCTGCGGATGAGCTTGGGGCAGGCCCACGTACTCATCCAGGTTGAAGGTCCTGACCTGCCGGAAGCTGGCGTCTGCCTTGACAAGCGCCCGGTAAAAGCCTTCGGGGGTCGACCCGGTGGGCAGGCCGAGCACGGCGTCAGGGCGCCGGCGAACCAGGTCTGCCACAATATCGGCGGTGCGCTGGGAAAGATCAGTGTAAGTTTCAAATACCTCGACTCGCATATCGTAAGGCACCTCCAGCCGTAATTACAGCAACGCGATCGCCATGCGGACGGCGCCCCGGTCGGGGCCTTCCTGGGCTTCAATCAGCCGGGCGCCCGGGGCCAGTTCAGCCAGCCGCTCGGCCAGGGCGCCGCGCACCGCGGCCGAACCATTCCCCACCCCGCCGATGATCGTGACCAGCTCGGGCGTCCCGGCGGGCAGGGCCAGGCGCCGGAGGACGGCGGCGGCCACCGTGCCCAGGTCGTGCCCGGCCCGGGCGAGAATGCCGGCCGCAACGCCATCGCCCTCGGCGGCGGCAGCCATTACCAGGGGCGCCAGGGCCGCCATATCGGCCTTCGCCTGGGGCAGGTCGGCGTAGACCCGCCGGATCGCCTGGTCCAGCCGCTCCAGCTGCCACGCTTCGCAGATGCGACTGGTCAACAAGGTCGCCGGCCCGGTGCCGTCCCGCTCAGCCAGGGCTGCCACCAGGGCCTGCCGGCCAATCTGGTAGCCGCTGCCCTCATCGCCGAGAATCCAGCCCCAGCCCCCGGCCCGGTGCGTCTCGCCCTGGCTGTCCAGGCCATAGGCAATCGACCCCGTCCCGGAGATGACCACCACGCCCGGCTGCCCCGCCAGGGCGCCGGCCAGGGCCACCCGGGCATCGGGTACAACCTCAAGCCGGGCCTGGCCAAAGAAGGCCAGCGCCTCTCGCATGGCCGCCTGATCTTCAGGCCGCCCCACGCCGGCCAGGCCGGCGCAAACGGCGACCACATCGCCCATGCTGGCGCCGGCTGCTGCCAGCGCTTCTTCAGCGGCGGCGCGCACGGCGGCTGCCGCCGCATCCAGTCCTACAACCTGATAATTGGAAGGGCCGGAGAGCCCTTCGCCCAACACCCGTCCGGAGGCATCTGCTGCGAGGCAACGGGTCTTGGTTCCGCCGCCGTCAAGGCCCAGTACGACTTGCATCTCATTCAGCCGCCTTCGTTGAAGTGGTATATACCATTCTCGTTTTCGATTATACAATAGCCTAACGCCGCCTGCACCGTCCATAACATTATTTGTGTACTACATTTAATCGGTAGGACAAAGGAACCATCCTTTCGGTCGTGGTATATACCACCCGAAAAGGAGTGGGATGATGATTAAGTTGCTCGTCACCGATCTCGACGGCACCATTGTCCGCCGGGATGGCACCATTTCCGACCGCGTCCGGCGGGCGTTTGCCGCCTGCCAGGCCGCCGGCATTCACCTCTGTGTGGCGACCGGACGGGTCAAGATGTCCGTCACCGGGGTAGGTCAGGAGTTTACAATCTGCCACGGCGGCACCGTGGTCATGCAAGGGAACGAAATCCTGCACCGCCTGTCCATGACCCGTGAACAGGCCGCACGGGCCTGGCACTGGGCGGCTGCGCACAACGTGCAGGCCGTCTTCTTTGCCGATAACCGCTGGTTCGCGAACTTCGCCGACGAATCGTCCGCCGCACTGGAGCACTTCCTGGGCGCCGCCCCGGGCGGGCAGCCGGATTGCGAAGTGCCCCTGGCCCGGCTGCGCTGCGCCCCCGAAGACCTCGCCGCCGACTTCCCCGACCTCCACCTGGAGCACGACGGCGCCTGGACCTACCTGCGAGCTGGAGCGGCCGACAAGGGCACGGCCCTGCAGGCGCTCATGGATCGCCTGGGCCTGGCGCCCCACGAGGTTGCCTGTTTCGGCGATGAACTGAACGACTTGCCCATGTTTCTCGTAGCCGGCCACCGAGTCGCAGTCGCCAACGCCCGGTCCGGGCTGAAAGCTGAAGCTACCCGGATTGTGCCCGGTGTCGAGGAAGATGGCGTGGCCGAGTTCCTGGAGGAACTCCTGGCAGAGGTACAAGCTGGTCAGTGATGGCAAAGAGCCGCTGCCCCAACCGGGGCGGCGGCTCTACTTTTTCCCTTGACACCGCCTCGGAGATGCGCGAAGATGTGACCGATTCGTCATATGACCGGTCGGTCACATCAAAGGAAGGAGACGACCCCTCATTCCCACACAAACCTTCTTCAACCTGCCCGATGCCAAGCGGGAGGCGTTAACCGCCATTGCGATCGACGAGTTTGCCGAGCACAATTTCCGGACCGCATCGATCTCCCGCATTGTCGCGAAAGCGGGTATCGCGAAGGGCAGTATCTACCAGTACTTTGCCGACAAGGAAGATCTCTACCTGTACCTGATCGACCTCGCCTGGCAGGAGAAGCAGAAATTCCTCAGCGGGCAGAAGCCACCCTCCCCGGAAATGGGCCTCTTCCCCTACCTGCGGTGGCTGCTGGAAGTTGGCACTCACTTCCGCTTCGCCCAGCCCAAATTGGAGCGAGTCGCCGCCCAAGCGCTGACGCCCGACCAGGGCCTGCGCACCGACCTGGGCCGGCGCCTCAAAGAACAGTCGGAGGCGTACTGGCGCCAACTGGTCCAACTGGGCGTTGAAAGGGGCGACGTGGACCCCAGTTACGACACCGGCCTGGTCGCCTGGGTCTTTACGGTGCTCAGCAACGAGTTGGGCTGGTACGCACTCGCCCGGGCCGGCGCCCGGTCCCCGAATGACCCCCCGCACGCCGAACGGTACACCGCCGAAGCCGCCCCTCTCTTTTGCGAGTTGATCCGCTTGCTGGAGCATGGCCTGCGCCCACGCTGAGCGCCCTGCTCCCTACTTTTTGCTGCTTGTGTGACTGCCCAGTCACATCCCACTGTTTTGTACGAAAAAGGAGTTGCTGACATGAATCCCCGTGCTTCACATCGGCTCGATTGGTCTCTCGCCGCCACCTTCGGTCTGCTTACAGTAGCATTCATCCTACTGGCAGCCACCAACGAAGGCTTCTACACCTGGATTTGGGCCCGGCACCACAACACGCTGAGCTGGTATGTCCGGCCGCTCTTCCTGATTCCGTTCTGCTACTTCGCTTACCGGCGGAGCCTGGCCGGTGTTTTGGGCACCGTCTTCGCCCTGATCACCAGCATGGCCTGGTTTCCCGCACCGGAGGCCGTAAGTCCTCAAGTCGACCAGTTCCTGGAGGTGGAGCGGCAGTACCTTTTCGGTACATGGGGCTGGTCAAAAGTGTGGATGACGCTGCTGGTCCCGGCCTCGCTCTACGCCCTGGCCGCCGCCTTCTGGCAGCGCAGCCTCTGGTTTGGGCTGTCAGTCCTGGTGGCCATCGCCGTAGGCAAGATGACCTGGGGCGTGGCGTTCGGTGGCGAAAGCGGCTGGGCCATGCTGGTGCCGGCGTCGCTGGGGCTGCTCATCTGCGTGGTCTTGGTCTATGTCGGATTTCGCCGACTCGGCCGAAACAAAGCCGCATAGGGTCAGGACCGCTCCCGGCGGAGCAACTCCCGCTTGCGCTCCACGCCCCAGCGGTAGCCGCTCAGTTCCCCGTTTGCCCTCACCACCCGGTGGCAGGGAACCACCAGCGCCACCGGATTCGTGGCGCAGGCCCGGGCGACAGCCCGCACGGCGGACGGCTCCCCGATCATCTCGGCCACCTCGCGGTACGAGCGGACCTGACCGTACGGAATGGCCCGCAGCGCCTCCCAGACCCGGCGTTGGAACTCTGTGCCTCGCACGTCAAGAGGCAGGGCGCCCCCGGCCGGCTCCACCGCCCCCGAGCCCCGCCCGCCGAGCAACGCCAGAATGCCGTCCACGTAGGGCCGCACCCACTCCAAGTCCTGTACCAGGTCCGCCCTGGGAAACTCGGCCGCCAGCTCGGCCACCAGTTGCGCCTCCTCCCCCAGCCGAACCGCACACAAGCCCCGCTCAGTGGCCGCCACAAGCAGACAACCCAGCGGACTCTCCACGCACACGTACGCGATCCGCTGCCCCTCGCCCCCGGCCCGGTACGCCCCGGGCGTCATGCCCAGGTGGCGGTCAGCGTGCTCATAGGCCGCCCGCGCCGACCCATAGCCTGCCTCGTACAGGGCGCCCGTGACCGTGGCGCCCTGCTTCAATTCCGCCTTCAGGCGCTCGGCAGCCACCTGCGCCGCAAACTGCCTGGGGCTGAGCCCGGTCGCCCGCTTGAACAGCCGCTGCAGATGGTAGGGGCTCATGCCCACGGCCTGACCCAGTTGGGCCAGGGACGGCGCCCTCTCGGCCGCCTGCAGCACCCGGGCAACTTCGGCCACCACGCGCTGCCCGGTGCTCACGGCCGCGGGTTCGCACCGCCGGCAAGCCCGAAACCCCGCCGCCTCGGCCGCCTCTGGCCCGTCAAAGAACCGGACATTCTCACGCCTGGGCCGCCGAGACGGGCAGGTCGGCCGGCAATAGATGCCCGTAGAGATCACCGCATAGACAAAAAGCCCATCAGCCCCAGCATCCCGCTGCTGGACCGCCTGCCAACGCTCGTCATCCCGCCTGCTTTCCAAGCCCGCCCCTCCCCTCATGGGGCCGCCCGGCCCCCGTCACCAGCCCCACGCTCGCCAGAATCAGCCCAAAGCCCAAAAAGTTGGCCAGCCCCAACGACTCATCCAGAAGTGCGGCGCCCCACAACATCCCAAACGCAGGCGCAAGGTAGGTCACCATCGTCGCGCGGGTCGGCCCGGCACTCACAATCAGGTAGAAATACAGCAAGTACCCCACTGCCGTGCACAAGATCGCAAGGGCCGCCACGCTCACCACCACCTCGCCAGACGGCACCCCCTGCGGCCACACAAACGGCACCAGCGGGGTCAGCAGCAAGGCAGCAAAGAGCTGACTGTACGTCGACAGAACCCGTGCATCCCCGTCCTTCACCCGCGACTTCGTGTACACGGCCGCAAACCCATAGGAAACCGCAGCCAACAGCGATGCGCCCGCCGCCAGCAACGTCGTGCCAGACCACGGAACCGGTCCGAGGCCCATCAACACGCCCACGCCCGCCACACCCAGCAGCAGACCCAGCACCTTTCGCACCGTCAGCTTCTCCCCAAGCCACACGGCGGCCACAGCCGCCCCGAATAACGGAGTCGTAGCATTCAGCGTCGCCGTCATCGACGCCGGCAGTACCAGCGAAGCGGCAGCGATCAGCGAAAACGGCAGCGCCGAATTGATCGCACCAATCACCAGATATTCCTTCCAAAGCCGGCCCGGGCGGTGAAGCCTCCCTGCGAAGGCGCCATACCCCAGCAGTGCCAAACCCGCAATGCCTACCCGCAGCCAAATCAGCACCACCGGCCCCAGCGCCGGGGCCGCGATGCGCATGAACAGAAAAGAGCCACCCCACAACGCGGACAGGACGAGCAACGCCGAAAGCTGCCTGGGCGACAAGAAAACCCCTCCTGACTTGATCTGCCTCCACGTTACCGCATCGGGCGGGGTGACGCCATCCGATTCTTGCGATCAAAGTGCCGGCGACCGGCACCTGACCATGCAAAAAAGGGAGGGCCCACAGCCCTCCCTGCCTCATACTCCGCCCCAACCGCCTACCGGCTGTAGACCGTGGTCCCTTCCACAATCGTCTCCATCACCCGCAGGTTCTGGTCCAGCAGCACCACATCGGCATCCTTCCCCGGAGCAATCGCTCCCTTCCGATGATCCAGCCGCTGCTTGCGGGCGACGTTCAGCGATGCCATCGCCACGGCCTCCGGCAGGCTCACGCCCACCAGATTCACCATGTTCCGCACCGCCGCATCCATCGTCAGGACCGACCCCGCCAGCGCCCCGTCTGAAACCAGCCGGGCCGCACCGTCCTTCACGATCACTGCCAGTTCGCCCAACCGGTACTCGCCCTCAGGCATGCCGGTCGCCGCCATGGCGTCAGTCACCAGCAGGACCTGGTCGGCGCCCCGGGCGTTCACGGCCACCCGCATCGACGCGGGATGCACATGAATGCCATCGGCGATCAGTTCGACCGTAATGCCGGGCAGCGTCAGCGCTCCGCCCACGGTACCCGGCTCCCGATGATGCAGCCCCCGCATCGCATTAAACAGATGCGTCACATGGCTGACGCCGGCCTCAATGCCCTGCGCCAACTGCGCATACGTGCACTCGGTATGCCCCGCGCTCACCACGGCCCCGCGCTGCGCCAGGTACCGAATGGCCGCAAGATTATCGGCCACTTCTGGTGCGATGGTGAAGTGCCAGGCATGCTCCTCCTCGCCCTCGGCGAGCAGGCGGTCAACCTCGGCCATAGACGCAGGACGCACGTAGCGCTCGTCCTGCGCGCCCTTCATCTTCGCATTGATGAACGGCCCCTCAATATGGAACCCCAGCACCCGGGCGCCGCGCCGGGGCGCCGCCTTAGCCGCCCGGATCGCCCGGATGATCCGGTCCTCGGGCAGGGTGAGCGTGGTGGCCAAAAGGCCGGTAGTACCGTGCCTGGCATGCGTTTCAGTAATCACCGCTACGCCTTCGGGGTCGCCTTCTGCGAAATCGGCGCCGCCACCGCCATGCACATGCTGGTCGATGAAACCGGGGGCGATGTAGCCCTTCTCCAGCTTCGTCGTGTTGCGATCATCCTGCCCTTCGGGCCGCGGGGCGGCCTCCAGGTCCCACACACCTATGATATGCGTGCCATTCAGGGCCACCAGACCGTGCGGAACCACGCGATCGGGCAGCACGACAGCGCCTTCGAGCCAGCGGGTGGTCATGCCATCACCTTCCCCATCACAACGGGACGTCCTCCGGTGGCCCCCGCCACGTTCGTCGGCAGCCCGAGGATGGAGTCGTTGGCCAGCAGCGCGAAGGCGATCGCCTCCTTGGCATCCGAATTGATGCCAACAGCCTCATGCGTCTCCACCCGGGCGCCCGGCAGGGCATCGCGCAGCATCCGCATCAGCACCGGGTTACGCGCCCCGCCGCCGCCCACAAAGACCTCATCCACCGGCCCCAGGAACCGCCGGTAGGAATCAGCGATCGACCTGGCGGTAAACGCCGTGGCCGTTGCCACCAGGTCAGAAGGCTCTGCCCGGCCCATCAACCCCCGGGCAAACTGCACGCCAAACAGCTCGCGCCCCGTCGTTTTGGGCGGCTGCTGGGCGAAGTACGGGTGGGCCAGTAACTCGGCCACCAGCGCCTCGTCAACCCGCCCCGTCGCCGCAATGGCGCCGTCCTTATCGAACGGCTGCCCGAAATACTCGGCGCAAAGCGCATCGATAATCATATTCCCGGGACCCGTATCAAAGGCCCGAATCTCCGCCCCGGAGCAGCCCGCCGGCAGATAGGTCACATTGCCAATGCCGCCGATATTCTGCGTCGCCCGGTGGAGCCGGTCGTGGCGCAGCAGACAGTAATCGAGGTAAGGGACCAGGGGGGCGCCCTGCCCGCCGGCAGCCACATCGCGCACGCGGAAGTCGGCCACCGTCACCACGCCGGTCCGCTCGGCAATCACCGCCGGCTCACCTACTTGCAGCGTCGAGCGGCCCGTCACGCCCGCCGTCTCTACCGGCAGGGGCTCGTGCCAGACCGTCTGGCCGTGAGAGCCGATCAGGTCAACCTGCTCCGGCGTCACCCCGGCATCCTTCATCAACTGCAGGGCGGCCGACGCAAAAACCTCGCCCAAGGCAAAGTTCATGCGGCAAAGATCGACCACGTTCGACGTCTCCGGCCGAAACAGCCGGAAAATCGCCTCCCGCATAACAGGTGCGAACGGATAGGTCGCAAAGTGCTCGCAGCGCAGCGAAACGCCCGGCCCGCCGCCCTGAATCCGCACCAGCGCAGCGTCAATCCCATCCACAGAGGTTCCGGACATCAGCCCGATCACGAGCCGCTCGGGCTTTGCGGCAATGGCAGTGACTCGATTCATGCCTTCTGCTCCTTGGCGATCTCAATCGCCTTATGCACAAACCCGTTGGCGGCGATTAGGGCCTGCGCGGCCACATCTGCCTCAACGTCCGCCATCAGGCTGACGATGGTCATCTTCGTATTAGAACCGCAGCGCTCCATGGCGGCGGCGGCGGCCTCCTCATCAACCCCGGTGGCCAGCGACACCATGCGCAGCGCCCGCTGGCGCAGCTTCTCGTTCGATGCCTGCATGTCTACCATCAAATTGGTATAAACCTTACCCATTTTGATCATGGCTCCGGTACTGAGCATATTCAGCACCATTTTCTGTGCGGTGCCTGACTTCATACGCGTCGAGCCCATGACTACCTCGGGGCCAACGACCGGCGAAATCGCCACATCAGCCGCGGCGGCCAGCGGGGAGCTCGGGTTATTCGTTACGGCGATGGTAACGCAACCGCGGCGGCGCGCCTCCACCACGGCGGCAATCGTATACGGAGTCCGGCCGCTGGCAGCGATGCCGACCACCGCGTCCTGCGGCTGAATCCGGCCGGTCACATCGCCAATGCCCAGCTCCTCGCTGTCTTCGGCGCCTTCCTGCGTTTCGAATACGGCCCGCCAGCCGCCCGCGATTACGCCCTGGATCAAATCTGGGTTGGCGCCGTAGGTCGGCGGAATCTCCGAGGCGTCCAGCACGCCCAGCCGGCCACTGGTACCCGCCCCAACGTAAAAGAGGCGGCCGCCGGCCTGAAGCCGTTCGGCAATCAGATCAATCGCCCGGGCGATATTCGGCAGTTCCTGCTCAACCGCAAGGGCAACCCGCTTATCTTGATCATTAATCACACGGGCAATGGTCAAGGCATCTGCCTGATCAATCTCCATTGACTCCGGAAGCCGGCTCTCGGTCACCAGTTTACTTAAATCGATGGCCATCAAAGAGTGTCCTCCCGTCGGATCAACTCGGTGGTGAAGCGGTAGCGGTCGCCCCGATAGAGCGAGCGCACGAACTCTATATTGCGGTCCTGCGCATCGCGTGAGACGCGCTCCAACAGCAGGAGCGGCGTGCCCTCACGCACCTTCAGGACTTCAGCCTCGTATGGGTTGGCGGCCACGGCCTCCAGGCTCTGATTCGCTCGAATCAACTGCAGGCCGTAACGCTCATCAAGCACGCGATACAGCGAGTGTTCCACCGGCCCCCGGTCCAGAAGACCTGGCACGAAACTGGACGGTATATGCGATACCTCCAGCGCCATGGGCTCGCCGCCAGCCAGACGGAGGCGCTCCAACCGGTAGATGGAGGCCGTTTCGCCAACGCCGAGCGCCCGCGCCACTTTCCGGCCCGCCACAGTCTCTTCGGCCGAAATCACCCGGGCGGCAGGTTCCAGCCCGCGGCGGCGCATGTCTTCGGTAAAGCTCGTAAGACCTGCCAGGGGTTGCTCCAACTTGGGGGTGGCCACAAATGTACCCTTCCCCTGAACCCGAAAAAGGAATCCCTGGCTCTCCATTTCGGTCAGCGCCTGGCGCGCAGTCATGCGGCTCACGCCGAACTGGGTGGTCAGCTCCCGCTCGGACATCACTCGATCACCGGGCTTTAACTGGCCATTCTCAATCGCTTCCAGCAGGCGAGCCTTGATCTGGTAGTAAAGCGGAATTGGCACGTCCTTGCCCAGGTTATTCACTGTAGCCACCCCCTGTTTCGTTATCGCAGACTGGCGATAACAGCATTATGGAACGCAGGACTGACCGCGTACAACCCATCTGATGCAGTTGGATGGAGACGATTCGTCAATAATATCATAAATAGATCTTTTTCCGGGTCAATCCAGAGCGAGGTACCGGTAAACCCAGTGTGGCCGAAGCCCGCCGACGACATCATATCGCCGCCGCCAAAGCGCCCGTTTGGGAACGGGACGACCGGCGGCTTGTACCAGCCCAGGCCGCGATTCTGCCCCGGAATGCCCGGCGTGTGGCTCCGGGCCGACAACGCCACGGTGTGCGGACCCAGAATCGGGTCGCCCCGGCGGAGCCAGGCCTGCGCATACTTCACCAGGTCTGACATGGTGCTGAACAGCCCTGCGTGGCTGGAAACGCCCTGCAGACCGTAGAAGCAGTTGCCGTCGTTCGCCTCGCCCCAAATCACTTCCCGGCGCCACCGCGAAAACTCGGGGGCACGTTCCTTGCACATACCGAATTCCACCTGGTTACCCCGTTCGGTGGCGGCAATGCGCTCACGTTCTACGGCGGGGAGCCAGGTGGTATGTGACATGCCCAGCGGATTGAAAATGGCCGTACGGCAATACTCAGGCAGGCTCATGCCCGTCACTTGCGTAATGATGGCGCCGAGCAGAATGAAGCCCAGGTCGCTGTACTCCACTTGAGTACCCGGGTCTCGGACGAGTGCAGTCGCGCAAATCGCCTCCGTGTAGGCGTCCCAGCCGGTATGGTCCAGGTAAAGGGGACGCCAGGCAGGCAGCCCGCTGGTGTGGGTCAGCAAATGCCGCACGGTTACCCGTGGATCCCGAAAGGCGGGCAGGATATGCTGTACCGGCGTCTCCAGGACGAAGGCACCGTCCTCAAGCAAGCGCAGAATGGCTGGAGTTGTGGCTACCACCTTGGTCAAAGATGCGAGGTCAAACAGCGTTTCCGCCATCATGGGAATCACGGCGGGTTCGCTGACTGCGTGACCATAAGTGCGTATGGCGGTCGCTCCGTCGGCCCCGCCCACGGCGGCCACGGCCCCGGCAAAGGCGCCCCGCCCAACGCCGCCAGCCACCACCGAAAAGGCGCGCTCCAGGCGCCCGTGATCAAACGTTGGCAAACGAAGCCCTCCCTGATCGAGACCAGTGGTCTGGTGGTAAAGTTGTCTATACCACTCTTATAACAGAAACTGCGCCCCCAGGCAAGGCAAAAGGTTGATCAAAAGAGTTGCGTTTCACCCTAGAACCAAAACCGGGGGGAGTACGTATTAGAAGATGCAGGTGCGACACGAAACGGGGGGGTTCAAGTGTCGGTATTCCGTCGAGCGCTGGGGGCGCTGGGGTTCAGCAAGGAAACGGGCGTTGTCCCGAGAGACCGACCCGACTACCACCAAATGATGCGCGATGCACTCACCCGCATCCGCATGGCGGAACTGCAAATCCAGGAGGCCACCTCCTTGGAGGAGCTTGACCTCGGGCGTTCCGCCCTGCTCGCCGGCTGGGCCGAAGTCCAGCAGCTGGTGCGCACTGCCAAGCGCGACAAGGGCATCACCGTTCGGCCTATTTCCGAAACGGAGGAGCTCCACCGCAACATGCGCGACTTCCTGAACCACCGGTCGGACCCAAACGCCGCCGCCCGCAAGCGTACGGGCACGACCCGCTAAGCTAAAACCATACGTCAACAAAAGCAGGGGGCCGCAATTGCGCCCCCTGCTCTTCTCATACTTCCATGTCCTCATATGCAGGCATATTCTCTTCCAACGCCGCCTCAATAACCAACGGACCGGCGCTCTTTTCCACCCTGCCCCGCGATAGCATGGCGAGGCGGGCGGCGCCAACAACCCCGGCCAGGGGGCCGCAGTGGGCCCGCTTCAGCCGAATCGTAAGCGACCGCGGCCGGCATTCCCGTGCCACCTGCTCAAGCAAACGGTCCCACCAATATCCCAGCCGAACAATGCCGCCCCCAACCACCAGAATCTGAGGGTCAAAGGCCTGCTGCAGATTCATCAGAAACAGAGCCAGATCGGCCGTGAATCGTTCAACGCCCTTCCGGGCCGCTTCCCGCCGCATGGGATTACCCTTTTCGGCTGCGCTGAGCACTTCGCGGATGCCCCGGAACGGGTGGACCTTGTCCAGGTGTTCGTTAGCACGCCGGGTCAGCGCTTTGGCTGATACGTACTGTTCCGCGCACCCCTTGCCGCCGCAGTTGCACTCCTGCCCGCCCGGAAACAGGGCCATATGCCCGACCTCGCCCGCTCCCGAGCGGGCGCCGCGCCACAGTCTGCCGCCAAGGACAACCGCACCGCCTACGCCCGTGCCCAGGGTCAGCATCAGGTAATTGCCTGTGCCCCGGGCTGACCCAACCCATCCCTCGGCAATTGCTGCCACATTCACGTCGTTATCAACGACCGTGGGCATGCCCAGCCGGAGCTGAAGTTCCGCTCCGAGCGGCTGTCCTGTCCACCCAGGCAGGTTGCCGCTGGCAAACACCACATAACCGCGCCGATGATCGATGCGCCCCGCAGAGCCAACGCCGCACGCCGTGACAGGCGTATGTGCCCGGGTCATCAGCGAGGTGGCGAGGTGCTCAACCCGGTTCAGAACAGCGGAAGCGCCTTCTGACGCCCGAGTGGGTGTCTCCGCATGCTGCAGAATATGCCCCTTCTCATCTACGAGAGCTGCCTTAATGCCGGTTCCGCCAATATCAATCCCGAGGTAAACCACAGCCGGTCACCTCCTCCTCCCTCGCTTGTTCGCCACAGGCATCGTTACTCCCTTCCCCATATCATACCCGGAATTTCAACAAGGCCAAAAGGAAATAGAAAGAAATAGAGTGGACCGCCCTGCGTGGACGGCCCACTTCTGCTCCTCGCATCACTTAATCGAGTTTTGTGCCGCCCCCACCGACGCCGCAGTTGTTCCAGCAGGCCAGCGCGCTGTTGTCCAGGGCGAGGGCGGGTCCGGTCATTACTGCGACCAACAGACTGGCCAGCACCAATACGATCAGTGCCTTGGAGACCTTACCCATACCATGTTTCCTCCTCAATATCGATTATGAGATTCCCCACCAGGAGCAGCAAACTAAGCCAGTTATGGAATTCACCTCCTGTATATGTTGTTCTACATAAAATGGAAAATACCTCCTGAAAAAGTACCCACAAGATATCCACAGACGACCCGAAGCTACCCCCATGGTTGGCCAGCAATCCACAACGCTACCCACAGGATGTGAACAACTTATTCACAATGCCGCGAGATTACCGGGGTGCGACGGGGCCCAGAGTTCCCGCCGGTAGGCCACCGAGAAACCCAGTTCGCCTGTACAGAGCCGCTCGACCGGTGATCCGGCTTCAGTCTGGAGGGTGGCAGCAGTACAGCCGGCGGCAGCGGCAGCTGACAGCCGGTAGTGGACAGTGGCGCGATGAATGCCCTGCCGCCGGTGCTCCGGCATAACGGCTCCGCAATAGAGCCCCGCAGTGCCGCTTTGCATCCAGAGCAGTCCGGTGCCGGCGGGGCGCCCGTCCAGCCTGGCCAAACAGCCCAACGACCGGGCGCCTTCGCCAGGCGACCGCAGAACCGATTCCCACGCCTCTGTCAGCGCTTCCGCAGTAATGGGGTCCACGCCGTAGGCCTCAACCAGCGTCCGTGACCACAGGGGAACCAGGTCGGGCGTCACGGACTCAACTGATATGGCGCCCCCGCTCACCTCAAGCCGGTCAGCCGGACTCAATGGCCGCACGAGCACCGACTGTTGCACCAGCCTTCGCCAGCCCAGGTCGGTGAGGGCGGCGCCCAACTGGACCATATCGCCGGAGGCTGGCGAAAGGAAAACGGCGGGAGGCCGCCCACAAGCTGCGAGCAGCGTCCCACCGATTTCAAGCACTGCGGGCAGCCTGGCCGGCTGACCCCCACGCAGAGCGATAAAGTTAAATGCCAGGCCGGCAATGTGCGGGTTGGCGACCGTCATACCTCCGACGATGCGGGTGACCCGGGCGCCGCCCCCGGCCGCCGCCATGCAGGCAAGCCAGTGATTCTCCAGGCGTAGATGTTGCTCCATGTAGTGCCGTCTCCCTTGCTGCTGGGCTATTGCCAGCGTAGCGCAGGGCGGGCGGAGGGTCAATCGCCTGCGGCCTGGGCGTTCCGGCTGAGCAGGTCGGCAAGGCCGGTCCACTTGAGGTTGCCGGCGTACCCACCATCGCCCGAGAAGCCCCACGACGCCTCGCCATGGTTTGCGACGCGCAGCAACGGCGAGCAGCCGGGGAAGAGGGCCGCATCTTCCAGCATGTCCAGGGGGCCCACGTAGGTAGTGGCAGCCACGCCCCGGGCTACGGCATGCATTTGTTCGGCCAGCTCCATTTTCGCCTGGGGCGAAAGGCGCAGCGCCTTGAGTTGCTCGGATGGCCAGCCGCCGTCGGGCACGCAGGTCCAAACGACCCGGGAGAGGCCGCGGCCGGCCGCCCAGGCTGCCAGCACAGGCAGGTCTGCCCGGTTCAGTTCCGTTGCGGTGGCAAGAATGCCCAGGCGTGCGGAAAGCCCCTGGTTCAGGAAGGTTTCGATTGCGGCCATGGCCCGCGCATGGCTGCCGGGGCCGTGCATGGCGTCGTGCTTTTCAGGCTGGAGACCGTCCAGCGCGACCAGCAGATGAATACCGCTTTCCACCAGCGTACGCATGACCCACGGCTCCAAAAGGGCGCCGCTCAGGTAGGCCGTGACCCGGGGGAGTTTGGCCTTGATGCCCCGGCGGACCAGCACCCAAAAGCCGGGGAACGCTAGCGGCTCAGCGCCGCCGAGCAGCAGTTCACGCCCGCCTTGCCCGGCAAACTGGTCGAGCATGTTACCCCACTGATTGAGGGTCAGTCCCCCGCCCGCGGAATCCTGAACACTGGGCAATACCAGCAACAGTGTTTCGGCATTCATGCGACAGCCCCCCGTTTGCGTCTCTTTTCGCTACCAGCGTACCATATTTTACCAGTATTGGCAACACAGAGTTTCGCCGTGAGCGAAAAACGCCCCCGGAACCATTCGGGTCCCCGGGGGCGACGCTTTCATATGGCGTGGCATGCTACCTGGTGGCCAGCGCCCACTTCCCGGGCGGCGGGCATTTCCGTCCGGCACCGTGCGGTGACAGCCGGGCATGTCCCGGCAAACGGGCAGCCGGAAATCACCTTGCCAACCCGGTCTTCTTCAAAGGGGATCTCCCCCGGCTCCAGGCCCAGGAAGAGCCGGCTGTAGGGATGCTTCGCCTCCGTCAGGACCTTCTCCGCCAGCCCCGTTTCGTAGAGCCGACCCGAGTCTAGCACGGCCACCCGGTGGGCCAGGCGTGCAATCGTCTTCCGCTCCTGGGAAATCAGCAGGTACGTCAGGTTCTGCTGCTTCTGGACCCGCTCCAGCATGGTCAGCATATCCCGCTGCAAGTGTGGGTCGACGCCGCTGACGGGCTCGTCTGCCGCCACCATGATCGGGTTGAGCGCCAGCGCCCGGGCAATGGCCACCCGCTGCTGCTGCCCGCCCGACATTTGCAAGGGCGTCCGGTCGGCAAACTCGGCCCCCAACTCCACCTGTTCCAGCGCCCGCCGGATGCGGCTGTCGGGATCGTTCAGCCCATACTGCTTCATGCGGTCACGAAACTGCTTGCCCACGGGCTGATCCATCTCCAGGCTCTCCCGGGCATCCTGCCGGATCATCTGCAGACGGCGCTGCAGCTTATCCTTCTCGCCGCCGCGAATAGAGGTGACGTCGCGGCCCTCAAAGAGGATGCGCCCCCGGTCCGGCGCCCGGCGCAGGGTCGCCGCCTCGGCCAGCGTCGTCTTTCCGCCGCCGGCGCCCCCCATAATGCCCAGTGTTTCGCCCCGGCGCAGCGTCAGGCTGACGCCGTCCAGGGCCCGCACGGGGCGGGCGCCCCACAGTCCGAAGAATCCCGTCGGGTCCGTGTGCCGCAGTACGACCAGGTTTTGTAGTTCGAGTAATGCTTCGGTCACGGTGATCCTCCCAGGTATGAGTTTAGACGAACAGGAAGGGATCCCGACCGGCCTGGGCTTCCAGGACTTCGGCCTCCAGACCGTCCTGCGCAAGCTTCTCCCGGAGATACCGGGCCAGGGGCGGCACCACAATCACTTCCGAGTTGTAATGTCCCACGTCGATCACGGCCAGGCCGGCATCGGCCGCGTCCTGGGCGTCGTGGTAATCGACGTCGCCCGTAATCAGCACGTCGGCGCCACGCCCGGCGGCCACGGGAATCAGCATCCCGCCGGAACCGGCGCCCACCGCTATCTGCTGTACCTGGCGCCCCAGGTCACCCACCACCCGCAGATGCGGGATGCCCAGGGCGTGCTTCAGCCGACCGACCAGCTCCTCAAGCGTCACCGGCGCCGCCAGCCGCCCAATCCGTCCGTGCCCCCGGCTTCGCCCCGGGTTGGCCAGCGGGTACAGGTCGTACGCCACTTCCTCATAGGGGTGGGCGCCGATCATGGCCTGCACGGCCTTCCTCACGCCGCTTTCGGGGATGATCGTCTCCAGGCGCAATTCCTCCGCGTACTCCAGCCGCCCCTGCTGCCCGATGAAAGGCCTGGTGCCATCCAGGGGCAGGAACGTACCGGTCCCCGGCGTCTGGAAGGTGCAGTGGCTGTAGTTCCCGATGTGGCCGGCGCCCGCCCTGGCGAGGGCCGCCCGCACCGCATCCTCGTGGCCCTTTGGCACAAAGACGACCAACTTGACGTACTTCTCCTCGCCAAGGGGCATCAGCACTTCGTGATGGCTCAGCCCGGCCAGGGCCGCCAATGTGTCGTTGGTGCCGCCCAGCGCCTGGTCGAGGTTGGTATGAGCCGCATACAGCCCGATGCCCGCCTTCACGAGCCGCTCGACCCGCTGGCCGCCCGGGGTGTCGAAGCGAATCGCCTTCCACGGCTTGAATATGGCAGGATGATGGACGACGATCAGGTCCGCGCGGGCGGCAATCGCCTCCTCCACCACACCCCCGGTCAGTTCCAGGGCGACGAGGATGCGGCTGGCCGGGCGGGCCGGGTCGCCAACTTGCAGGCCAACGTTGTCCCAGGATTCGGCCCAGGCCAGCGGGGCAAGCTCTTCGATATAGCCGGCGATTTTACCGATCGTGCCGTTCGGCATCGCGTATGACCTCCTCCAGCAGGTTGATGCGAATCTGCAGTTCCTGTCGCCGCACCTGCGCCTCGGGGCGGTCGGAGCGGCTGGCCCCGGTGTAAGCCCGCCTGGCCTGCTCCAGGAAAATGGCCGCGTACCGGGCCAGCAGGGGGCCGCCCTTTCGCAGCAGATGCGGTCCCAGGAAGGCATCGGCCCAGGTCAGGTCCATGTGGCCGGGTTCGGCTGCCATTACCACGTAAATGCGGCCGGCATCTTCCACGAGCGTTTCATCGGTGATGTACCAGCCGTGCTCCATCAGCCAGCGGCGCAGCGTCTCCTCGCCGCCCATGGGCTGGAGCGCCAGCCGCTGCACGCCCGCGAGCGGTCCGGCTTCCAGGATCTCAGCGATCAGCGGGCCGCCCATGCCGCAGATGGTGACTGCGGCCACTTCACCGGGGGTCAGGACCTTCAGCCCGTTGCCCAGGCGAAGCTCAATTTTCTCGGTAAGTCCCGTTTCCCGGACCGTCGTCCTGGCCGCTTCCAGGGGCCCCGGCAGCACGTCAGCGGCGATGGCCCGGGGCACGATGCCCGCATCAACCAGGTGCGCCGGCAGGTAGGCATGGTCGGTCCCAATGTCGGCCATAGGCTGGCCGGGGGGAACAAAGGCCGCGGCCGCAGCCAGCCGCGGTGGCAAGATGATCAAGCAAGGCTCACTTCCCATCCAGTATGTACCGCGTCCATTATACACGCAGGGTGTGTTATCCTGAAACGAAAGAGGCAGACCAATCCGTCGAAAGGGACGAGGTGATGTGCGATGATGCTGCGCTTCCGCTTGGCAGGCGCCCTGGTGGCGGTCCTGCTGCTGACAGGCTGCGGCGCCGCTCTGCCGGGGTCGGAGCCCAACAATGCGCCCGTTTCGGCCCCCACAGTGGCCCCGCAGCCGAGCCCGACGCCTCCCCAGGTCTCCGTGCAGCCGCCGACGGCCCCGAAGCCCCCGGAGCGGCCGGGCACATCGGCGTCTGGCACCGCCAATGCGGGACTGCCCGCCACAGCGCCGGCGCCGGGTGCGACAACCCCGGCCCCCACCGCCCCGGTCGTGGCTGCGCCCACCCAGGGCCAGGCCCTCGCCTTTACCTCGCTCCAGCGCGGCGCCTACTCGGGCATTAGGGAACGCAAGGCAGTCCTCATCTCCGACGAGGCAGCCTGGCGCTCAAACTGGCAGCAGCTCAGCGCCCACCAGGTCCCGGCGCCCGCTGCGCCCGCCATGGACTTCACCCAGCACTCCGTCCTGGCCGTGTACATGGGCGAGAAGAACACCGGCGGCCACAGCATCGAAATCACCGGCGTCGAAGTGTCGGGCGGCAAGCTGAAGGTGACCGTTCAGCAGACAACCCCCGGCCCCGGCGCCATGGTCACCCAGGCGCTTACGCAGCCCTACCATATGGTCCAAATCCCCAAGGTGCCCGCGGGAACCGCGGTCGAGGTGAACTGGTAACGGAGGTCACCCCATGGAATGCCGTGTCGGCTGCGCCGCCTGCTGTATCGCCCCGTCGATCTCCACGCCCATCCCGGGTATGCCAGGCGGCAAACCCGCCGGCGTCCGGTGCGTCCAACTGACCGACGACGGCCGCTGTCGCATCTTCGGGCAGCCCGAGCGGCCCGAAGTCTGCCGTTCTCTGCGCCCGACCCCGGAAATGTGCGGCGAATCGGCGGCGGATGCCCTTCGCTGGCTGACCTGGCTGGAAGCGGAGACTTCACCTTAGGCAGCGAAAACGACCGCCCAGGCGGTCGTTTTTTGCTGCCAGGGCTGCGGGTCGCACTAGGTGTTCTTCCCCCGCCCCTCAACGACAATCTCAGTGACAACCTGCCCGTCCCGAACGCCGTATACCCGGTCAAACAGGTTGACGGCCGGGCAGACGTGGTTCGGAATGATCTCCAGGCGGGCGCCGACCTGCAGGGCCGTGCCAGGCCCGAACTCCAGCACCCCGTGCTCCTCGCTCAGCCGCGCCACCCGAACTTCGGGCATACCCACCACGTGGCCGTGCCCGCCGTCCCGGTGGGAATCCATGGCCAGCGACTTCGAGCCGGCGTCCACCACTGCCCGGTCAAGCACCGGATGGCTCACTACCGTGGTCAGCACCCGGGCCGCGCAGTCGGCCTCGGCCGCCAGACCCAGCCCCATCAGGCTCCGGTCCCCGAAAATGTAGGTGCCGGGCCGGCTTTCGGTCACGCCGGGCGTCTCGCCAACTAGGTGCGCAATGGGCGTGGCGCCAACGCTGATCTCCAGGTCAGGACGCCCCAGGCCCTCCTTGACGGCGAGCATGGCCGCCACTTCAGCCCTGGCAAAGGCTAGCAAATCCTCATGCGACCCGGCCTTCCAGGTCGGGCCGGCGTGGCTCATCAAACCCGCCAGACGAATGCCCGGGAACCGCTCCAGCCCCCGGCAGAAGGCCAGGGCATCCTCGCCCGGCGCCCGGCCCACCCGGTGCAGGCCGGTGTCAACCTCGGCGTAGACCTCGAGTTGCCGCCCCAGGCGCTGGCCCACACCCGACAGGACCTCAGCCACCTCATAACTGTCCAGGCTGACCAGGAGCCGCTTTACCCGGCGGGCCAGCGCCTCCAGCCGGGCCATCTTCAGGGGCCCGATCAACGGGTAGGCGATCAGAATATCGTCAAACCCGGCAGCGGCCATTGCCTCGGCCTCGCCAAGCTTGGCGCAGGTAATACCCGCGGCCCCCGCCTCCAACTGCATCCGGGCGAAGAAGGCCGACTTGTGGGTCTTGGTATGGGGCCGCAGCTTCACCCCGGCAGCATCGGCCAGGGCCTGAATCCGACGCACATTACGCTCCACCACGTCCAGGTCCACAATCACACAAGGCGTGTCCAACGCAGGATACAGCACAGCCTTACACCCCCATGATCGCCCCGTGGGGCAGCACCGCATGGACCCCGCGCACCTGGTTCACCACCTGAGTAACCCGCAGGTCGACCACCACCGAAGCCAGCGACAGCGCTTCCTTCCGCTCCAGGCCATGCAGCTCTTCCATGAGGTCGAGCATACCGCTCAGCGCTTGGACCATGGCCACGTTCAGATCCTCCGAGAATCCGAACGTTACCCAGCCCGCCGGTGTGTGTGCCCGGGGCATCGTCAAGCGCGAATGCCGCACCAGATCGAAGGTCAACTCTGCAACATCCATGCCGCATTCGATGGCCGTGCCGGAGACCTCGCCATCGCCCTGGGCGGCGTGGCCGTCGCCACAACTGAACAGGGCACCCGCCACCTGCACCGGCAGGTAGAGCGTGGAGCCTTCTACCAATTCCTTACAGTCCACGTTGCCCCCAATGACACTCGGTGGCGTCGTGGAGTGCTGGCCGGGCTGCGCGGGCGCAACGCCCATTACGCCCAGGAAGGGGCGCAGCCGCACGGTGCGGCCGAACTGCGTGGTGCCGGTGCCCGCATCCGGGTCCAGCGTCCACTTTACGACGAGCCCCGGCGGCTCGGTCATCCCGAGAAACTGGTTGACCCCGAACGCCCCGCCGCCCGCGACGTTCCAGCCCCAGCCTCCCGTGCGCAACTTATCAACACGAACGGCCAGGGCCATGCCCGGTTCGGCGCCCCGAATGGCTACCGGCCCGGTCAGGGCGTGACCGGCACCCTGCGGGCGGGGCTCAAACTGCCGCCCATCCGACGACACATACCAGCGAGCGTCCAGCGTGCGAAAACGAACGGTATCACCGGGGTCGATGGTCAGAACCGGCTCGAACTCGTGAGACCAGTGTCCGCGCAAGGTGCGGAGATCCGACTCAAGATGATGCACCGCCATGAAACATCCACCTTTCAACAACCCATACGATTAGTAGTTACACACCCCACGGGCGGCCCCTTCCTGAGAGATGTGAAATTGCAAGGGCGACTGCCACATGCGCAGTCGCCCTCGTCCGTCGGTTATTTGCCGTAGCGCAGATCTGGCTCGCTGAAGAGGGCTGGCGATGCGCCGGAATCGGCTTCCTTGGTGCCCGACAGGCCTGACCCGGCGCCCCGGGCTGTAAACTCGGCGTACGGGCCGTCGCCGTCCTTGTACTTCATGTCACCGTAGTCCAGTTCCATGGTTGCCGGCGAGGTCAGGCCATCGTCGCCACCCTGGAATGAACGCTGGCGGATGTTCTCGGGATCGGGCTCATTGCGCCCCGGCACGCGGTGGTCGGCGCCTTTGGCTGCCATTTGCACATCCCTCCCCGCGTAGCGTTCCCTCGAACTCGCATCGCCACAACAGGGTTAACGCGCCATCACCCGCCGCCGTTTTTCTACATACAGGGCGTTGTCGGCCTGGTTCATCAGATCGTGCACGGACGAAGGCTTCTGCGGCTGGGTCCGCGCCACGCCCGTATTGACCCGAATTTCGTAATCGCGGCTGTTGGTGGTATTGTAGTCCTCCAGCAGTCGTTCCAGCCGGTCAACCAGCATCGACGGGCGGGCGCCCACAAACTGCGGGGCCAGCACGGCAAACTCGTCGCTGCCGAACCGGGCAATCAGCTTCGATTCACTGAACGCCTCCCGCAGAATATGCGCCATGGCGATGAGCACGCGATCACCCTCGGCATGCCCATGCGCATCGTTAATCTCTTTCAGACCGCTGATATCGACCATGAGGAGCGCCACACTGCCGCCGACACGGTCGGCTGCCGCCATCTCCTTGGGCGCCAGTGTCAGGAAGCCGCGCCGATTGTACAGCCCCGTCAGCTCGTCGATCATCGACAGGGATCGGAGTTCCTCTTCCATCAGCTTCTGCGCGCTCATGTCGACGAAGGACTCCATTAAATGCTGGCGACCGTCGGTCGTAACCGCCACTGCCGTCCGGTGAATGGGCAGATCCCGCCCGTCAAAGGTCTTGAGTACGGCATCCAGCGGGGCCTGGCCGGTGGTGGCCAGCGGGCAGGCGCCATCGGGTCCGGCGCACTTGATGAATACGGAGCAACTGCGGCTGACAATCGCCTCGGGCGGCAGACCAATGAGGGCCGCCGCGGCCGGGTTGGCACTGACGATGGCGTGGGTCTCCTTATCCACCAAGAGCATACCGGTCTGAACCGAGTCGACCATCATGCGCAGCCGTTCCTCGCGCTCCTTCAACTCGGCCTCCGCCTGTCGGCGCTCGGTAATATCCAGCCCGGAACCGACCACATACTGGACCTTCCCGTCCTCGCCATGGATGAGGCTGATCGTCCAGGAGATCCACCTGCTCGACCCGTTGGCAAGAATCCACCGGCCCTCAAAGGCGGCCGGAGACCGCCCCTGCTGCAACTGGATCATGGCCCGGCGGATTTCGGCCCGGTCCTCCGGCGGCGTCAGGAAATCGACTAGGCGCCGCCCCACTACGTCCGCCTGCTTATATCCCGAGAGTTCTTCACAGGCCCGATTGAACCGAATGATCAGGCCGTTGGCGTCGGCAACGGTCATCAGGGCGCCCGCCGAATCGAGGACGCCTGAAACGAAGTTGCGCTCTTTTTGCAGCGCTTCCTCGCTCTGCTTGAGGTTGCGGAACAGCATGGAAAACGGCTTGGTCAGCCCGGTTTGCACAGTGGCTAAATAAAGCAAGCAATACGAAACCAATCTGATGAGATGACCCAGCAAGTTAAACTGGTCGGTGACGCCGCTATACAGGGTAAAGGCGAGTTCGCCTACGATCGTCAGGGCGATGGTCCAGGTCATGAGCCTAAAGATGAGCGGGTCAAAGACTTCCTTGCGCCGCCGGAACAGGTAGAGTCCGACAGCCAGAAGCAGAGAGACCACGTACTCCGTCACCTTTTTGAACGGCGTAAGGCCTACGCCGTCTATGTAGCAGGCCGGGAAAACGCCCGCGAAGACTGACCAGCAAAGCAGGGCCGTCAGCACGGTGTAGGTTGCCATGACGGGAAGGGTGCGCACCTTGCGGTTAAGGAAGAACGGAGCAGCGAGGAATGTCAGCGTCTGGACAATCCGGCCGGCAATCCAGAGTTGCGTGGGCGGGTCGGCCCCAAAGGACGGGAAGACGCCCATACCTTTGTAGGTCATGGCGTGGAGCAGGTCCACAATGCCGATGAATATGGACGCCAGGCCCACGAAGAGCAAGTACCCATTGTCCATGGTTCGTCGCTGGTTCCAGGCCAGGGTAAAAATGCAGAACGAAACGACCATGCTGGTAATTTCCACCGTGGTATGGAAGAGCAAGTAGCTGATGAGGCTGAGGGCCCAAAACCCAATCAGGACCAGCGCTCCGAGTGCCAGACCACCGTAGCGTCGCAGAAGCAAGGACCCCACCTCTTCCTGGGACGAATGGCAAAGTACAGACTTATTCCACTGTGCGGAGGGGAGTTCCTTGACACGAAAGAACCATCAAACGGCGCCCGGCTCGATCATTCGCCGGATGAGTGGGAGATTGTTCGGGAACCTTACCCATCGGTAGACCACAGCGAAGAGGTGATCGAGATGGGCAACCGCCTGACGCAATGCTTGCTAGCCACGACCCTCTCGGCCGTGTTAATGAGTGGATGTGCTGTGCCGGCACCCCAACGCGGCGGTCTGGGCCAGGGACCAATGGGTGGTGGCGGGGCCGCCCCGGGCAGCGTATACGGATCGCTGGGGGCGGGATTCGGGGCTGCGGGAGAGACGCAGGCGCAGCCGTGGACCGAAACGGCACAGCGGACTCCGCCTGCGCCTGCCGCCGACCTGGGCCAGCGCATTTCCAATTATGTGGCCGGGCTCGATGTGATTAACGGAGGCACCAACGTGTGGATCGGTCCGCTTGCCGGTGGCTACGGCGGCGGTGGCGGAGCGGGCGCTGGGCAGATTGGCGCCGGCCGTGACATGGCTGCGGACATGACCGGCGCCGACACCTCCCGCATCGGGCGGGGCGTCGGGGTTTCGACAATGGTCGTAGGAAACCGGGCCTTTATTGGCATCGATCCTACGACCATCGGAGTGGGGCAAGTGATGGGCGGGAATGCCGCCAGCACAACGGGTGATGCCAGGGGCCCGGCCGGCGCCGGACTCGAAGGATTCCTTCGGGATCGGGTTCGGTCGGAGTTTCCTGAGGTGACGGAAGTGTACGTGACTACAGAGCCGGGGTTGGTCAGGCAGATCGCCCGCGTGACCACCGCCGGACACACCGGCGCCGACGCTGATATCGTACAGATCATCCGGCGGCTGGCCCCCGCCTCGTCGAGCCCCCGCTGATGAACCGGCGCATACTTGGTGCGGCAGCCTCGCTTGTACTGCTTGCCGGATGTGCCGGCCCGATGCGGCGCCCGGAGCCCCAGCCTGACTTTAGCACGCGTGTGTCGGCGTTTGCTGCGAATGTGATTCAGGGTGGAAGCTTTACGCATTCGCCCGGCGGGACCCCGGACGGCGGCATTGGGATGACACACACGGCCGGGGCCGTTGGCAGCCCGGCCGGAGCCGGAAGCGCCAGCGGGGCGGCCACCCAGGCGATGGGCGCATCGGCGGTCATTGTCGGGAATGTGGCCTTTGTTGGCATCGACCCGCAGGTATGGCCTGCAATCAGCCCCACACTGCAGCAGAACATCCGGAAGCGCGTGCTCGCCCAGTTCCCCCAGCTGGTGGAAGTGCAGGTCATTACCGACCCACAACGGGCGACGCAAGTGGCCCGCCTCCAGCAAGAGATGCACGCCGGCGTGCCTGCAACGCAACTGATGGATGAAATCCTTGGGGTGGCAGCCGTAGCCCGATAACTGCCCGAGACGACGACAAACCCGCCCTCGATACCGAGGGTGGGTTTGTTTCGCCCGCAGCGAAAACCTACGGTTTGATTAAAACGGCCAAATGCTTCCGTTCTCCATGAGCTTCACTTTGGTGCCTTGGATTTTCGACCCCGTCGGCCAAATGGTGCCGTTTTCGCCGGCAAAGGCTGTCCCCACGACTCCCAACAGAACACCGGTGACCAGGAGCATAGCAAACGTCTTCCGCATTAGGAAATCCTCCCTTTCGCTCTGAGCGAAAATCATTTTTATGGAAGGGGGGCGCTAAGCCCCCGATCGATCTTTATGTATCTTCCTTTGGTTTATGTCTCTTCGCAGGTTGTTGGCGTCATGCATGGGGCGAATGTCGCCTTTCACCTGCATGGACCAGGTCACTGCATGGTCTGCCAATACGCTGGCCTGGTCGACCTGCCCCAGTGAAAGGGCTACCTGCCCAGCTACCCAGTAGGCGTGACTGATTACCTCGGGCGAGGCTTCCCCTTCCGCCTTGATGATGCGGTCGCACCGTGACAGGGCGCTGGCGTGCTCCTGGCTGATGGCCTCGAGATAAGCCCAGCCAACTTGCTGCTGCCAGCGGGCTTCGGCGGATTCGCAGAGTTCCTCGGACTCTACCAAAGCAGACTCGGCGTCGCGGACGTTGCCCATGAGGCAGTGCAGCCAGGCCATGTTTTGCAGACACTGTCGCAGGTAGTCGGGGAAGTCGTTGGCTCGGAATTCCTGGCAGGCACTTTCGTAGGCGGCTACGGCCTCGTCGAACCGGCGGGCGCACCGGAGAGCCAGCCCGAGGTTGTAGTGGGCAACGCCCATACAGACGGCCTGGAGCGCCTTATACTCGCCCACGCCTTGAATGAAGGCCTGGTAGCGCTCAATGGCGGCTGTTGTTTCGCCGATTTCCCGGAGGAGGTTGCCCATGGCCAAGCGAACTTTGCCTAAGGTGACACCTGTCGGTTGGGCGGCTTCCGCCAGTTCCAGCGCCTGCCTCGCAAGGCGGTAGTCGGGGTCAGGTTGGAATCGTGATACGAGAGCGCCGAGCAAGTGTGATTCTGCATCGGCCACACCGGTCGTAAGCAGCCGCTGGTATTCTGCTCCTGCATCGCTGAACCTGCGCACTTCCCAGAGTTGCTGCAGGTGAACATTTTGCTCCACAACCACACCCCTTCCATCCCACTACGTGGCCGGTGTACATCCCCATTTTATTCCATTATTGGGCAGAGTCAAGCGAACAAACGTACCTTCTTATCGTCACATTGCGAGATAAACAGACATGCTCGGCTGGAAATCTGCGGACATTGTCGACAGGTCGCTTTCCTTGACCGCCCGAGAGGCACGGGGTATACTCGGTCCAGAGAATTCCACCGAAAGGGGGCCACAGCCGGATTTGATCGAGCGTGACTTTATCCTGGCGAATGCCAGCGGACTGCATGCACGTCCTGCTGCGCTCTTTGTGCAGACCGTGCTGCGTTTTCCGGGCACCGATGTCTTTGTGAGAAACGGACCCAAGGAAGTGAGCGCCCGAAGCCTCATCTCCGTCCTGTCGCTGGGGGCGTCGAAGGGGACAAACATTTCGGTTCGGTGTTCCGGCCCGCAGGAAACGGAAGCGATGGCAGCCCTGGCCAGCCTTTTCGAGAGCGGTTTTGGTGAATAGCTTGTAATCCCTGACCATCTACGGTCAGGGGTTTTTGTTTGCCAGTGGAATCAGGAAGAGACTGTACTAGTAGATTGACGCGAAAAAGCCGGGCGTGCCGCCCGGCCTTGCTATTAGCGTTCGAGGGAGTCGGTCATGCGCAGCAGGGCTTCGCCGAGTCGGCGGGCAGCGGCGGCATCCAGTTCCTTGCGTACGGTCAGGTCCTGGGATTCGGCTGTCAGGAAGATGCGCCCACCCGAAAGGCTAAGCCGGATTATGCCAGCGCCAGCGGGGATTTCGACAGGCAGCGCGCCGGCACCGGCCCGGGCGGGCGGGGCATAAGCCTGCGTGACGGAGACTGGGGCAGGTTGGGCCAGGGGCTGCGCCTGGGGCTCGGGGGTGAGATCAAGCGGGAGCGCCGGTGCGACCGGCGCGGGCTCCGGCGCCACGGGCGCGGGCTCCGGCGCCACGGGCGCAGGCTCCGGCGCCACGGGCGCAGGCTCCGGCGCCACGGGCGCGGGCTCCGGCGCTACAGGCGCGGGCTCCGGCGCCACGGGCGCGGGCTCCGGCGCCACGGGCGCCACCCGCTGCGCCCCGGCGCGCCTGGCCCGGGCAGCCTCCTCGGCCCTGCGTCGCTGGCCCAGCAACTCGGAGAAGTCCTGGGCTACCTGCAGCAGGAACGCATCGACATCGTCCGCTTCGTAGCCCCGGGTGGCGCGGCCAAATCGCTTCAGGCGCACCTCATCCGGCGAGGTCTTCACTTCGCCGTCGCCCTCCAACAATGACTTGAAGTCGATAATAATCTGGTCAAGAAACGCGTCCACCTCGTCGCGGTTGTACCCCTTCCAGGCGGTCTTAAACTCCTTGTTATAGATATCCATCGGCGTCAATGCCATGTTGATTTGCCCCTTCCCAGTCGGTTCCTGGCTCGCAGCGCGCTTCTCATATAGAAGCATCTCCAGGTGCTCAAGTTCCTTTCTTCACAGGCTAGGGAATTCCTCCCACATGCCAGTGCAACGATTCAGGCTTGAACTTTTCTGCCTGCTCGCGCATCATGAGACGCGAAACAGGCCCACAAGGAGCAGACCGACCATGGAGATCATCACCTATTCGCTGCGGGCGGGCGCCCAGAACTCCGATCAATACTATGCAGATGCAGCGGCCTTTACGGACGAATTTCTCACCCAATGCGAGGAACTGGCCGGACCACTGCTCGGTGACTTCCAGCGTGCCAACCCTTCGCTGTCAAGAGAAGAGCGCATGCTGGAACTGCTCTCCCTGGGCACGCTGTGGCACATCTACAGCGACGATGCGACCGAACTGGGCACACTCCCTGCGGCGGTGCTTGCCCGCCTGGCCGCATGGCGGCAGGAGTGCAAAGCCCTGAAGCCGACCATCGACTGGGCTCGGGGCATTCTCGCCACCCTCTTCCTGGAGCCGGAGGACGACCCCATGGCCGGTTGGTTCACGGTGGAGTACCTGGACAAGCTCCTCGACTGGCTCGCCGCCACCGGCGAGTTCCGGCAGGAAGTGGCGCACCTGCGGCCCTGGCGGGACTTTTTCGCCGCTCTGCCGCCCGCCGAAACCGCAGACCATCTCATAACGGCGGTGGCTCTCGCCATTTGGTTCGAAGATCGCAGCCTGGAGGCACTGGGCGGCTACACCGAGGGCGTCGACCGCTTCCTGAGCGAGGAGTACCCCTGCCACCGCTGGCGGGAGGACGTCATTTTCACGGGGCGCAAGCGGGTCGAATACCACCTGAACATGGTCGGTGCAGAAATCATGAACCGGGCGTTTCGGGCCGATTTCGTGGCCAGGCCCCGTAAGGTGGTGCTGGTGCCGGCCTGCATGCGGGCGCTGCCCGAGGCGGACTGCAAGGCCGAACCGTCCGGCATGGGCCTCAGTTGCGGCGCCTGCGAGCCGCGCTGCCGGGTCCACCAACTGACCAAACTCGGCGAGAAGTACGGCTTTGGTGTGCGCATCCTCCCACACGAATCGGATTTCTCCGGGAGCGGCGGCACTGCCACCAGCGATATAGCCATCGTGGGTGTTGCTTGCGTCACGAACCTGGTGGCCGGGGGCTGGAAGGCCCAGGCCCTGGGTCTTCCGGCCCAGTGCGTGCTGCTCGACTATGCGGGCTGCCGCAACCACTGGGATGATGAGGGCATCCCTACCGAGATCAACATCGGCCAGTTGAAGCGGGTCCTTGCTCTCCCTACCGCATAGCCTGTTACCAGCACTTCCGGAAGGGAGCAGGGTACAGGTGTATTGGAGCGGCGGCGGGATGTATCCATACGGTTCGCAGCAGGCGGTCCCCATGCGGGCGGCGGCCCGCATCACAGGCGGGCCGCTGGCGCCGGGCATCGAAGGGGTCGTGGAGTTCACGACCATGCAGGGCGGGACTTGGGTGGCGGTTGCTGTAAGCGGTTTGCCCGCTTTCCGGCCGGCGCCCGAGGGCGGCAAACCCGTAGGTCCGCACGGCTTCCACCTGCACATCAACGGCAGCTGCGACGTGGGCGACCGGAGCGACCCGTTCAAGGCGGCGGGCGAGCACTGGAACCCCGATAATCAGCCCCATGGCAACCACGCCGGCGATTTCCCGGTGCTCTTCTCCAACGGCGGCAGGGCCATGATGAGCTTCTTCACCAATCGCTTTACGGCGGCTGATGTCGTGGGGAAGGCGGTCATCATCCACGAAAACCCCGATGACTACCGGTCACAGCCCTCGGGAGATGCCGGGCGCAGGCTGGCGTGCGGCGTCATTCAGGCGCAATAGGGACCTAGGCCCACCCGGTCCGTCCGGGTGGGTCTCCATCTGTCCCGACCCCTGAGGCGCTGGTCCCAGGCGCGAATGAACCTGTCAGTTCATGGGGCGATCTTCCAAAGGTGTTAAGCTATTCATACATACGCTTATCCATGGAGGAAGGTGGGGCGCCCATGTCTCTGCGCTGGAAGCGGCTTGCGGCCATGCTGCTCACGGCTGCGGTCCTGCTTACGTTGCTGCCAATGCCTGCGTCGGTTCTTGCGGTGACACCGAAAATGAAGCTGACACTGCCGGCAAATATCCTGACCGGCGTGATCGGCGCCCGGATCGACATTCTGCAATCCGTTGAGGGTTGGCGTCTGGTGGCTGAACTGGGGCGCCCCGGCGACTACCCGACAAAGCAGACCATTTATACCCTGAACAAGGATGCGGTCCTTGGCACGCAATACGTCCACTTTGACACCAAGCGCTTCAAGGACGGGGTCTGGACGCTCAGCCTTGAGGAGCGGGTCGGCAGCACCTGGGGCACGGTCGACCAGGTCACCATCACCTTTGACAATCGCCCCGGCGTTCCCCTGACAGAGCCGGGCACCGCCTTCGGCACCATCAGTATCGTCCCCGTCGCCACTGGCACCGTCGCCGTGAAGGTGAACGTCGACAACACCGCGGTCGAGTGGGACCTATTAAAGCAACCCGCCTCCCAGGCCGGCACTGACACCTGGGTCCGCATGTACAGCAGCGCCCTCCGGGAGGACACCTACCACTGGTATACCCGGTCGGAGGCCAACGGCCAGTTCACCCTGCGGCTGGAGATCTTCGACACCAACCGGCACAGTCAGTACTACGATGTCGTCGTGATGGTTGACAACCGGTGGGGCCTGCCCCAGACGGAGCCGGGCACCGTCACAGCACAGCTGACGCTCCCGAAAATCGTCAGCGGCGCCCTCCCCATCGACCTGAACTTCAGCGGCATCGCCCGGGCGTGGCGGCTCCAGTATATCGACGTCGCCTCCGAGACCGGCCGCACCTCGTCCATCGCTGCGGGCCAGGCCGGCGCCGCCAACTCAGTGGCCTGGGTCACCACCGGCACTGCCGACGGCACCTACCTCGTGGTGCTGGAAGTGGAAGACGAGAACCGGCACATTTACCAGACCACGACGACCACCACCGTGGCCAACAAGGTAACATCCACCCTCCAGCAGGTAATTGAGGCCGGCGAGGAGCACCAGTTCCCCATCGCCGTGGCTGGCGGCCTGACTTCCTTCACCCTCTCCTCGACACCCCTGGGCTACTATCAAGTCTCGGTCCGCCCGGTGGACGGGGAGAACCTCGTCTCCGAGCGGCTCCACCCGCTCTCCAACCCGTTGCAGCTCGACCTGCCGGCGGGGAAGTACGTCATCTCCATCCGCTCGCTCTTCACGCTGCCGGCCAGCAAGTACACCATCGAAATGAAGGGTGCCACGGCCTACACCATTCCCCTGGCGAAGCTGACGACCAACCTGCCGCTGACCATGCGCCAGGTCGGCGCCCTGCCGGTGCTGATCGCTCCCAAGAGCCCCCGCCCTTCCGAAGGCGCCTGGTATGTGGATGGCGCGGCGCGCAACACGCTGCTCAACCCGGATAGCACCGTAAATGTGGACACCCGTCCCATGGCGGACGGACGCCACGTCATGACGCTTCAGGCGGTCAATCCGGTCGGATTTACCGTTCTGTCAAACTTCCCGTTCGTAGTCGATAACAACCGGAGCTTTACCGATGTCGATGATACCCACGCAGCCCGTTGGGCCGTGGAACTCCTGAAGGATATGCAGATTTCCAACGGGTACGCAGATGGATCGTTTAAACCGGCCAACACCGTGACCCGAGCCGAACTGGCCAAACTGCTCGCCCTGGCGGCCGGGCTGGATGTGTCCAAGCCCTATGCCGGTGCCTTCGGCGATGTGGCGGCAACCGACTGGTTTGCGCCCTACGTGGAAGCGGTCTACCGCGCCGGGCTGGTGAAGGGCTACGAGACAGAGACCGGGTTTGTCTACAATCCCGAGGCCCCGGTCACCCGGGCGGAGATGATGGTCATGCTCTTGCGGGCAGCCGACGTACCCGAAATGCTGGCCGCCCAGAAATCCACCACCCTGAGCAACGTGGACTGGCGCGATGTGCAGGAGTGGGCCCGGCCTAGCATATACATCGGCATGAAAATGAACATGCTGACGGAACGGTATGGCAAGCGGCTGGAACCGAACTCGCCGGCAGAGCGGGGTGAAGTGGCACTGGCGCTGGGGCGCCTCCTGCTGAACGGACAGTTGCAGGTCAGGTAGTATGTAGGAGGGCGCCCGGCAGTTGCCAGGCGCCCTTTTTTATCTACATGGTCTGTCCGATCATGTCCCCCTGGGTGCTGCCGGTGCTGGCAAGCGTGCCGCCCGAGCCGTCGGATCCGGCGCTGGACAGCGTCCCCCAGCCGGAACTGATGACTGTATGCTGCGCCGTGCCGGCGCTGGCGGTCGCTGTGCCGTCGCCGTAGCGGGAAACCAGGGCCGCCTGCCGCTGCTGAAGGCCGGCCGCGGAGCCGTCGTAT
This sequence comes from Symbiobacteriaceae bacterium, assembly GCA_029239785.1. GTDB lineage: Bacteria > Bacillota > Sulfobacillia > Symbiobacteriales > Symbiobacteriaceae > JARBUG01. The sequence goes on along the minus strand of JARBUG010000006.1, from coordinate 2,500 downwards.
CCCGTGGTATTGGCGATTTCGTCCACTTCATCGTATGCCATGTTGATGCGCTCCTCTCGGTGGCGATGACCTGTCCGTATTCTGCCCACTTTACAGGAAATTATGGTTGTGCTATTGTTACGCTGGTTTTGTCAAAAGGAGGTGAAGGTTGTGCGCATCCCGCTCTGGCTGGTGAAGCAGGCGCTGGCTATGGTTGCGTCGCATGGGGAGGGGGAAAGTCTGCCCTTATGGGCCTCGCGCACACCTCTTTCTCAGCGATAGCCTGAGACCCACGGTGAACAACCCCGGCCGTGGCAGAGGAGGACTTCCTCTGCCACGGCTTTTTTCTATGCCTGCAGTCCGATACGAAAGGATCTGGTACCGATGGCGTTCGACCGCGTGCAACGTAACCTCTGGATGATCACCCTCGCCGCCGGCATCTCCCGGTTTGGCGATCACTTTCAGACCCTGGCCGTCACCACCCTGACCTATGCCCTGACCGGCTCGCCCATGGCCGCCGCCCTGCAGATGGCCATGGGCGGCATTCCCTTTGTCCTCTGGTCCCGCTGGACGGGGCGGGCAGCTGATCGCTTTGATAATCAAAAGCTGTTCGCTCTGGCCAACCTGCTGCGCTTTCTGCTGACACTGCTCTACATTCCGACCAACGACCCGACAACCATTCTGGCGCTCAACTTCGCGGGCAGCAGCGTTGCCGCGTTTGCGGCGCCGGCACGGGCCCGCCTGCTGCGCCAGCTCGTGGGCAAGGAGAACCTCATGAAGGCCAACGCCCGCCAATCCACGATTACGGGCACGGTCGAACTGGTCGGCCCCATCGTCGCCGGTGCATTCCTTGTGCATTCGGCCCCGGGCTGGGCTTTCCTGGTCAACGCCCTGAGCTACCTGGCACCGGCCCTGGCCATGGCTTTCGTCCACCAGGTGGAGTCGCTCGAACCTGCCGCTGCTGAGGCCGGCGCCCGGGCAGACGGCCCCTGGGCCATTCTCAAAGCCCGGCCCGATATTCTGCTGCTGCTGCTCGGGAACGCCGCCTTCCAACTGGGTATGTGGGCAATTAACGCCCTCTTCTACCCCTTCGTGGCGGACGTATTGCACCGCGGGGCCGACGTGCTGGGCTGGTCGATTTCGGCCTACTTTGGTGCCAGTCTGCTTGTCGGCCCCGTCATGGAGCGTTGGGGACATAAGCTGCGCAGGAACGGCCTCATGTTCCTGGGCTTTGGTTTCGCTTCCCTGGTCTGGCTGGGGTACACCTTCGCCTACAACGTGCCGCTGATGCTGGCGCTCAGCGTTTTTGACGGCATCGTCTTTACGCTGGCATCGGTGCTGTTCAACACCCGGGTCCAGGAAGAGGCGCCGGGCCACGCCCTCGGGCGGGTCTTCGCGGCCGCAACGGCCTGGCAGGAGACGGCCTGTTTTGTCGGCATGCTGGGCGGCGGCTGGCTGGCCACAGCCTGGGGCATTTTGCCGGGCATGCGGTTCTTCGCCGTGCTGACGCTCGTGTTGCTGCTGCCGTTGCCGTTCGTGGGCGCCCGGCTGCGCAGGCGTGCGGCGGCCATCTCCTCAGCCTCTTGAGAGGAAGCCGTCAATGAAGCGAACCTTTCTGAAACCAAAGAAATGCTGTAATATCCATATCGTTATCATCACCTGAAGGTTACTGGCCAGGAACAATCACACGGGGTACCTTGACCCGCCATGAAGTTCCGGCAGGGGGCACGTTTGCTCTGCCGGTGAAGCCGGGCAGCTATTTGCCGCAGTTCGTGCGGGTGGTGTTGCAGCAGGAACCGTCATGCGCGGAATGGACGAAGGGGAAACGGTCAAATTGGGAATGGACATACCCGACCTTCCCGGAGCGCTCGCCCACCCGTGTGGTGGTCACAGTCCTGCCATTCCCGTTGGTAAGCGCTACCCTCCCCGGGCGGCAATCCGGCATCCGAGACCCTCCCAGTTACCTACGACCAACCCAGGTAGCGAAAGCGGCGCATCATCTTCCGACCCGAAGATGATGCGCCGCTATTTTTGAAACCACAGAACTGTTGTAATATGTACATTGTTATCATCATCGGAAGGTTGGTGGCCAGAACGATGCACACACGGTATCTTCTTCGCCGAGTCGCCGCCGCTATGTTAGTCCTGCTGCTAGTGCTTTCTCTGCAAGTTCCCGCCTCCGGCCTCAGCACCAGGCCCAATTTCAACGGCCTCACCTTCACACCTGCTGTGGCAAAGGTGGGCGACAAGGTTGCTATTGCGATTACGGCCCGGTCGGAAGGCAGTTGGATCATTCGCGGTGAGGTCGTGCTTGAGAGCCCCTCTGGCAAACAGATGATCACGGTTCCTGTGACCAGGGGCGTCACCGGTCCCACAGCCACCTTCACCGTACGCCCGGGCATGGAGCCGGGGAAATGGGCCTTCCACCACCTGACCCTGGTGAACGATGTATTGGAGAGCATCACCATACGGCGCGGTGCCGAATACACCCAATACTGCCGAAACCGGGACTACGAAATGG
>JARBUG010000276.1 GCA_029239785.1 Symbiobacteriaceae bacterium | reverse complement strand
ACCCGCTCGACTGGACCCCCGTCTGAGGCGCCCAGATGCCCTCGTACGAGGATGACCTCTCTCGTTTCGAGGAGTACAATACCCAGGTTCTGGGTATTAGCGTGGATTCGATTCCGAGCCACAAGGCGTGGGCCAAGTCCATCGGCGGCATCAGCTATCCGCTGCTCTCCGACTTCTATCCGCACGGCAAAGTATCCGAGGCGTTCGGCGTTCTCCGCACGAACGAAGGCGAACCCGCCTACGGCGCTTCCGAGCGGTCCCTCTTCATCATCGATAAGGAAGGCGTCATCCGGTTCATCGACGTCCATCCCATCGGTGAGCAGCCCGACAACGAGGAGCTCTTCGAGATCCTCCGCAAGCTGCCGTAACGGATCGATTGTGGCCGGAGATTCCGCCACGACGACGCATCTGGGCGGGAAGTCAGGGGCTTCCCGCCTGTGCTGTACACAGGAGGTTTTGCAGATGGCCGATATGTCAAGACGCTGCGTGCCATACACCCCCGTCACCCGGAAGCTGTCGGAGATGACGATCGCCATCGTCTCCACCGCCGGTGTCCATCTCAAGGATCAGGAGCCCTTCAACACCCAGGGCGACGACACCTGGCGGGTCCTGCCCGGCGACGTGAACATGGCCGATCTGATGATCACCCACGGGGCGCCCGAGGAGCACTATGACCGGACCCAGGCGAACCAGGACATGAACGTCATCTTCCCCATCGAGCGGCTGCGTGAACTGCAGGCCGAGGGGTTCATCGGCGGGGTGGCAGAAAAGAACCTGACGCTGATGGGTTACAGCCTGCGCCTGCAGAAGTACTACAACGAAACGGCGCCCGCCGTCGCCAAGGAGATCGAGCGCTCGCCCGTCGACGCCGTCCTCCTGACCGCCGGCTGACCGCTCTGCCACCGCACGGTCGTTGCGGTTCAGCGGGCGATTGAGATGGCCGGCATCCCCACGGTCCTGATTACCACCGACAAGGACTCCTCCGAGCAGCAGCGCCCGCCCCGGGCGATCAACCCGGCGGGCTTCAAGTGGGGCCACAGCCTCGGCACCGCCGATAACAAGGCGCTGCAAATGGAAGTGCTGAAGACCGCTTTGAAGCAGCTCGAAGAGCTACATATGCCCGGCCAGGTGCGGACCCTCTCCTTTACGGGGTATAACGCCTGAGTTGGTCGGGTTGCATTGCGTGGACACTGTGACGCCCGTCACGTGTCCGCGCTTTATTTTTCGGATATCGTAGAGGAGAGAGGGAGGCGGTGCCGTCATGCAGGCAGATCAGGTGCTGATACGGTCGTCCACACGTTGGTTTTTGGTCGTGCTGGTGCTCGGCATCTGGCTGCGGACGGCCTTCGTCTGGATCTATAACCCGGCGCCCTTTGCGTGGGGGAGCCTGATTCACGCCCACAGCCACACGGCCTACTTCGGCTGGGCCGGCCTCGGGCTGATGGGGCTGGTTCTGTATGTATTGCCGTCTTTGACCGGGCGCCCCCTGGCGGCGCCGCGGCCGATGAAGTGGCTGCTCGCCCTGTCGCCCTGGGCGGTGGGCGGCGCCCTGGTTACCTTTGCGCTCTGGGGGTATGCCGCACCGTCGATCGCGTTCTCGGCGGTCAACGAGGTGGTCTGGTTCTGCTTTGCCTACGTCTTCTGGCAGAACGTGCGGGGGCGGGCTGTGCGCGATTGGCCGGCTGCGCTGTGGCTCATCGGGGTGGGTGTGGTGATGCTGCTGGTCTCCACCCTGAGCACGGTGCTGATTCTGCTGACCCGGGTGGTGTTTGAAACGTCCTCCCCGGTGCTGTATAACAGCGGGGTCTATCTGTTCCTGCAGGCCTACGGCGACGGGTGGATGGAGGTCGCCATGATGGGTGTGGTCGGCGCGTTCGTTGGCGGCCTGCCTTGCCGGGGGCTGGCGCGTCTGCAGGCGCTGTTGATGCTGACGCTGATGGTGCCCGCGTCGCTGCGGTTGCTGATGCCTTATGGGTTGGCGGGTTCGTTGACGGCGGTGGGCGTGACTGCCGGGATCGGGCTGAGCCTGGCGCAGGTGCTGTACTTGGTGCAGGTGGCGCCGTTGGTGCGGCGGATGCCCGCGGTGGTCAAGCCCTGGTGGCTGCTGGCCGGCGGGGCGCTGGCGGTGAAGGCGGTGCTGGAGTGGCTGCCGCTGGCGCCCGGGTGGATGGAGATGGCGCTGGAGCGGAATCTGGTGATCGCGTTCCTGCACCTGAAGTTGCTGGCGCTGGTGACCGCGGCGATGATCGGGGCGCTGGCGTACGTGGGCGACCTGGGCCGGGGGTTCCGGCTGTTCGCCGTTGGCACGGTGACGATGGTGGGGGCGCTGGCTGCGCATGGGTCTTTCGTTGCGACTACCCCGGCGCTCAGCCGGCCACTGTATGTGGTGGCCTTCGTGGCCGGGGTGATTGCGGCGGTTGGGGCCGCAGGGGCGGTCTGGCCCGTGGCGTTTGGGGCGGAAGACCCGGCGGTGGTGCGGCGCCCGCCCGGGGCGCCTGTGCATCGGTAGCATGAAATGACCCCCGCAGGTGCCTGCGGGGGTCTGCCTATGCCTATTCGTTTTCGTCGTCCGCAGCGGGGACGTCCTGCTTACGCTTCTTGGTATCCTTGGTGGACGCTTCACCTTCTGCAGCCTTCTTCTCGGACGGGTCGACGCGAGTGACCTTCTTGGCCTTCGTCATGTTGAAGCAGAGGGCGGGCAGTCCGAGCATCAGTTCAGGGCTGTCATTGAGGTCGAACTTCTGGTTGATGCCGGGGTCCGGGGCGATCCCTTCCTTGAACAGCCACGGGGCGATGTTGGCCTGAAGGCCACCCTTCGTCTCCGTAACCGGAATGCCGTCGGGGTCCAGGCTGTCCGTCACCCAGGAATGGATGACCATCTCGTCATCGTAACGGGCGCAGCGGATCTTCTCGATCTTCCCGTTCGTCAGCTCCGCCTTGCGGACCTTGGCGTTGTCTTCGTACTTCCACTTGGAGGCGATGCCAAGGATCAGCGTTCCCGGCGAATTGAGCCAGACAAAGGCGGTCTGATGGTTCCGCCGGATGACCCGGTCGGAGGAGTTGGTGTTGATGCGGAGGGTGCGGCCCGAGTTGTTGGGCACGTGGTTCTTGATGTCCGGGGGCTGGGCCTGGCCGGAAGCCTGGCGGGCCGCTTCCTCTGCGGCCTGCGCGGCAGCTTCGGCGGCTGCCTTGGCCGGGTCCTGGGCCATGGGGATGATGAACTTCTCGGGCTGGTTCTGCGGGTCGTCCGGTTTCTTGGGCTGGGCCATGGGCGGGAACCTCCTTATGGGCGCAGGATTGGATCGCGGCGAAGATTGGTGGGCGGAAACTGTATGTATAGCGACTCTCAAATATGATTACGGTATGAGGCTGAGCTAGGTTCGGTATGTGCAAAAACTTCTTTGTAAGATTTTTGGGCTCTTCGACAAGTTCCGGGTCAACGTATGCGACCTTGCTCGGCGCCCTGCGGGCCGCCCCTCAGTTCCTGCCCCCCAGAGAGCGCCGGGCAGGGCCGGAGCCAGGTGTCCGGCGCCCGAAGGGCGCCCAACTAGTTTGCGTCCGCCCGGATTTGCACGCCGGCCCCTCGAAAACCCGTGCGGGGGTGAGCGGAGAGCCCGATTTCGCCCCGCAAACGGGGGTTTTCGCCGGCTCCGACCATCCGTACACGAGAAACCTCGGTGCTATTATGCAAAAGTGGGCGCAGAGGCAGGCGGCCTGGGGGGTGGGCCCCCAGAGGGCGCCGGGGCAGGGCCGAGCCAGGGGCCGGCGGCCGGAGCCGGCGCCCAACCAACCACATGCAAGGTCAAGGACGACCGGATGAAAGGTCAAGGACGACCGGATGAAAGGTCAAGGACAATCGGATGAAAGGTCAAGGACGACCGGATGAAAGGTCAAGGACGACCGGATGAAAGGTCAAGGACGACCGGATGAAAGGTCAAGGACGACCGGATGAAAGG